>CAVALL010000042.1:14840-16924 GCA_963589675.1 Alistipes onderdonkii | reverse complement strand
CCGACTAGTGGTGCACATGGGCGATAGTTTGCAATTGTATTGAGGCTGTTTTCGGAAAAAACTATAATATTCCTGCCAAACCGATGATTAAGGACGATAGGCGGGATTCCAGTTAAGACTGGTTTGGCGATTGGTCCTTTTCTGAAGTCCCGCCTATCATCCGAAAGGACCAATCGCCATATGAGCACCGTTACCATCAAGTCGATCTCCGGATTAGACTTCCATGTCTTTTCCGATGATGAGCTTTTATCCTTGAGAAAGGAAATCGATGAAGAGCTGAAGCAAAGGAAGGAGAACAAATCAAGTGGCCGCCTTCCGATAGACCTGTTCGCACAGAAGGCCCGGAGAGATGTCTGTTGTCCGACGTGCGGCTGTCATCGGTATTCCGAAGACGGCGTCAGGTCCGGAAGGAAGCGCCTGCTGTGCCAGGAATGCGGGACAAGGTTCGGATACCTTAGCGGAACCATGCTCGGAAATTCAAAGCTTAGTCTGATGAGGCTTACGCAGCTTGCCACCTACATCGTCCTGGACTTCCCTGTTTGGACGATGTCTTATCTTTCCGGAATGGACGAGAAGACCGTGCAACTTTGGAGATACCGCATATGCGATATTGTGTCTGAGTATCTGGAAAAGGCCGTTCTTTCCGGCAAAATCTGGATTGACGAGACATACTGGAGAATCACCGACCAGGGCCTGATTTCTGTCGAGAAGGACGGAAAACTGCCCCGAGGCCTCAGCGGAAACCTTGTCTGCGTCCTTGTCGCATATGACATTCACCATAGCTACTACTGCAAAGTCATGGACAAGAGAGGAAATCCGAGCGCAGAGGAGATATACGGGTCGCTGCACGAAAGGATAAGGCCTGGATCGACAATCATCCATGACGGGGCCAGAAGCCACCGTCTTCTGATTGAGTCGCTCAGGCTGAAGGAGAAAGTGGTAAAAAGCACATCAACAGACAAGAAGGAAAGGGAACAGATGGAACCCATCGACAATGTATGTTCGCTGCTAAAGTTTGAGGTCGGAAAACACAGAGGTATACACACCAATCACCTGAAGGAACTTCTGCCATGGTTTGCCTTCAAGGCAATGAAGATGTCGAAATACGGAATCGATGAGGTGGTCGAACAGATTCTGACGAAACTCTTCGACGCTGAGAAGACGGAAGGCTATTATGAACGCTTCAACACGAAACGTAAAATTCGAAAAAAGCGGTCAAAAACCGATGAAAGTATCACCCAAGTGCACCACTAGTCGGATTTTCTTAACTTTTTCATCATTTTTCCACCCACATCCCTAAGCTACCTAAGAGGAATTGAAACGTATATGCGCCTCTAATTTTGTTGTCTTTTTTAAATCCCTAAGCTACCTAAGAGGAATTGAAACAGGGTAGAGATGGAAACCAAGTCACCTAGTTTCATATCCCTAAGCTACCTAAGAGGAATTGAATAAATGCCTGATTATTCGAAAACACAGGTGAGTTCACAAAAGGATGAATGTAGGAACACATTGACAAAAGAAGGATAAAGCTGTTTTGCTGTATCGGGATTGTTATCAGATTTTATTAATCATGCATTGTAGCAAAAGAAAGCAGTCATCAATTTAATCCATTACCTAAGGTGGATTATTTTTCCGTTTTTAGGAATTTTGTTGACAATATAGTGCACTAAAAATTAAAATTAGAGCATGGAAGGGGTTACACAATGAAATTTAAGTCCTTGAACATTGAGCTGAATGACAAAATGTGTTCCATCAAGATTCAACGTGTCGGACAGGAACATTGTGCGCCTAAGAAAGTAGCAGAGGTACGTAACTGCTTATATTATTCTTTTCATTTGATTACTCATGGCAATGGATATGTTCAAAGAGGAGATGATATTGTCTGTTTAGGAAAAGGAAGTGCATTTATCCTTTGGCCTGGCGTAGAGTTTAAGTATTATCCTATGGAACATAATCCATGGTCCTATATCTGGGTTGACTTCTATGGTGATGGAGCAGAGGAGTTATTGAAGGAATGCGGATTATCAAAGGATAAGACTGTCTTAACGAATCTTGATTTCATAACCATCTGTGATGTCATGAAA
>CAVALL010000042.1:11880-14802 GCA_963589675.1 Alistipes onderdonkii | reverse complement strand
TATGAGAAATACAATGGAAGTGATGAACAGGATCTCTTTTGCTATGCCTATCTGATGATGCTATTTGGTGATCTGATCAGCTATGAAAAGAGGAATAATGTTTCACAGAATAATAAGACGGCTGCCTATAAGATATTCAGAGATACTCTTGTCTATATCAACAATAACTTCCGTATGAATCTGACACTTCCTCAGATTGCACAGGAAGTCTATCTTACTCCGAAACAGTTGATCAACATGTTTAAGACCTACTTAGATATGACACCGATTGAATACATCAATCGATTCCGTATCTCATGGGCTTGTGATTTACTGATCAAGACAAACTACAAGAACCAGGAAATCGCAAGAATGATTGGAATAGAGGATGAGAAATACTTCATGAGACTATTCCACAAAATCACTGGTATGAGCGCAAGCGAATATAGAAAAAATCATAAGGACGATGATCCTTACTTATGGTTGAAGGAAAAAGGATTAGACCTACGATAGATCAAGAATATAGGAGAAATACAGTATGAAAGCATTCTTAAAACGTTTCATTTCTTTGCTTCCTTCATGTTTGTTACTTTTAGTCGGTTGTAAAGACACGATTGAATATAACTATATCTTTGATAGTGATGTAGTTATCGAGGATGGTGAGAAAAATACAGAAGCAAGTGATCCATTTTCAAAGAAGGGTATCTATGCAGATCCGGAACTCAAAATCGATGGTGTAAGAGATGCTGAGTACGATTATCCTAGCGGTAGCGGAAGACATAAAGTCTATGCTTCTGAAACAGAGGATGCCTATGTCTCCATCTATAAGGGAGAAAGAGGAATCTACTATCTCTTTGAATGCAAGGATGACTGTCTTTCTACATTGAATGTGGAAAACATCAACTTAGCTACGGCACAATCGGATTCTGTTGAGTTATATGTTGATACTTATGGTACAGGCGGAAACACAAGAGGATCCAATCAGTATGAGTTTCGAGTGACTGCAGCTGGAAGAATCTATTCTTATCTTACTGGATTTGTCGCTAGAGTCTTTACCTATGGAACATTGAACTTCCATACTGATGTCGATCAGGGATTCAATGTTGAAGGATATATTTCCTACTCTGTCTTAGGAGATGATGTTGATAAATACACTCCTACTTCTTTTGCCTTTGCAAGAGTCACAAAGACAGGAAATAAAGGATACCTCTGGCACGGAGATGTTGATCCACAGGTTCCGGATAATTATCTGATACTGAATCCATATGACAACAAGTTCTATACACAGAAGGCATATCCTGTCACTGGTGTTGTAAGTGGAAGATTAGTGGATGTCAATAACAATGCAGTCCCCGCTGTCAAAGTCAGTGTCGATGGATATAAGACTGTCTATACCGATGATGATGGAAAGTTCTCACTGAATATCAAAGACTGCGTTGATGATATCACCATCAACTATTCCAAGACTTCCTACTTGAAGAATCAGACAAAGGTTTCAAAGAAGTCATTGCGTCTTGCTAAGAACAATACAATCGATTTAGGCGATTCCCTGTTCTTGAAAGAAGATGATGCCTCTTATACTTCTACGATGGAAGGAAAGGTAACGGAGAGAGATGGAAAGACACCGATTTCCAATGTGAAGGTCAGTGTGAACGATACAAGTGTTCAGACAGATTCGAATGGTGACTTCAGTTTCAATGCTAATCTCTATGGTTATAGTAATACTCTGAAGTTTGAAAAAGATGATCATCTTACCTATGAGAAGACTATCGCAATCACAGATACCAATATCGGTGCAAAGACCAATATATCCTCTGTTCAGTTAGATGAGAATAAAGGAAGTCAGATCGGCTTTGGAAGAGAAGAGACAAATTTGGCTACAGCACGTATGGCTCGAGGAGATGACTCTTTCAAAGTTGTCTTGAAGACAGAATCCAATATGGATGTAAGTGAAGTCCCTGGCTCGAACTTTGAACTATTCATCGACACCAAAGGTTCGAATTCGATGAATAAGCGTGATTCAACCGATTATCTCTTTGTCTTGCAGTATGCGGATGAAGGGGTGTTAAGCACAACAAATTATGGTGGAAAGGCCATCAATGCTAGAAACATCAAGACAAGTTATGGACGTATCAATGAAGAGTACTATGTAGAAGCGGATATCCCCTATTCTGTCATCGATGTAGAGAAGGATGAAGTGTTCGGTGTCTACTTCGGAATCAAGCAGAATTACAACTGGACTGGTATGTATGATACAGGTGATACCTATATTCAGGCGGAAGCCACAGTGAATTATGTAAGATTTGATGCCGATTCCAATTTCTTCCAAGGCTCTTCGAATACAGAACCGGCAAAGGATATGGAATTCAAGAAGATTGGAAGAATCGGAGAATTCACCGAAAAGGTCACACCACAGTATGATGTCAGCTATTCTAGAAATGGCGGCACTCTCATGCTGAAGCTTGATTTAGTGGATAACGGAATCAAGATGACAGATCAGGGCCATTCCTTGAATGTCTATGCCGATATGAATGCAAGTGCAACGAAGACAAAGAAGGATTCGAACAATTACCATATCTCCATTTATCCTGGAAGGCCAACCTCTATCTATAAGGGATGGAATGAAAGTGAGAACAAGGAAGATTCTAAGACAAACTATGAAATTGATGCTGAGAACACCTGGGCATACCTATATAAGAACTCTATCTACGTTAAGATCGATACTTCTATCTTCGGTGGAGAAGAGAATAATCCAATCGGCTTTGCCTTAGGTATGTGGAGCGATGCGGTCGGTAAGAACTCAATCCTATCCTATAACGGAAAAGAATGTAGCTTTGATAATCCGAGCAACTACTTCATTGTCACCTCTGATGGTGAAATCAGCATTGCATAAGGGGGTAAGAAAATGAAAAAGAAACTATTGTTATCTCTTATCGGATTGTG
>CAVALL010000042.1:0-11815 GCA_963589675.1 Alistipes onderdonkii | reverse complement strand
GTGTGTCTCTATCTTACCTTCCTTAGCAGGATGTGGCAAAACGACGACAGAGGATATTCATATCAATAACAATGCTGATTTGAAGAATCCGCCATCTGAATCGGAAACCTATACGAATGTATTCAAAGATGACAGAATCACAGGTCAGTGGCAAGAGTATGGTATCGGTGATCCCTTCATCTACCGTTTTGATGGTATGTACTATCTCATCTGTTCTACAAAGGCTCAGATGAAAGGCATCAAAGGATGGAAATCAAAAGATCTCTATCACTGGGAACAGGTCGATAATGGTGTATCTTCAAAAGGATTCATCGCCTCTGAAACGATCGATGAGACATTCGATGCTTGGGCTAGTGAAGTCTATTATCTTGATGGTGTCTTCTATCTTGTTGAATCCCGTAACGGTAAAGGACATTATGTGCTTTCCAGCACTTCTCCAGAAGGACCGTTTACACCGATTACGGATGGAACCATTGATTCTGCCATTGACGGAAGTCTCTATATGGATATCAATGGAAAGATGGTGCTCTTTACTGCAAATAGCAGTGTGACAGCTGCCTATATGGCAGATGATATGAAATCCGCCTCTGAGAAAGTCAAACTACAGAATGCATCCTTGTCCGGTTGGACAGAAGGGCCAGAGGTCATAACACGAGATGGAATCCGTTACTATTTCTATACTGGAAATGGTGTTACACAAAGAGCGTATCGAATTGATTATAGCTATGGTTCTGCTGAAAAATCAGTGTTTGAAGATGATATCAAACAAGGCAAGAATGTCCTTCTCAATACGGATGATGACTTCTATGGGTTAGGACATGGAACTGTCGTTATGGGACCGGACTTAGATAGCTACTATCTTGGTTTCCATAATTCCTATTCAGAAGGCAATTCCGGTGGAAGAAGATTCAATATCGGTAGACTGCTCTTTAACGGAAGTGATGTGATGATGCAGCATACTGGCTTATACGATAACGTTATGCCAACTATGCCAGATTATGCAGAATATGATTCTAAGAATCTGCTTCAGGTCGATGGTTACTCTTTAAGCAATAAACAGCACGAGAAGAGTTTCACGGTCGAATATAACTTTACCGGAACAGGCAAGGAAGTATTCTCTTATCAGGATGCTTCAAATTACGGATATCTTGCCTTTGATGGCAGCAAGATCGATATTCATTCGGTTAAGAACAGCAAAGATGAAATTGTGAATTCCTGTAAGACATATCGTAGCTACAAGACAGATGTATTCCATGCAATCAAGATCGGATATAAGGATGGCTTGATGGATGTCACATTCGACTATCAGGAAATCGCCAATGATTTAAAAGTCGGAGAATTCACTTCTGGAAAAGCAGGATACTTTGGAGATTTCACCTATACAGGAAGCCTGATATTCAATAACACTGCACAGGGAGACAGTGATAAGCGTGCTGTCAAACAGGAGAATATCCCTTCTATCAGCTATGATGAGAAATTGAGCAGTCTTAGTGAAGCAAGCGGAGTCGTAAAAGCACAAGAGACTCTTGCTGATGACATCACAGAAAAGACATATGAACTGAAACTAGGAAGAAAAGGAGACTATGCCACCTATCTGGAATATGCTTCCGAAAGCGGATCATATGGTTTAGATGTCGTTGTCTCATCTCGTTATGCTGGAAAGACAGTCGGTGTTCAAGTTGATGGTGGAAAGATATTCAAATGGGACATCCCGGATTATAGCAAGTATGCTTATGACGGATATATGAGAGTGAAACTAGCAGACCTATCGTTAGATAAAGGTAATCACTATATAACGATTTGGAATGTTGAAGATGAGTTTGCAATTCAGAATCTATATTGTGAAAGAAACTATAGCATCTCAGGAACTGTCTATGAACACGATCTGAAATCCTATCCTCAGAAAGGAATCGGATATCCGACATTCTTTGATTCTACAGAGGATGGATTGATGACTTCGAGCAGTGCAAGATACCTTTGCACATTCTCTGATGGAACATTAGAAGATGTTGAGATAGAGTGTGATATCAAGATGACAGGCGATAATGGTTCCGGTGTTGTCGGACTGCTTATCGCTGCCGACAATTGGGCATTGAACAATACGGACTTAGACAATTACAAATCTGTCCAAGGTGACTATTATGCATTCAATAGTACTAAGGTAACAATCATCCGCTCTAATTATCAGTATTCGGATGAGAGTGCCCGTGACATCTATATGTTTAAGACAAACCAAGTCTACAACATCAAGGCAGTGAAAAAAGGCAAAGTCCTAACAATGTATGTAGATGGAAAGCAGGTTCTGGAAACCTTTGATCCAATGGGAAGAACAAGAGGATATTGTGGACTCTATTCCAACTTCATTGAAGCTACTTTCTCCAATTTAAAGATTACAACTCTTTGATACAGTCGATTACGAGATGATACGTTAGCAGATACGAAGAAGACATCTAGATGGTGGTCTTAAGATCACCATCTAGAAACTATAGGTATCCTTATTCGTCGTCGGATAACAATAAGTGAAACCTATAGAGAAGTTAAGGCGATATATCGTCTTATTCCCTAGATAAAACGGAGGTTACAGTACTATTGGGGAAACACAAATGAATAGTACAAAGAAAAGATGAAGAAGAAAGCTAAAGTGATGTTGCTGAGTGTGCTTGTCTCGATGGCACTAGTCGGATGCGGAAACAAGACGGATGCTCTTGCCCCATCAAGAGAAAGTGCGATTGTCGAAGTTGGAAATCTTGCAACCGATACCGATTACACAAGTTTGGATTCTGCTGAAGTTCAGAAAATCATTGATGATGCGAAAACTGCGATTGCTGATGCAAAGTCACAGGAAGACATCGATAAAGCAATCGATAATGCTAAGAGTGCTTTGAAAGATTTGGCGTTAGCCAAAGCCAAGGCGAATGCTAAGGCCTCATTGGATTCTTATGTTGATCTTAACTCCTATTCAACAGAGAACAAGACCAAAGTCGAGAACATTATCTCAAGTGCAAAGACAGCAATTGAATCCTGTACAGGAAGCGATGCTATCGATTCCAAAGTCAAGGAAGCAAAGAAAGCCATTGATGAGATTCCGACTCTTGTTGAAGAAAAGGCAAGTGGTAAGAAAGAGTTAGATGACTATGTCGATCTTTCTTTGTACAGTGAAGCAAATCAAGAGACAATCAAAGGCATCATTGCTGATGGAAAGACGAAGATTGATGCAGCTACATCATCTGAAACGATAACCAATGCTGTTTCTGAGGCTAAGAAATCAATCGATGCTATTCCTACCTTTGCTGATGAAAAGACAGTCGCCAAGAAAGAATTGGATGACTATGTCGATTTATCCTTATACAGCGAAGCAAACCAGGAAGCGATTAAGGCCATTATCGCCAATGCAAAGACTGGAATTGATGCTGCTCTTACTACATTAGAAATCTCTACCATTGTTTCAGCTGCTAAGACTGCTATTGATGAAATTAAGACAGCAATAGAAGAGAAGAAGGATTCTGCAGTTGCAGAAATCGAGAATTATCTTAGCGATATCGAAAATGCATATAGCAAAGACAATCAGGCTGATGCCAAAGAGAACATTGAATCAGCAACCTCTGCAAGTGTAATTGATCAGATTGTTGAGGATACAAAACAGGATCTTCTTGCAGTTAAGACAATTGAAAAAGAACAGGAAGAAGATGCACAGGCTTTCGTTGATGGTATCACAGTTGAAGAATGGAACAGTAAGTCACCATCTGAAGGAGAAGGCCCGACAAGAGATGGAAAGAATGTCGTGGTTGACGCAAAAGATTTGAATGCGACAAGATTCCGTTTCGGAAGTCAGGATAAGAATACTGCCACTGTTCTTGATACTTATATGACAATCAATTACAGAAGCACTGAATGGTCTGGTGTTGGAATTCGTTTCCGTGCATGGGACACTGCTAACTCCTTAGTCATGGATGTTAAGGATGGTTCGATGGAATTCTCTAAGTCTACATGGGATAACTCAAAAGGTGCTGCAGTCAAGACACTTCATACCAAAGCTGCTAGTGGAATCAAGGATGGAACGAAGGTTCATCTTCAGATCATCAGCTGGGGCTGGACAAAGAAAGTCTTGATCGATGGTGAATGCGTATTCAATATGGTAGAGGATAGCTATAATGTCGGTAGAATCTACTTTGAGACATGGCAGGCTGGTATCACCTTCAGTACACCGAAGTACATCGAATATGCAACGGATGCTGATTTAGCCAAAGACTATCAGGCTGAACTTGATAAGACATGCGTTAATAAGACAGAAGAAGAATTGTTGCCTGAGAGAAAAGAGGCAGCAAAGACGACCATCAAAGAGTATCTGAATGAATTTGATGCTACCGAAGTCGCAAATAACAAAGATACGCTTGATGCCATCATTGCGGAAGGTAACACTGCAATTGATGCATGTGGAAATGCTACTGAAGTCGAGGCTATAGTTGCTTCTGTTAAAGCTAAGATTGATAATGTCTTCAAGGCTGCGACAGAAGCAAAGAATGCTAAGGCATTATATGATGCTTTCACAGTGGAAGAATGGAACAGCAGTTCTACAATTGCCGAAGGCGATGGACCGACACTGAGTGGAAGTGATGTCATCATTGACTCCAAGGAACTCGATGCAACTAGAATCAGTTTCGGAAGTCAGGATGGTAATACAGCAACTGTTCTTGATACCTATATGACAATCAATTACAGAAGCACTGAATGGTCTGGCGTTTCAATTTACTTCCGCGCATGGGACAAAGCGAATTCCCTTGTCATGGATATCAAAGATGGTTCTGTCACCTTCTCGAAGTCTACTTGGGATAGTACAGCAGGTGCTGCAGTAAAGACTGTACATACGGAAGGAGTTGCCGGAATCAAGGATGGGACGAAAGTTCATCTTCAGATTATTGGCTGGGGCTGGACAAAGAAGGTCTTGATCAATGATGAATGTGTCTTCAGCATGGTAGAGAATGCCTACAATGTCGGAAAGATCTATCTTGAGACCTGGCAGGCTGGTATCACCTTCAGCACACCGAAATACGTTGAATATGCTACTGACGCTGATTTAGCAAAAGACTATCAGGCTGAACTTGATAAGTAAAAGAAGAAACGATTTCAACAAAAACAAACAGTGTAAGACATTATCTGCAATGGGTAATGTCTTACATGTTCTGTAATCCCGAATGGAAGGAGAAAACATGAAAAAACATACAAAAACGATTACAACAATTTCTTTAAGTCTTTCGTGCCTTTTTGCTCTTGTTGGCTGTGGTGAAAAGGAAAGCGTACCTGATCAGACGGTCGAGAGTTTTGATACAAACAAACAGTATCAGCTCGACTTCTTAGGATGGGGTGGCATTGCCGAGCAGAAGAACTTCCAGACCATGATTAGTAGTTTCATGGAAAAGTATCCGAATGTAAAGGTCTTCTATAGTGCTATCAGTGATACGACAACCTATTCTACAAACTTGGTCAACAATGCTGATTCATTGCCGGATGTTTTCTATGTTCCGGATTGGGATTACATCAAGTGGGCAGATTCAGGAAAACTTCTAGATTACACTCCGTATCTTACTACGGAAGAGATGGACAATCTCTGGGATATGTCTATCGATATCTTCCGTTGGAATTCTAAGACAAAGACTGTCGGACAAGGTGATGAAATCTACGGCCTTCCGAAGGATTTAGGACCATATGCCATTGTCTATAATAAGACGTTGATGAAGCAGTTGATTGAGAAATACAATCTCAATGTCACTCTTCCTTCTACAACCAAGCCGATGACATTCTCGGAATTCAAAACCTATTTGAATGCTTTCAAAGGCTTGCAGGTTGATGAGACAAAGATCACTCCAATCACTCATTATGAAGTCGGATCTGCAGTCTATTCTAACAACGCTAATTTCTATACGGATGATAGTGCGACAACAAGTGCAATCAATACCGATAATTTCATCGATGCCATTCAGTTTGTGGCTGACTTATCTTTAGAAGGCTTAGCATCCGATTATGCCTCTGCTGGTAGCAGCAACTCTTTGACAAAGTTTGCTTCTCAGCAGTGTCTCTTTACTTGGATGGGACCTTGGGATATGCGTACCTATTGGGAAAGTTTATCCTTTGAATTTGATATTATGCCTGTTCCTGTTGGAGATGCAGCAGGTTCAAAATCGACATCTTTGATTGGTACTGTCGCCTATTCCGTGAATGCAAATAGCAAGAACAAAGCAGCTGCTGTTGAACTTGCAAAGTGGCTTGCTATGAGCGATGAAGCAGCTGAGATGAACTACAAGTTAGGACAGGCTATGCCAAACATTCAAAGCATGGCAAACAATCAGTGGTTGAACAATGAAGGACTAGAAGGCATTAAGACCTATCCTGTTTCTAAGTCTGTCTTTATCGATGCTGTCAAGGGAACTGATACCATGACCGGAAAATCAAGACCTTATTATTACACCTATGAAAAGACGGCTTATGATGATTTGATGGATAAGTTCAATCCAGTCTGGGCAGGAACCAAGACAGCAAGAGATGTCATTACGAGTTACGCGGATACTTTCCAGCAGAAGTTGACGAAGATTCATCAGAATTTAGAGTAAAACGAAATAAGCATTATGCAACAGCTAGATTTACGGTATACAAAACCGAAGCACAAAAAGAAGATGAGTGCAAAAAGGAAAGAAAGTCTTTGTGCATACTTGTTTATCCTTGTTCCGGTTTTAGGTTTCTTCCTATTTACGGCATGGGCATTAGGATATTCCTTCTTCATGTCCTTTACTGATTTCAACGCCATTAAGGGAACGTATAAGTTTATCGGATTTGCCAATTATATTGAGATATTCCATGAAGAAGCATTTCGTGATGCAATATTGAATACGGTTCTTATGTTGCTCAGTATTCCAATCGGTGTCTTCTTTGGTTTATTGCTTGCTGTCTACCTAAAGAAATTAGCAAAAGGAAGAACATTCCTCACTGTTCTTTTCTATCTCCCTGCCGTTACTTCTACAATTGCAATCCTCATTGTATTCAAGGAATTATTTCGCAGTGGTGAATCCGGTTTGATCAACAGCATCTTTGGATTGAAGCTGAACTGGATTTCCAATGATCCGTGGCTTATCAAGATTGCGATTATCATCAAGAATGTCTGGGCAAGTCTTGGCGGTACGATGATTTTGTATTTGGCTGGTCTTAACAATATATCGGAATCCTATTATGAGGTTGCACGAGTCAATGGTGCATCGAAACTTAGACAGTTTGTTGATATCACAATGCCGATGACTGGAAATACTTCCTTCTATTTGATTGTCACAGGTGTTATCGGTGGATTACAGAGTTATGCGGATAGTACTGTCTTAGGCTCTGGCTATGCCGGTGCAAGAACGATTGTCTACTATATCTGGAGTTATGGAATCAATCAGTCAAGATATGGATGGGCAAGTGCAGCCTCTGTATTGCTCTTCATTGCTATCCTTATCATCACAATCATATTGTTCTCCAAGTCGAATGTATTTAAGGATGTACGAGAATGACCTACATAGAGAAAAGAAATCTTACCAATTATAAGAAGGGTAAGGCAAAGGATCGAATAGCCTTTACGATTGCATCCATCATTGTTGGAATCTCTGCTTTTTTGATGATCTTCCCATATATCTACATGGTTGTTTCTGCATTGAAGACGCAACAGGAAATTGTTGGATCCTCTTCCGTGTTGAAGAACTTCTTTCCGAAAGATCCGAATTGGCATGTCTTTCTTGAAGTATTCACTGGCAATGATCGTTACACTTTGAAGGAGTTTAACTTTCTAGACAGTGTCAAGAATACATTGATTATCGAAGCACTTGTCGTGCCGATTGGATCGTTTGTTTCCTCTTTGGCTGCTTTTGCATTTGCTAAGATGCATTTCAAAGGCAAGAACCTCATTTTGATGGTATTGCTTGTTTCAATGATGATTCCTTTTGCGACTGTCATGCTTCCTCAGTATCGTGTCTGGCGCGATTTGAAGTTAGTCAATACGCTTTGGCCTCTTATCATACCTGGTCTATTCGGAAACATCGGTATGATGCTATTCCTCATCACAACGATTAAATCATCTATACCGGATTCATTGATTGAAGAGAGCAGAGTAGAAGGTGTCAGTTGGTTCGGTATCTATTTCAAAGTCATCTTACCACTTATCAAACCGGCCTTAGTTGCTCAGATGCTCTTCTGGTTTGTCGGAATCTGGAACGACTTCTTTGGACCAAGCATCTATCTTACCAATCCGGACACAAAGACAGTACAAGTCTTGATTATGAGTCTTAATTCAACAGCTGGTGCTGAATTAGGAGACCTTCCTTTTGTTATGGCTGCTGCATTCATCTCATCTCTTCCTATCATTCTTCTGTTTGTGTTGATGAACCGCGCATTTGTGCAGACAAATGCCAATTCAGGAATCAAGGGATAATCGTATGAGAAAGAATCGAATAATAGCAACCATATGGATATCGGTGATTGTCTTGATTGTTCTTGTGATCATTGGCTATATCATCTACGCTTCCATATGCAATCCATATTTTGGAACAAATAATACGTCGATGAAGATGATGACTCTACTGAATAAGATGACTGATGTTAGAAATGGAGGTGTAGCATGAAACTGTTCCACAAAAAAGACAATACACTTACAAAGCTGAGACAAGATCATTATAAAGGCGTAGTAGCTAAACAAGCGCATGATGAAAAAGAAGAACATCTTCCGAATCATGAAGGTGCTTATGTCTGTCTGAATAATGTCCAGAAGATTTATCCGAATGGATATTATAGCGTTGTTGATTTTAATCTGGATATCAAACAAGGTGAATTCGTTGTTTTGGTTGGCCCTTCTGGCTGTGGAAAGACAACAACTCTTCGTATGATATGTGGACTAGAAAGCATCACTGCCGGTGCCCTATATATTGATGGAAACTATTCCAATGATTTGGAGCCGAAGGATAGAGGAATCAGCATGGTTTTCCAAAACTATGCTCTCTTCCCACATCTTTCTGTCTATGATAATCTTGCTTATGGATTAAAGGTGAAGAAGATTGTTGCTCCTTTGTTAGATAAAGAAGGAAAACAAGTAGTCGGTATCGATAAGAAGGCTATCAAGGAATTAGAGAAAGAGAAGAAGTGGTATCTGAAGAATGACCCTGAGAATAAGAAAGTCATCGAGGATATTGACCATGATATCTTAGAATACCAAAATAATGAGATTCCTCTTACGAAAAAGAGAAAACTCACCAAACAAGAGATTGATGAGAAAATCAATAAAGCGGCTTCTATCTTGAATCTGGAACAACTATTAAAGAGAAAGCCATCTCAATTGTCAGGTGGTCAATGCCAAAGAGTCGCTTTAGGAAGAGTCCTTGTCAGTGATGCAAAACTATTGCTTATGGATGAACCTCTTTCCAATTTGGATGCAAAGCTAAGAGTGACGATGAGAAGTGAAATCATTCGACTTCATAAAGCTTTGAATGCGACTACTATCTATGTCACACATGACCAAGTGGAAGCGATGACTATGGCAGACAAGATTGTCATTATGGATCGTGCCCACATCAAACAGGTCGGTACACCATCTGAAGTATATGAGAATCCGAATTGCTTATTTGTAGCCAGTTTCATCGGTTCACCTTCTATGAACATTTCTGATGTGTCGTATAAGAATGGTTCAATCTATTCCGGTGAGGTTAAACTAAAGGAAATCAGTGACCTAGATGGAAAGTTGAAAGACTTCTACCAGAAGATGTTAGAAAAAGAAGAAGAAAAGCAAAGCAAACTTTCTGAAACCTTCACTGGTGAGCTGTTAGAAGATGAAACAAAGCTTTCCAAGGAAAGAATCGATAAGATAAAAGAAATCCTAGATACACAAAGTTATCCTTTGAAGTTTGGAATCAGACCGGAAAGAATCTCAGTTGATGAGAAGGGAGAGATTGAGGGTAAGATTATTTCCTATGAGCTATTAGGTGAAAGATATCATGTCAATATTGTGATTGGTGCATCCACCATGATGGTGAATCTACCAAACGATTATTCTTTCCGTGTCGGAGATAAATTAAAGGTTGACTTTGGTAAAGATTACTTCATTTTTGATTCCCTTTCCGGAGATAGGATTATTTAACTATGAATGTAAAAGAACTTTATAAGATACCAACTACTACTATCGGTGCACTTTTGATGCACAACTATTTTGATGTTGAAAATGGATATAAGGAATTACTGACATCCTGGAATTATCATTATTATCCTGAGTTTGATTTTGATACAGCTTTGAATGTTAAGTGCGTTGATGAAATCAACCTTCCTTATATGGCGGAATTGAACGGACATGGATATCCGGTCTACACGAATGACCGATATCTTTTCCCATATCTTCCACCCCATATTCTTTGTAAGACACCTGCTTTAGTATTTACTCGTACAGAAGATATTATTAAAGATGACAATGACTATATCCTACAGATAGAAGGAATTGATAATTCCTACTATCTATATGTGAATGGAGAATTTGTAGGTTTCTCCAATATTTCTCATGCTGTTAAACAGTTTGATATTACCAATAAATTAATTGACGGCAAAAATGAAATTCGTTTGATGGTTTTAAAATTCAGCCCTTCTTCTTATTTGGAAGATCAGGATAAGATAAGACTGTTCGGTATTCATAGACCGATCTATCTTGTTAAGAGAAAGAAAGATAGAGTTGATAGTTTTGTAGTTAAGACAGATATTCAGGATGGCGATGGAATTGTAGATGTAGTCGTTGATAAAGAGGCAAAGCTTACATTATCCGGCTTTGGATATCATGATGAGATTATTGGAAACGATGTCTCTTTTAAAGTTCCCTCTCCGAAATTATGGAATGCAGAAGAACCAAATCTATATCAGCTGACTATTGAATATAATGGCGAAGTGATACATCAGAATGTCGGTATTAGAAAGATTGAGATAGTCGGGAATCGATTATTGTTGAATGGTCATCTAATCAAGATGAAAGGCGTCAATCGACACTCTTCTACTTTGAATGGATATGCTGAATCATTAGATATCATCGAGAAGGATTTTGAACTATTCAAGAAACTGAATATCAATGCAGTCAGAACATCTCATTATCCTGCTGATCCTAGATTTTATGATCTATGTGATAAGTATGGTATCTATCTTATCAGTGAAGCAGATTTGGAAACACATGGTGTCGTTCGTAAGAACGGAAGATATGATATGGAAAACTGGCACGAGATTCTTCAGATGCCAGAGTACTCAGACCAGATTATCGAAAGAGAATTGTCGAACGTCCTGACAAATAGGAATCATCCTTCCATCATCATGTGGTCATTTGGTAATGAATCCGGGTTCTGTGATAAGGTTGTCGATTATGTTTCGAAGATCAAAGAGTTGGATGATAGACCGGTTCATTATGAAGGCGCATTTCGAAATGTGGACTGGAAAGGATTCTTTGAAGAACATATTCTTGATGTCTATTCGAGAATGTATGCTCCGATTGAATACTGTGAAACAGAAGTCCCAAAGATGGATAGACCTTTTGTTATGTGCGAATATTCTCATGCGATGGGAACCTCTTGTGGGGAACTTGTTGACTACATGAAACCATTCTATAAATATGATAATTTCTGTGGTGCATTTATCTGGGAATGGACAAATCATTATGTTGTCATGAATGGATTGGAATGCTATGGAAATGATTTTCCAAGTGAATTCAATGATGGTAGTTTCTGTTGTGATGGCGTTGTCAATCTAGATAGAAAATTGACTCCACAGTCATATGAAATCAGAG
>CAVALL010000041.1:0-17049 GCA_963589675.1 Alistipes onderdonkii | reverse complement strand
TTGAAAATATGGACTTTTCATTTTAGCAAGAGCATTTCGTTTTGAAAACCACGCTGAAAAAATTAATCAAAAAAAGTGTTGTTTTTTCATTTGTTTTCATTTATATTTTTCGCTTGTAAAAAGGGGGTTAAAATTAAATGAAACCTGTCGATTTCTCTGCTGAAAAGCAAACCGGTGACGACTACATTATCCAATTGAAAAACGTCACAAAGATTTTCGATGGTGTCACAGTCATCGATAAGATGAATCTGAACATCAAGCGTGGTGAATTTGTCACTTTATTAGGTCCGTCTGGCTGTGGTAAATCCACGACTTTAAGAATGATTGCAGGTTTTGAAACTCCTGACAGCGGCGATATTCTTCTCTCTGGAAGAGATATCACTCCTGTTCCGCCGAACAAAAGACCAATCAATACCGTTTTCCAGCACTATGCTTTGTTTCCGAATCTCGATGTCTATGACAATGTTGCCTTCGGTTTAAGAAACAAGAAGATTCCTGTTGCTTTGAAAGACAAGGATGGCAATCCTGTCATGAAGGTCAATAAGTCTCAGATCAAATATCTGAAATCCCAGATCAAGAGAATTCAGAAGGATAAGATCATCTCTGCTGAGGAGAAAGCCACTCGTTTAGAGGACTTGAACAAGAAATTGGAAGAGACTTATTCCAATCCCGTTCAGGCATATAAGTTCAAACACCTTTCCGAAGAGGAAATCGATGAAAAGGTTGTACGTGCTTTGTCTATTGTTGACCTCGATGAACTCGAAGACAGAGATATCTCCACTCTTTCCGGTGGTCAGCAGCAGAGAGTCGCTATTGCACGTTCCATCATCTGCGAACCTCAGATTCTTCTTCTTGATGAGCCTTTAGGCGCTCTCGACTTGAAGATGAGAAAGGACATGCAGATTGAACTCAAGGAAATGCATAAGCGTTTAGGCATTACCTTTATCTATGTCACCCACGATCAGGAAGAAGCCCTTACCATGTCTGATACCATCATTGTCATGAACAATGGTGTCATTCAGCAGATCGGTTCTCCGGAAGACATCTACAATGAACCGGTCAATGCCTATGTCGCTGACTTCATCGGTTCTAGCAATATCTATAATGGCACGGTCATTGCGGAAAAGAAGGTTAGAATCCTCAACTCCACATTTGCCTGTGTCGATGATTTCCCGGTCAATGAAAGAGTTGACGTTGTCATCCGTCCGGAAGATATCAAGCTCTCTTCTGAACCGAAGGATGGCTATATCCCTGGAAGAATCTCTGCTAAGGTCTTCAAAGGAATTCATTATCAGTATGTCATCATGGTTGGACATGATGAGGTTATGGCTCAGTCTATCGATAACTATGATGCTTCTGCCCCAATCTACCTCTCTATCCTTCCCGATGGACTTCACCTCATGCACAAGCAAGAGGACATCAACATCTATACCGACTCCTATATTGGAAAAGATCATATGGTCTATATCGATGATATGCCTTTTGATGCAGATTTAAGCAAGCTTATCGTGAACTCCTCTGTAGATGAAGATGGCATCGTCACATTCGACAAGAAGAGATATGATTTTGCTGATGCGGATGTTGTTTGCACAATCAAACCGACTGACATCATCATCAGTGACAACACCTCTGATGCACAGATCACTGGTGAAGTCATCAACTCTGTCTATAAGGGTGACCACTATGTCATTTTGGTTCGCAGCGAGGATGATGAGGACTTCCTTGTTTCCACTCCGGACACCTACAATTTTGGCGACATCGTCGGTTTAAGAGTCCTGAAGGAAAATATCTCAATGCGACTGAAAGGAGATATTTCAGACTATGAGATATAAAATTGCGAGAAAGTCTCTTGCTATACCATTTGTCTTGTTTCTTCTTTTATTCGTTCTGATTCCGATTCTCTTCATTGTCTATTATGCTTTTACCGATGCGGATGGATACTTCACAATGGAGGCTTTCACCTCCTTCTTCACCTCGACAACAAAGCTCAACGTCCTTCTCATCTCCATCTTGATCGGATTATTCAATACCGTTCTTTGCTTGCTTATCGGATTTCCGCTTGCCTACTTGCTTTCCAATCCGAAGTTCAATAAGAACTATATGCTTGTCATGCTCTTTGTCATGCCGATGTGGATCAACTTCGTCTTGAGAACTGGCGCACTTCGTGACCTTCTCTCCTTGATCTTAACTAGCATGGGAACGAGTACAGGAAAACATCCGCTTTTCTGTACGATGGTCGGTATGGTAATCAACTATATTCCGTTTACTATCTTACCTTTGTATTCTACTTTGTTAAAACTTGATAAGAGCCAGATTGAAGCAGCCAGAGACTTGGGATGCAATGGTTTCCAGACATTTACGAAAGCCATTATCCCTCAGGCTATGCCTGGCATTGTCTCGGCTAGTATGATGGTCTTTATGCCGACTATCTCTTCTTATGTCATCTCCGATACCTTAAGTGAAGGAAAAATCATGCTCTTTGGAAACTCCATCTATCTCTCCTTCTCCTCTAGCAACTGGAATGATGGTTCCTTTATGTCTCTTATCATGTTAGTCATCATCTTTGTTGTTATGTGTGCCACAAAGAAGTTCCAGGGAAGCAATTCTGAGAAAGGAGGCGCATCATGGTAAAGAAGATTTTAGCTTATAGTTACATTTATCTGATCCTTCTTCTTCTCTATCTTCCTGTCTTATACCTCATCGTTTTCTCCTTTACGAATTCGACAATCCTTGGTCAGTGGTCTGGATTCACATTCAGCCTTTATGGGAAACTGTTCCACAACAAGGAAGTCATGTCCGCTTTAGGAAATACGCTCATCATCGCTGTCATCGCTTCTCTTATCTCCACTGTCATCGGAACCCTTGGTGCCATCGGTATCTTCTACTGCAAGAAAGGTTTCCGTACCATTGTTGAGAACATCAACCAGATTCCTGTTGTCAACGCCGAGATTGTTCTTGCTATGTCTTTGACTGTCATGTTCGTTTTCATCGGAACAAAACTCTTCAATGGCCAAGCGATATTTTCGTTTTGGACACTTCTTATCGGTCATTGTTGTCTTGCTGTTCCATTTGTCTACCTCAATGTCAAACCGAAGCTTCAGCAGATGGATCCTGCCTTGTATGAGGCTGCTTTGGATCTAGGCTGTTCTTCCTCTCAGGCTCTTCACAAGGTCATCATCCCTCAGATTATGCCTGGCATCTTCTCTGGTCTTCTTCTCTCCTTCACCTTGTCGCTTGATGACTTCATCGTAACAGCGTTTACAAGAGGAAGCGGACTTCTTTCCGGCTCGAGTCAGATTGAAACTCTTTCTACCCTTGTTCAGGCTAAGATCAAGAAAGGTGCTGTTCCGCCGGAGATGAGAGCTTTGACTACAATTCTTTTCCTCATTGTCTTAGCTGTTGTTGTCGGTCAGTCTATCTATAACAACATTCAGACAAAGAGATCTGCAAAAGGCTTTGCTAACAGCCACGCAAAAAGGAGAAATACATACCATGTCACGACTCCGCTTGATTAAGACATCAATCTTTCTTGCTGCTGTTTCCTTGATGGCTTCTGATTCCTATGGAGTCTTACAAGGCTCCATCAAGGGTGCTAGGAAGTATCTTCCTAGCGGTGAGAAGATTTATCTCAGTGTTTATAACTCTGAAGATTACATTGCCGAAGATGATTCGACCACAGAAGAGGAAGAACCCGATATTGTCTCCATGTTTGAAGACTATTGCAAGGAAGAATATGATACCGATGTAACGGTTGTCTATTCCACCTTTGATACGAATGAGACAATGCTTGCTCAGCTTGATCTTGGTAAGACATTCGATTTGGTCTGTCCGAGTGACTATGTCATTCAGAAGATGATCGCCAAGGATATGATCGTTCCCTTTGATGAAGGCTCCACTCCTAATTATGACAAATATGTTTCTCCTTTTGTCTATAACAAGATTGGAAACATCGAAGTCAACGGACAGAAGAACATCGTCAATAATTATGCAAGAGGATATATGTGGGGAACTCTCGCTATCCTCTATAATGATAATTACGGTATGCTGAATCTCAAAGGCATCACTGCCAAAGAGATGGATGAGGATATGAATTCCTGGCTCAGCCTCTGGGATGAGAAGTACGATAACCTTCTTGCCATCAAAGACAGTATGAGAGACACCTATGCAGCTGGCATCTTCAAAGCCTACAATGATGATTTCACCGATGAAAATGGTGAAAGCCATGATGGCTTAGCCACATTGAAGGCAAAATACGATAATAAGGAAATCTCAGAAGAAGTCTATAACGAGACTCTTACAGAAATCTTCAACAAGTGCGATGATTCCACAATTGCAACTGTGGAAAAGGAACTGAAGACTCTGAGAACAAATTCATTTGGCTTCGAAGTCGATTCCGGTAAAGTCGATATGGCTCAGGGAAATAAGTTCGCAATCAACTTAGCATGGTCTGGTGATGCTGCTTGGGCTATGGATATGGCTGATGAGTATAATGAAGCTCATTACAACGAAGAGACTGGCGAATACGAGGAAGGATTCAATCCGACCACTCTAAAGTATGTCATCCCTGAAACGGGTGCCAATATCTGGTTTGATGGATGGGTTATGCCGAAGTCCATATCCGATACAAACAAGATCTGGGCAGAACGCTTTGTCGACTTCCTCTCCATGCCTAGCAATGCTGCAATCAATATGGACTACATCGGGTATACTCCTGTCATTGCCGGTGATGAAATCCTTGAACTTGTTCTCTCCAACTATGACTTAAGATGGGATGAAGAGAAGGAAGAACTCGATGATGCTCTTCTTGATGATTACGAGATTGTAGAGAGAAGCGAAATTCCTGAATTATCATTCCTTGAGGATGGTAGCAAGAATGATGATATCGATGACTATGCTTACGCGAAAGATATCTCATACTTCTTTGTCGATGATACGAAGAATACTCTTGCTGAGTATGATATAGAGGATACGACTTTCTATCTTGTAGGCAGTCAGTATGCAAGACAATTTGACTCTCAATATCCGGACTCTTCTGTACTTCCAACTCTTGCAGTTATGCAGGATTTTGGAAATCAGAACCAGAAGGTCGTCACGATGTGGGAAAGAGTCAAGAGCAATTCTCTTCCCATCTGGGCCTATGTCCTTATTGCAGTCTTCATCGTCCTCATCATTTTCGGCGTGATTCTTGAAAAGATGAGAGTCCGTGCTGTACATAAGAGAAGAAAAGAAAGAAAGAAGGAAAGAGAGGCCAAATTGAAGGCGTCGATTGAAGCCTCCAAGAAACAAAAGTAATCGAACCAAAAAGAGACCGTCTAGCTAGCTAAGATGGTCTCTTTTTCATTCTGGAAAGTATCATTAAGACAATTTCCTTTGCGATATTGGTCTTGGTCACCTTTTCAATCTCGGTGAAGAATGCGTTTCCGTTTGCTTCTAAGAACATCGGATTGCCGTCATCATCCGTTCCGATATCAATGCCGGCATAATCGAGTTTCAAGGCTTCACTTGCTCTGATTGCAATATCTTTGTAAGATTGTGGCAGAGTATCCGTTGCATCGATTCC
The DNA here is from genome assembly GCA_963589675.1 of Alistipes onderdonkii. Taxonomy (GTDB): domain Bacteria; phylum Bacillota_I; class Bacilli_A; order RFN20; family CAG-288; genus Enterosoma. The sequence goes on along the minus strand of CAVALL010000041.1, from coordinate 11,489 downwards.
AATGCCTCCTAGTGCGATATTAGAACGGAAATCGTTCTTGTTGATACGTTCCATGACGCTGATGACTTTCTTATCGATGACGATGACTCTAAAGTCGTGTCCTTGATGCTTGGATAAGAATTTCTCGTAGAGATGAGGAACTCTTTTGTATTCTTCATAGGTGCTTTCTAGTTCTTTTCTATCATGGATCAGTTTTACCTGCTTTCCAAGTGACCCATAGTTCTCTTTGAATACAAAAGGATAAGTAAGATTCTTTTCTAATGTAGAGAGGAACTGCTCCTTCTTCTCCTTCTCTATCTTATCGACATAGCATAAAGGAGCCGGTATCGTAAGAGGACAAGGAATCTTATATTTCTCTAACTGCAATAAAGAGAGCATCTTATCATCGGATAAAAGTAAGGATTCATAAGAATTGAAGAGAGGAAGCTTATCGGAAATCGCTTTGGCAAGATAAGTATCCTTATCAAGATAAATGACAAAGTCGTAGTTAGATAATCCATCGATGATTGTCTTATCTCCATAGCAAAGAGGAAGGACAGATATGGCCTCTTTCTTATCAAGATTCACCTGATATGGGATGAATTCTTCTTTCAGACGCTGATATTTATATTCGTTGTTCGGATTCTTTGAAAACGAATTGAAGATGCATAAACCGTTTAATGACATAGGAATATTTTAACTGAAAAAGACTATCTTTTAAAATGTTTTGTTCGAAACAGCAAATAAAACTTGAAAAATCATTCTCTTGACATTATAATAACCTAGCCTATCAAAAGAGGCATACATCGCGGGGTAGAGCAGTGGTAGCTCGTCAGGCTCATAACCTGGAGGCCGTAGGTTCAAGTCCTGCCCCCGCCACCATTGATTCTTATAGGTTTGATCAAGCATCAAGCCTTTTATTTTGCCCAAATGCTAATAAATGATGGTTTCTCCCACTTTATGTCCGTTAGCAGCGGAGGTTTTCATGGTATAATTTTATCAATAAATGTTGGTGAAAATAATGGAACGGATATGGATGGATTTATATAACGCGGCAAAGAAAGTGTTGAACCCAAGAAGAATATCTGAGATTGTTGAAGCGGGAGGCGTAGCTGCTGAAATTGAATCAGAATAAGGAAAGATCTATGTAGGAGTTTGTGTTGATGGATCATGCACCTTAGGGATTTGTGCGGAAAGAAATGCCATATTCAATATGATTACAAATGGTGAAAGCGGAATCAAAAAGGTGATTGCTTTGAATTGGGATGGTAAAGCATTGCCACCCTGTGGAGCATGTCGTGAATTAATGACACAACTTATGCCTAATGATTATAAGAATGTTGAAATTATGCTTGATTATGAAAGAAACATAGTCAAAACATTAGGCAAATTAACACCAAATTGGTGGATTTGATTCTTCAATCTTACTCAACGTCAAGCAGATAATTTCATGCGTTGATTTACTCGAAAAAAGTATATTGTGACTGCATGTTTTAGATATTGAATTGTAAGGCTTGGTATTATGTACTAGGCCTTTTTTTGAACCATACGTTTTTCAGATAAGTGAATCAGAAATGTTCAGAGGGGAAAGGCTGTCTTTTCATCAGCACTATTCTCCATTAACCAAGCGTGCTTTAATTTCTCAGTGAACCGATTGGTACGATATAGATACCATCTTCACGTTGGTAAGCATAATCACCGATTCCTGTTAGTACCATCATAAAGGATGGTGCATTCATTTTATCGGTATCGATCTTATCACTTAATTTTTTTAGATCTTTGACTCCTTCTTCAATTAGGAGGTCTCCTCCTAATTTGATTTCAATAAGACCATATTTTCCGTTTCTTAGATGTAATACCGCATCACATTCTAAGCCATCTTTATCTCTATAATGGTATATGCTTCCGTTTAATGCATCGGCATAAACGCGTAAATCTCTGATACACAGTGTTTTAAACAAAAAGCCGAAGGTCTTTAAGTCTTTGATTAAATCCATAGGCCCTAAACCTAATGAGGCCACCGCAATGGAAGGGTCACTGAAATATCTCGTGTCAGAGCAACGCACTGCAGTTTTTGAGCGGAGATTCGGATTCCAAGCGTTTAAATCTTCGATGACATAAATTTTCTTCAACGCATTGATGTAAGAAGCGATAGTTTCTGTTGTTGTGGTTTTATCACCATTGATCAAGATATCTTTTGCTATTTCAGTGTTTGCTATTTGAGTTCCCTGATTTCTAGCATAGGAACGCATCAGTTTTTTTACTGCTTCTGGATTCTTTCTTACATTATCGACTCTACTGATGTCTGACTTAACTACAGTGTCATAGTAATTGTATGCTTGATCTAATGCAATTTCATCTTTCATATCTATCGTCTTCGGCCAACCACCGCGACATATCAGAAAAGCTAATCGATTAATATCAATTGCAGATTTTCCGAAAAGCTGTTTCTTTTCATTGAAAATATCAGTCAATGATATTTCACCGGTTGAATCACCAGATTCGAATAAACTCATCGTTCTCAAAGTCAGAATCGAAAATCTTCCTACTCCGGAATGGGTTATTTCCTTTGTGTCAATCGGAACGGCTGAGCCCGTGAGAATAAATTGACCTAGACCATCTCTGTGATCGACTTCGAATCGAATGGCATCCCATAGCTTAGGAGCTATTTGCCACTCATCAATCAATCTTGGAGTCTCTCCTTCTAATAGTAGTTTCGGATTTAGGTTGGAAAGCATTATATTTTGATTTTTGTTTTCGGGATCATCCATATAGATAGTACTTGCAGCAATCTGTTCAGCTGTTGTAGTTTTACCACACCATTTTGGACCTTCAATCAAAACGGCTCCTATTCCTTCAAGTTTTCTTTTTAATATATCATCGACAATTCTTTTCTTGTATTTTTTTATGTTAATGCCTTCTATCTATATTTATAAATAGTATAACGAAAATGAGAGCATCTACAAGAGTTTTCGGCTGAAATTCCTAGGATTGTCGAAAATTTAACCCGATGATTGGCAGATTTTTACTATAAGGATTGTCGAAAATTTAACCCGATGATTGGCGGATAAATATTAGTGAATATTGATTCTGTTTTCGCTCAGTAGGCATTAGCAGAACCAAGTGACTCTTGCGATATTTGAGCTTGAGAGTGTTTTCAATGATGTATCTTCGATATAATGGAATAGATGATAGATATGATCTACGAAAGGAAGGATAAATGATGAATGTAAGGTATTTAGAAGAGACTATGCTTCTTGACTATTCTAGTGAGAATATCCAACACCTGATTCGACAAAGAAAGTGGATGGAGTTGGATGAATTAAATCGTGTAAAAGCAATCTATGGATATGTAAGAGATGAAATATACTTTCGGATATAATATCGATGATAATATCAAGGCTGCCAAGGTCTTGAACGATGGTTTTGGACAATGCAACACGAAAGGAATACTCTTCATGGCATTGCTTCGCGCTTGTAAGATTCCTTGTAGAATACATGGCTTTACAATCAACAAAGAACTTCAAAAAGGGGCTATGACTGGCTTAGTATATAAAAGCGCACCACATAATGCCTTTCATAGTTGGGTGGAAGTCTATTTAGATGACAAGTGGTATGAGTTAGAAGGATTCATTCTTGATAGAGAGTATCTAACTAAGCTTCAGAAAAAGTTTTCTTCCTGCAACGGATATTTCTGTGGATAGGGTGTTGCTACAAAAGACTTCAGAAATCCAACGATTGATTTTGACGGAAACAATACCTATATCCAAAAGGAAGGGATCAACGATGGCTTTGGAGTTTATGATAGTCCTGATGAATTACTGAAAGAACACCATCAGGAAATGAAGAAGATGAAAGCGTTTCTTTATCGTCATTTAGGAAGACATCTGATGAATCGAAACGAGAAGAAAATTCGAAGTTCATAACAAAATAGCCCTCAGCGTGCTGAGGGCTATATCTGTTTGAATCGACGCTTTTAGTTTGTTCTCTTGCTTCCGAAGAAGAAGAGAGCGACAGTTCCAGGACCGGTGTGAGAACCGATGGTGGTACCGATGCTGTAGATTTCAACTTTTCCCTTCATGTGTGGGAATGCTTCTTCGACCATCTTCGCGACAGCTGTAGCATAATCCATGCAATCCGATTCGGAGATGAATACTTTCTCGCAATAGTTCTCGCCATCTTTTGCATAGGTCTTCATCTTTTCGACGATGGCAGCTTCGACCTTCTTGATTGTTCTGATCTTCTCTCTAGGGATGAGGTGACCTGCTTCATCCATGTTAAGAAGAGGACAGATGTGAAGGAGATTTCCTAAGAATCCGGAGCTCTTGGAGATTCTTCCGCCGCGGACATAGTACTTTAAGTCAGTGGAGAAGAACCAGTGATGCACTTCAAGTTTGTGCTCCTCTGCCCAGGCTCTTAAATCGGTGAGAGAATATCCTTCATCTCTTAAGTCGGCAAGCTTATCCATCAAAAGACCGTAACCGGATGAAGCACCTAAGGAATCAACGACATAGATCTTTCTGTCTGGATACTTCTCCATCAGCATATTGGATGCTGTAAGGGCAGAGTTGTAGTCACCGCTAAGTCCAGATGACAGAGTGACGTGAAGAACGTCCTTTCCTTCTTCCATGAAGGGCGTGAAGTAATCGATGTATTCTCCGACAGAGAGCTGACTTGTCTTAGTCATGGCTCCTTCTGCCATCTTCTGATAGAAATCATGGAAGGCGATAGACTTTCCTAAATCGTCTTTGTATTCTTTTCCATCCAATGAGAAGTGGAAGCAGACATAATGGATGTTTCTGTCCAAGAAATGCTTTTCTGATAAATCGCAAGTTGATGTTGTGCTCAATATGTAATCAGCCATAATGACCTCCTAAAATTAAATAGAACTAGTTTACACTTATTTTTCGATGATGTCATCAGTTTAATTTTTGCCAGGTGTCTATAGAGTTTACGATTTCTTGTATCTTATTGAAGCAGGTAGCAAGAGGGTATCCGTCAACAAAGGCATGAGAGACAGTGATGTTGAGCGCCACATGATAACTTCCATCATCATTCCTATGATATTTCCCCCAGCAGATACGCGGAATGGATAAGGATTCCTGGTTTCCTATTGGCAGTGGATGGGACATGGATACATAGTTCAATATGGGAACACAGGTAGCAAAGACAACATTGGGAGTCTTACAGATAGGAAAGCGGTCCAATTCACCATTGACAGGAAGGTTCTTGACCTCTTCAATCACTTCTTTTGTCTTTTTATAGAATTCAGTGAAGTCATCTGTCATTTCAAATCCGCAGTTCTGATAGACATCCTCTTTTGTCATAACTGTAAAGGTAGGATGAATCCTATCATAGAGATAGGGAGTATCATCTACGATTCTCATCCTAAGTTCCTTAACATCGTTGACACCTTTCATGACTGCGAAGAGGAAATAAGGAAAGAAGGATTCCTTTCTTGATTTTGATACTTCTACAATTTTAGTCACATCGATATCCACATCAAAGCCGTATGCGGAGGAAGGATAATTCTTGAACCACTGGTATTGGTTGCGCTTCTTATAGGTCGTCATATCGATTTTTTCTCTCATGGTACCCTCCAAAAAATAAGCGGCAAAGACAACTTTGCCGCAGATATTTTATCGTATTTTAGATTGTAGGTATATGTTTTGTTCCATCTTTATCGGGATGCTCTTCCATATACTTGATGATAGGATCGAAGTTCTTGTCCTTCTTTCCAGGCTTACAGGCAGAGAGCTTCTTCTGTTCGCCTTTGACGATGCTTTCTGCCATCGCATGGCAGCCTGCATGTCCACAGGCACCGCAGTTGAAGTTTGGAAGCATTTTCTCGACGTCAGCGATTCTTGTGTCTTCTTCGACATGGAAGACTTTCTCAGCCCAGACTAAGACGGCACCAAGGATCAAACCCAACGCTAATAGGATCAAAAACGCATACAGAGCGTAGAGAAGATATTCTTTCATTTTTTCTTTTCCTCCTTATGGGTCGCATAAATGTTTAGATGACAATGCTCTTCCTTGCAAGAGGAGCATTTCTCTTCACTTGGTCCTAAATCTTCACATCCTTTCGGTACAGGTGTTTTCCTGTAGAGGATGAATGTGACGATGAATACGGCGATGAGAACAGTGATGATCAAGACAGCAAGGAAGATTCGTAAACCGTTTGACATAGTTTAAGCACCGATTCCCATCAGTCCCATGAAGGCCATAGCCATCAAGGAAGCGACGATGAGAGCGATGGGAACACCTTTGAATGCCTTGTTTCCATTGTATTCCTCGATTCTCACACGAATGAAGGAGAAGAGGACGATGACGATGAGGAAGCCGAAGGAGGTACCTAAGGCATTGGCCATGGAGAGACCGAATCCTAAGGCACTGTCGGTGTTAGACTGAACAACGCCTAAGACAGCACAGTTTGTGGTGATAAGAGGAAGATAGATACCAAAGGCCTTATAGAGGGAAGGAGAATACTTCTTGATGATAAGTCCCGTCACCTGAACCAAAGAGGCGATGACAAGGATGTAAGTCAATGTATCCATGAAAGGAATGTTCAAAGGTGTGAGGATATAGGTGTAGATTGGCCAACAGACTAATGCAGATAACAGGATGACAGCCATGACAGCGACACCCATTGAGAATGCAGATTTGATCTTGTTGGAGACACCGATGAAGGAGCAGATGCCGTAGAAGCGGGAAAGAACGACGTTATCGATAAGCATCGAGGAGATGATAGCAAGGAGGAATGAATAAATATAAGGTGTTGCAGACATATTATTTGGCCTCCTTATGCAAAGCATTCTTCATCTCTTGTTGCAGTTTGAACTTCTCGACTTTTGCCTTTCTCTGATTGATGGCGGCGATGACAGCAAGGATTAGACCGAAGACAATGAAGCCGCCGGCCGGATTGGAGAAGAAGGACATGGAGAAGTCATATCCGTTTCCTTTGAGGATTGGTAGATGGGTGAGAGGGATGAAGGTGAAAATCTTTCCGAAAGTGATCTGTCCGGTTCCTAAGATCTCACGGATGATGGCGATAAGGCAGATTGCCCAAGTGTAGCCGATACCATTGCCGATACCATCGAAGAAGGAATCTAAGACGGTGTTATCCTTAGCGAAGGCTTCCGCACGTCCTAAGACGATGCAGTTGACGACAAGAAGGGAAAGGAAGACGCCTAAGGAAGAGTAGAGTTCAGGAAAGAAGGCTTCTGTCAACATCTTGGTGATGGTGACGAAGGCAGCGATAACGACGATTTCACAAGGTGTTCTCGCCTCTTCCGGAATGAGCTTACGGATGAGTGAGATGATGACATTGGAGCAAGTCAGAACGAAGAGGAAGAGAAGTCCCATACCGAAGGCGGATTCAAGACTCTTGGTGACGGCAAGAGCTGGACAGGTTCCTAAGACTGAGACAAAGAGAGGGTTTTCTTTCACGATTCCGTTCAGGAATGAATTTTTATGTTTATTGTCTTTCATAATTCACCTCTTATTGATATCTTCTTTTGCTTCGGAATACATGCTGTTGATAAGCTTTGCACCATATGTAGCGCCACAGCTGACAGAGGAGAAGTCTTTTGTCTTATCGTTGACGGGAGTGATGTAGTTATCCTGTAAGGTTGTGCCATAGGTCTCGGTGTTCTCTAAGACAACCATGTTGGCGAAGTTCTTATCGGTGTCAAACCCGATGAGAAGAGATACTTCACCATAGCTGTTCTTTCCGGTGGTCTTGTAGATATAGCCGATACTATTGTTATCCTTATCCTTTGACTGCCAGATCTTCTCGATGTATTCGAAAGCCGTATCAAATTCGACTGTGACGAACTGTTGATTCTCATTGGAGAATACCTGCTTTAAGCCATTCTCTTCCTTCTTGACTTTGTTCTCTTTGATCTTATCTGCTGTCAAAAGATTCGTAAGTCCGATTAAGAGAGCAGAGCCGCCAGCGATGATACCTAAGGTAAGAGAGACGACAAGATACTTTTTCAATGACTGATTCATATTAAAATGCCCTCACACATGTTGCCCAGATGACGATGAGAAGAGGAATGAAGATGATAATAGCCAAAGCGGTGAGATTCTTCCAGTTGTACTCGTCAGTGGACCATTTGTAGTAATCGATGACAGAGGTAGAGATGTTGGCTAAGAGGATAGAGAAGGCGACACCTTCTGGCAAAGCGGCAAAGAGTCGGATGATGACAGTGAGTGAGCCTAAAACAGCTCCATACATCATCTTTCCTGGTCTTGTGATCGGTGCGGTCACGGGATCGGTTGCCATGAATGTGGCACCGAAGAGAAGACCGCCGGAGAGGAAGTTGTACAAGACATAGTTGATGATGTTGACGCCCTTAGCGGCATGTAGGATGATTCCGACAAAGAGCATATCGAAAAGGAAGACTCCTAAATAGAGAAGCGGAATTCTCCAATCGATTGTATGACGGATGACAAGATAGATGAGTCCGACGATGATGGTGACTTTGAAGATTTCACCGATGGTTCCCGGTGTCTTTCCTAAGAAGAGATCAAGAAGGGAATACTGCGTCAAATTGAAGTTCTGTGCGCTGTAGTCAAGATAACTTAGTGGTGTAGCACCAGTGTCGACGCTATCGGATATCATCTTTGTGTAATAGCTATTCTCCGGATAGGTGTAATAGCTTCCGAAGCAAAGCTTTGCGAATACCATGCCGACAGCGGCGGGGTTGAAGATGTTTTTACCGGTTCCTCCGAATACGAGCTTGCCGATGACAAGTCCGAAGACGGAACCTAATACTAATGCGACATAGATGATGGATTTCGGATTGGAGGAGGCAGGCATGATGAGAGCGAAGATCAAGGCAGAGACAAGCGGAACGAGGAAGTTATTGATGGTGTAGGCTTTCTTCTGCTTTTCAAAATGCTCTTTGATCGTATGCTTTGTTCCATCATAGGGGATTCTGTTTTTGATCAAAACGAATACGAATTCACATAACTCCATCGTAGCGACGGAGACTAGAATGTTTCTGACGGCATCCCATTTGAAGATGACAATGGAGAAGACGATAGTCGGAAGCAAGGCGATGACGACATCTAACATCATCATGGCCAAATTGTCTCTTCGTCTGATATGCGGTGCGCTTTCTTTAATGATTTCCATTATTTTAACCTCGCTATCACTTTGGCTTTCCTGACATAGTCTGTGACAGGAATCTTGCTTGTGCAGCTATATGTGCATAAGCCACATTCGATGCACTTGAGAGGATTGAGGAATTTGACCTTTTCCTTGTCGACTGGCATGCTTCTCATGGTGTTCATGATCTCAACAGGCTTGAGATGGACAGGACAGGACAAAACACAGGAACCACAGCGGATGCAAGGCTCCTCTTTGTATTCCTTCTCATTGAGGACAATGACGGAGGTGACTGTCTTGGTACAAATGCAGTCATCGCTCGGTAAGGAGGCACCCATCATCGGACCACCGAGAATGAATACTTTCTTCTTCTCAGGATTCTTGTATCCTCCACAGCGTTCGATCAGTTCTCCGACAGGAGTACCGATACGGACGATGAAGTTGGAAGGATAAGTGATTCCGTTTCCGGTCACTGTCATACGGCGTTCCATGACAGCCTTGTTCTCTCTGATATTCTGCTGGATACCTAAGACAGTGGAGAGGTTGAAGTTGATGATTCCGTATTTGGCAGGTAAGGTTCCGGTCTTGACATCGATGCCGGTCGCTTCCTTGATCATCTTGATTTCCCATCCCTGAGGATAGTAGTTTCCGACCTTGCAGACCGTGATTCCGGAATTCGGATAACGGCGAAGCATGTTTTTGTAGATCAGATCAAGGTCGACGTACTTGGATTTGATACAGATTCTGGCATCATGGCAGTTGAATGCCTGCTGGATGAACTGAATGCCTTCGATGATTTTCTCAGGCTCTTCGATGGCAGCTCTGTGGTCAGCGTTGATATAAGGTTCGCATTCGATGGCATTGATGAGGATCGTATTGATCTTCTCATTCGTCTGGAACTTGATGTAGGTCGGGAAGGAGGAACCTCCTAAACCGACAGAGGCACAATCCTTTAAGATCTGTGTCATGTCATCCTTGGTAAGCTTCGCAATCTCTTCATCGCTACGATGATGAATGCTATCATCCATCGTGTCTTTGAAGTCGTTGTGGAACTTCATGAAGTTGACTAATTTTCCACTTCGGTGATAATGCTTTTCATATCCGACGAATGTGCCGGAGCATGTCGACTGAATCGGCTGATCGAAGAAGGCTGCATGACGGATACCGATGGTCTGTCCGCATTTGACATAGTCTCCTTCTTTGATGAAGATTTCGAATTTTGGACATCTCGCATTGTCTGTTGCAATGTAGAGAAATTCTGGAACTGGTGCTTTCAATGTCGGTAAAGCACCTAAGAGTTTCAAAGTGTCTTGAATATGAGTTGTTTTCTTAATCATATTGTTCTACCTTTCAGTTAGTAGTCTAACATGAAATATTTGAATAAAAAAGCCATATTTATTTACTTTTTTAGAAAAATAAATAAAAAATTCACAATTTTAATATAAATGAAACAAGAATTGTGACTACATTTCCATTGTTTTCTGCTCAAAATGCACAAAAGAAGCAATAAATAGAGAATGCACACTTAGAAAATGCGCATGTTTAGGAAAGTGTTTCCCATGAAAGGAAGTTTCAAAAGATTGTATTGAATGATGAGTGGGAAGAAATGAAACCAAAAAAGACAGATTCTTAACGGCATTGGAATCTGTCTTAATTTTTGTAGTTCAGTTATTAGACGTCGAATAGAAGAGACTTGTCACATTATTGGTCTCGATCAGGATGGAGTTCTGATTCAAAGCGATGATGATTTCATCACAGATGGTATAGACTGTCTTCTTTTCAATGTCTTCTAGGATGCAACAGATGGTTAGTTCCTTTGTGATATTCTCTTTCTCATCCTGCCAATAACCGTTTGCATCGAATAAGGTACAGCCACCTGTATATTTGACACAAATCTCTGTCACTTTCACTTTGCAGGTTTCATATGGAATCTCATTCTTGTAGGTATCTTTGTCATTGGTTCCGATATAGAGTGTATACTTTGTCGTTTCAGCCTGTTTATCCATATTGGTTTTGATCTGGAAACCTAATAGGACTGCAGTTATGACTAGATTGATTCCTAATACGACAGTGAGAATCATTGTGACTAATCTATTTCTTTTGAATTTTGCTTCATCCATGATATTTGTACCTCTTTTTATAAAATCAAGATATTGTAGTCATTACCAAGTGATGAATCAAGGAGAGCAAAGTGATAGTGGATTTTCGTAATGATAATGAATGACAAAATTCAAATTCCACATTCTAAATATTATATCAGCCAAAATAATGACTATACGATTTTTCTACATTGATTTACTTACGGTAGTTTTTACCGTAAGTCTAGCGTAAATGACCGTAATCATTAATGGTTAAAATGCCGCAGATTATCGACTATATTGGTGGTAGCAAA
>CAVALL010000040.1:0-17298 GCA_963589675.1 Alistipes onderdonkii | reverse complement strand
ATATAACGAAAAAATTATAGCACAGTGGCTTTTTCCTAGCCTTTTAGCTAAAAGCGGTCATTTTCTTCATCTGATTGAAAGAAAAGTGATATTCAATAAGAATATAAGAATTTAAAGCAAAAAAGAACACAAAATTAACGGAAAATGTATGAATCCATGATAAATTGATAATCTGTTCTGTTGTTGTAACCGCTTCCAAACTAGTCATCGATGCAGCTAGAACACCTTAATTATTCCTTAAAATAACCTTAAAGATTGTAACTCCTATTGAAAATTTACACTTGTCTTTTTCATCACTCGTTCATGAAAATGCCTCCTTTTCCTCTTACTTTCTATGAATATTGAAATAAAGTTGAAAAACAAAGCAAAATACTTTTGACCCATTCATCTTTTTAGTCTATAGTATTTTTCAGTTGTTATTTATAAGGATGGATAAACCATGAAAGCAAAAAAAGCCAAAATCCTATCGTTGTTCCTACTATTGACCCTTGCCGGTTGTCAGAAGACATCGGATATCACAAGCGGAAACTCAGCTAGCAGCAATAATACAAGCGATAATCAAACCTCTGATTCCAATTCCACATCAGACAAGAAACCGACCTCTGTCAGCATTAAGACAGATAGAAACTATCTCTATGTCAATGAAGAATTAAGTCTCGGTGCATCATTTGAACCGAGTGATACAAGTGATGACTATAAACTGACTTCCTCTGACCCTGATATCATTGCTGTAACAGGAAGAAAGATCACCGGTGTTTCCGCCACCAATGAGAATGAAGAAGTGACTATCACTCTTACTACCGATGGTGGTTTGACGGCAACAGCTAAGTTTGTTGTCTATGATGTCATCAACCATGTGACTGATTTACTTAATGTTTCCCACACTCTTGCATTAGAGAATGCAACAGGTGGATCTTTGGATATCACCTCCTATGAAGATGGTCAGGATGACTACACTGAAAGTATTTCCTATAACATCTATAAAAACAGCTCCGAAGTCATTGAAGAGATAACAGAAGGCTCCTCTTCTGTCACAACTATCTATAACAGAGCCATCATCGGAGATAGCTATGTTGAAGCTAGAAGAAGAAGAAAAGGTTCCACTGGTGATTACTACAATGTCAACGGCTATTTGGAAAACAGAAGCATCGTTGATACTGTCACTGACAAATACCGTGAATACACAAAAGAAGAAGCCAAAGAGAGAATCAGCAATGTTCAGATCTGCTCTTCTACCTCTATCGGTACAAGAGGCATGGAAGGATTTGTTCTTGATCAATTCCTGACCAATGTCAGCTCCTTCGGCTCCTCCTATGCAAAGAGCACCATCACAATGGAAGAGAACCTCTCTTCCATCTCTAACATCTACACTCTAAGCTACGACTACACAAGAAAGGATTCCACGACAAGAACCGAAGAAAAGCTTGTTTTGGAATTCGATAACACCGGTCTTCTCATCAACGTTAATGATGTCTTGAATGAATATGAAGGCGAAGACCCGAAGCTTGTCGCTAATTATGAAGTGAGTGGTGTTCAGATGTCCGGCGAGAAAGAGGATGCGCCGGAAGGATCCTTCGATTTCAGCGAATACTTCTTCGATGATTTCGATGTCATCTTCCACTCCGACATGTTCAATTACTCAGCAGATTATAGTGATACCACATACAATGTCGGAGATACCGCCTACCTCATGACTTACGATAGCTACATGAATCATTCTCCTTCTACTGCTAGCACCTATATTGATCCGATCAAGATCACATCTGTTTCTGATCCGGATGCAGTTGAAATCATCTACGGCAATAGAATCAAATTCAATAAACTTGTCGCTGATCTTGAAGTCACAGTTCAAAGCACAATCAAGAAAGTAGAGAAGAAGATTACACTACACTGCGTACCTCCGGAAACAACTAAGATTCAGTTCGGTGAATTCATCAATGCTGGTACAAGTTTCTCCTATTTTGCTGATGTGACTAGCGCACACTACCTCCCCTCCAGTTGGATTCTTGGAACAGACCGCGAAGTCTATGTTGCCGGTGAGAAAGCACAACAGTCTCCCAATATCACAGTCACCTCTTCCAATCCGGATGTTGCAACAGTCAGTCTAGTGGAAGGTAGCAGCAACAAGTTCACATTCCATCCTGTCAAAGCCGGAAAGACAACCATCAAGGTTGTTGATAAGACGTTAGGAGAGGAAAAAGCCTTAACCAAAGAGATTACCATCTATGATAACTCGGATACAGGCATCGCTGACTTGCTCCGTGAATCCAATTTCACACCATTCAACACCTCCTTGTATTCCGATTTCGATTTCTCAGGAACGGCTGGCACAAACACCGGTGATTTCTCCGGAAAGTATTGTGACAACTATGATATCTGGGGTTCCTGGATTGTAGAAGATGGTGAAATCAAAGTCACCACCTATTCCGGTGTCTTCGGAGAGGTCACATATGGTTCCTCTACCTTTGTCCTTACGGATATTACCTTCTCCAACTACGCCAAATACGGACCGACTAATCTCACAATCAAAGGCACATCTCAGTCTGCCGGAGATATCGGAGACGGTTCTGGAACAGGTATTGTCCTTTACTAATCCTATCTTATATTGCCTTGTCGCTGATGCGGCAAGGCTTTTTTCATCCCATATCTTTCAAAATAGTTGTGTGTTATAATTGTTTTGAAAGGAATCCTAGTTTATGACACAACCTAATCCTGAAGAACTGCATCAAGACATCAATCAACTCATGCAGTATGTCAATAAGATACATGAATCCGGGGCAATCGATCTTTTCTCTCGTTTATTCCAAAGTGACTTCCGTATTTTGAATTATCTCCGTGACAAGAAGGATGTTCATCCTTCTGTCATCGCGGATGCTCTTCGTCTAACCCGTCCTAATGTTGCTGCCAACATGAGGATCTTGGAATCGAAGAGATACATCTCCCGTGTCGGTGATGAGAAGAACCATAGACAGGTCTTTGTCAACATCACACCTCTTGGCTTACGCTATCTCTCTATCATCGATCAACAGATGGCATCCCTATTTGTCGGATGGTTCTCTGTTTTAGGAAAGGAAGAGACCGAGCATCTTTTCAAGATTCTGGAATTGTCTTCTGATCCGAAACTCATCACAGATGAACTCAAGAAATTCTCTTTCGGTGACTGAAATGGATTTTCCTCTACTATCCAAGAAGCTTAGAAAAGCTGAGCTTCTCATCTTTTTCGATTTAGAAGCGACTCAGATCAATCATCAGGCTATCGCTTTTGCTATGGTTGCCTATCATAAGAAACAAGGAGAACTCTCTTTTGATAATGAGAATCCGATCATTTACAGTGCTTATATCAAGACAGATGATGAGATTGGTCCCATCGTTGAAGAGATGACTAACATCCATAAGAGCACTTTGGATGAGAAAGGAATCCCGCTCCATCAGGTGATACTAGATGTAGCAAAGCTTATCCGACACGATAAATATCGTGCTTTCATCTCTTTTGGTAGTCTCGATATTGAGATACTGAGAAAAAGCATCAATTTTGATAATGAGACAGAAGCGAATTTCTTTGCCAATCTGACCAAGAACTATTTCGATTTTCAGCATTATTTGTTCCAGCGCATCATCGACAAAAAAGGAAACTCCTACTCTTTATCTAGACTAGGAGATGTTTATGGAATCAAGGAGGAAGGCACTCCTCATGATCCTTTATATGACAGTATCCTTCTAAAGGATATCTATCTTTCCTATGTAACGAATAAAGCGAAGGATATTGATTTAATTTTAGAAAACTACTCTTCCAACAGAATGATGGATAGTCTTAACAAAGAGTTAGCACTTAATGTAATTCAGAATGGAAATGTGACAAAAGAGGATTTCATCCATCTTTTAGAGGAACAATTATGAAAGTCATCAAATATCCAGACGGAAGAACGATGGAAATCAAAGAGAATTCCACTCACTCCGATAAAAGAAAGACTGCAAACAAAACAGAGGAAGAGAGAATCCGTGACTCCTATATCAAAAGCAATATGGGTATGGGGTTTGAAAGCGACATAACAAAATCCTGTGACTATTACCGCAGTCAAGGGATAGCCGATATCTATAAAAGGCCGACACCTATCAAGGTAGTCAAGATGTCGAAGACAAAGCCTGGCATGATTGAGGAAGCCTATTTCGAAGCGAAATCAACAACAGACTATGTCGGAATCTACAAAGGAAAATACATCGACTTTGAATGTAAGGAGACCATCCATGATACTGTCCCCTATCATATGATCCGTGAACAGCAATACGACCATCTCTCCTTCATCCGTGATTTAGGAGGCGTCGGATTCTTCCTAGTCTCCTTTAAGACCTATCAGGAAGTCTATCTGATGAAAGCGGATATCATATTAGAGGAAATCAAGAAAAAGAAGCATCCTGGATTCAAGCGTGAGTTCTTTCAAGAACACGGAATTCAGGTTGAGAGAAGTTATCTTCCACCTTATAAGATCATCGATGCCATAGAGAAGGCATTTCCTGAAATTTTCCAATAAAGAAGACTTTTAACTGATTTTCCTTTTTTCGTCTTCTCCTTATCCTTATAATATAACCATTATGAATATCAATGAACTTGGAAAACGAATCGTTCTTGATGGAACGATCAACACCCGCTCTTTGGGTGGTTACGAAAACAAAGAAGGAAGAAGAATCAAAGACAAGAGAATCTATCGGTCTGATGCACTGATTCGAATCTCAGATAAGGATAAGCTCTTTTTCAAAGATGAACTGAATCTGAAGTACGATATCGACTTGCGTGGAGATGATGAGATAAAACGCAATCCGGATTTAGAGATTGAAGGATGTAAGTATCTTCATTTTCCTGTGGATAGCAGTCTGAACAAGACGATTCCGCATGTCTATCCTCATGAGGAATTCAATATTCCAGATCCTGCTATCAGAGGAACAGTTGAATATCTCTTCCGACTTGATCCAAATGGTGACGCCACTTATGCATTTGAAAAGGTCTACCGTGGATATATCTCCTCTTCCTTCTCACAGATGAATTATGGAAACCTATTAAAGACCATTCTGAACAACAAGGAAGGATCCGTCCTTTTCCACTGTGCAGATGGAAAAGACCGCTGTGGAACAGGTGTTGCTCTTTTCCTCTCCATACTTGGTGTAGATAGAGAAGTCATCATCCAAGACTATCTGAAGACAAACGAGAACACCAAAGAGAAGAAAGACAGAAGAGAACAGTATCTCCGTGAAGTGTGTCATGTCACAAACGAGATCGTCATCAACTCTGTAAGAATCGTAGCAGGTGTCAGAGAAAACTTCATCCGTGCCGCCTTTGATGAGATCGACACCAAATATAATGGAATCGATAACTATATCCATAACGAACTCCATTTCACCGATGAGATGATTGAAGAGATGAAGGAAAACTATCTAGAATAGTCCGGGAAACCGGACTTTTCTTAAAAGAAGATTTAAAGCACGTCAAAACAAATCTTAAGTGAAACTTAAAGTAATTTTCAGGAAAACAAACTTGTAAGCGGTTTACAAAGCAAATAACAACTTTTCCCATTGCAATAAGACACCGTGAATTCAAGACCGATTTCTCCTTTTCAATTTTGCAATGTTTTCTATATTGCAATCTACAGAAGAGTTTTTTAAAATAACTGCATGAAAAAGATAAAAAAACTATTTCAGGACAAACTCTTCCTGACCTTATTCAGATGTTCAATATCATTCCTATTTGGAGCAATATTTTTCCTGTGTTATTTCTTCACGAATGAAAGGACTTACAGCACGATATCTACGGGATTTTTCATCCCTGGCGCTATCCTTTTTGCTGTCGGTGTCTTCTCCTTTATCAATCATTTAGGAGGATGGGATTTTGTCTCCTACGCATCTTTGACTACGGTCCAATTCTTAAGAAAGAATCCCGAAAAGCCTTTTGAAGATCTAGTCGCCTATAAGGAATACAAGAATGAAAAGAGAGAATTTGAAGGTCCTGTCTATCTTCCCTATCTCATTTTCGGTATCGTTTTCACTATTGTCGCTGTCATTTTCTACCTTCTCTACAAGAAAACACTCTGATTGACACGATTTCAGACTTTCGATAAATTATTGCCACTCTTTCCGCAGAATTCCTTTCGCCGGAAAGACAACACTGTTTGGGAGGTAATAATTTATGAAAAAGTCAAAAACAATGTTCGTCTCTCTTCTTACCGTACTCATGCTCGTAGGCTGCGGCGGTTCAAAAACTTCTGATGCATCAGATACAGGTGGTGTTGCACCGACAGATGAAAAGCCGGTCTACGAGGGAAGCACCTATTCTGGTTCACTCGATCTTACTGGTATCTCATTCGATGAAAAGACAAATATCTTAGGCCAGATGGAAGCCTATGCTCAGAAGAATCATCTCACTGGCATTCCGCTATATGGTTCTGGCGGTTATACATTGATCAGCGACAGAATCTCTCTTCCTGTCGGTGGAAGTGTCGATAACTATGGTTTCGGTACTCTCCGTGAAGGTAAGATCAAGACTGACATGACAGATGATCAGGAACCGGTCAAAGCCTATCAGGGTTATTATCATTCCATGGTCTCTTCTGTTCAGAACAACCTTTCCACAATCGATGCCTCTGATACAGGAACATCCACTCTTGCCGGTTACATCTCCTCTTCCTTATTCTCTACAAGATTAGTCAAGAACAAGGATGCCAACAAGACCTATAAGAGTGAATATGAATGGTATGGTTCCTTAGCTCTTGATGATGCTCCGACTCCTCAGGATGATAACTTTGCTGAAACTGGTTCATCCAAGACATGGAGATTCAAAGTCAAGACCGGTAAGAACAGCGGTCTCAAGTTCAAGACTTTATCTACAAAACAGATCGACGGAAAGGAAATCTCTTCCTTCAATGATAAGGAAGTCACAGTTGAAGATTATCTCTTTGCCTTAAAGGTCCTTTCCACCTATAGCTATGGTAACTACTACTATTTCCAGTATGCAGAAGACACTACCGCCATTGCCGGTGTTGCTGACTATGTCAATGCCACTGCAAAAGTCGGAAGCACAGACCCTGCTGCTGTTGAAGCTTGGAAGAATGTCGGCTATAAGAAGGTCGATGATGAAACAATCGAAGTCACATTCGTCTATTCCACTGATGAGTTCGGTGCCATGTATCGTTTAGGCGATATGCTTCTCACACCGATCAACGAAGAGTTCTACACCCTTGTCACAACATTGGATGCTGATGGTGTTCTCGATAGCGAAGGTTTCAATAACGATCGTTACGCAAAGACTGTCGATGAAGATGGCGTTTCTCTCACTCCTGCCGATACCACGTTGTCTTTAGGTGCTTACACCATCAAGGAATACAACACCGGTACTGGTTCTGATAACCAGCTCATCTTCGTCAAGAATGATGATTGGGTTGATACCGTCAAGGAAAAGACCGATACAGGCTATGACATCTATCAGATTCCTGGCATCGTTGTCAATGTCAACTCCGCTGCCAAGACAGATCCTACGGCTGTCTACAACGCATTCAAAGCCGGAAAAGTCGATGTTTCTGGCATTCCTTCTGCCGCTGCCGATGCTGAGAAGGGCGAACAGACCTACAAGTATTTCGAAAAAGGCTCTTCCGTCTGGAAATTTCAGGTCAACGCTCTCAACCAGGCTGAATGGAACAATATCTTCGGTGCAGATGGTGAAGTCTATGATGAATATAAGACAGCAAATGAAAGTGATTACTATCAGTGCAAGCCGATCATGAGCAATGATAACTTCATCAACGGTGTCTATACCTCCATCAACAGAACAGAACTTGCAAACCTTGTCGGTGCTGATGTCGGTGATTCCTTCTTCTCCGACCTCTATGAAATCGATCCGATCAACCATGTCTCTTACAACTCCACCGATGCTCACGCCAAGGCAATGAAGAATTACTATCCGGATACTCATGGATTCAACGCCGAAGCTTCCGCACAGCTCTTCAGCAAAGCAATCGATGAAGAACTTGCTTTAGGACATTACAAGGCCGGAACAAAAGAGAAACCGACTACCATCACTATCGATGTCGCTTATCAGACAGAATCTCAGATTTCCCAGGAAGGAAATGCAATCGCTAAGTACATTGAAGATTCCTTCAACTCTGTCGGACTTGATAAAGGTGTCCAGCTTTCTATCAATAGTTTCGCACCAGCTGAATGGAGTGATGTCTACTACAATATGACATTGGTCGGCAAATTCGACTTTGCCTTCGCTACCATCTCTGGCGGTACACTCGATCCTCTTAACTTCATGAATACCCTTTGCTCCAACTCCCGTTCCACCTTCACACTTTCCTGGGGTGCTCATACCAACTGGGTCACAGGCGATATCATCTATGATGGAAACGCCTATTCCTATGATGCCATCTATGAAGCTGTCGTCTTAGGCGATGCCGAAATCCGTAACGGCGAATTAGTCTACTAAACAATTCAATTTCTGCTTACAAGAGACTGAACTGAGGAAACTCAGTTCAGTCTTTAGTTTCAAAGAAGAAAGCATATCTAAACATTTTAAAGAAAGGAGCGCAAAATGGTAAAATACATAATCAAACGACTTTTACTAGCTATTGTCACACTCTTTATCATTTTATCTCTCACATTTATTCTCATTCAGCTCTTACCGTTTGAAAAGCCTGTCGGAACTTCCGCTCAGCAGATTGCCTACTATTCCAAGCAAGCATCTCTCGGTTATCTTGTTCAAACTTCTGAATTGAACCCGAGTCTAGGAACACCACTATACACCGCTCAGATTTCCGATGTCACATATTATTTCTATAAGGCACCGATCCTTGGTCAGTACTTCTCCTGGCTGAAGAATATTTTCACGGCCTGGGATTGGGGCGTGAGTAAATCTGTCGAACCGAACAAGTCGGTCATGAACATCATCGCAAGCGGTCTTCCTGTCACCATCTCGGTCAATGTCATCTCTGTCATTCTCTCCGTTCCTCTCGGCATTGCACTTGGTATCTTAGCAGCATTAAAAAAGAACAAGCCTACCGATCACATCATCTCAACTATCATCATGGTTTTCATCTCGGTTCCTAGTTTTGTCATCATCACCTTCCTCATCCTCACTTTCGGCTATATGTGGAACCTTCTCCCCACCCAGTGGGCAAAGTCTACCTCTCCTCTTTCCGTCAAAGTCGCCGCTTATGTCATCCCTGTCCTGTCCTTATCCTTCTCCAGCATCTGCGGATACTGCAGATTCACAAGAGCAGAGCTCTGTGATGTTCTCTCTTCCGACTATCTCCTCCTTGCAAGAACCAAAGGTCTTACGAGAAAGCAATCCGTCATCCGTCATGCCTTAAGAAACGCAATGGTTCCGATTCTCCCTTCCATCCTTGCTGAAGTTGTCGGCATCCTCTCCGGTTCCATGATTCTTGAGACCCTTTATAACATCCCTGGTATCGGAAGTCTTTTCTATCAGGCACTCACTGCCAAAGATTACAACCTCTTGATGGCTGATATGTCATTATTCACCAGCATCGGATTAGTTGCCGGAATCGTCCTTGACCTCTCTTATGGCTTCTTAGATCCTAGAATCAGAATGGGGGAAAAATAATATGGAAACATTCAAATATCGTGATTCCTCCGGTGGAGTCCATTCTGTTGAGCTTGACGCAAAGGACTTTGAGTTGGCTCAAAAGGATGAAAGACTCACAGATGTCAAATTCAAGGAGAAGCCAGTCACATTCGCAAAAGACGCACTTATCCGTTTCTGCAAGAACAAGTCCAGCATTGTCGCCGCTATCATCTTAGGATTCCTGATTCTCTGCTCCATCATCATTCCGTTTGCTCTCCCCTATGATGTCTCAACTACCCATGCTGATGAGACATTCTTAGCCCCTAAGATTTTCAAAGCGGGCACTGGATTCTGGGATGGAACAAAAAAATATACCGATGTCGTCTATGATGAGGCTACCGGTTATCCGAGTGCATCCACTGGCTTAGATAACGGCTCTATCTTAATGAACACCATGAAGGTATATGACGGCTATACCAGTACCGCCTATTCCTTCTCCCATCACGGCTATGTCTGTATCGGAAACAGTTCGACTGAAGCAGCCGCTTCTCTTTCCACTCCAACTGTCACCTTAACAGGAAAGAGCAATATCACACTCGATTTCGAAATGGAATCCGGTCTCGATCCTGAAAACTACGAAAACTCAGCCTACAATGTCTCTGTCAATTACTATGATGGAGAGGAATTGAAGACAATCGAAGTCTTAAAAGATTCCTATCGTTATGAGAGTGTCACTATCACTCTTGATGACTACATAAAGGATATCGATAGCAACGATATCTTCCTCTCCTTCTCTGTCGATGCCATCGACTCTTCCGCTAAAGCCGTCTATCTCAAATCCATGAGCATCAAAGAGAACTCTACTGCTCTTTACGAGTTCAGTGATGCTGCACAGACACTCTATAAGAAAGAACTCACTCTCTCTGGAGAAGGTGTCTCCTTGTTCAATGGTGTTGTCAAATACTGTTCCTTCAAATATGACACCTATAACGCCAAATACGGTGACAAGGATATGGTGATCGGTGAGACTCAGATGAAAGAGTACATCTCACTCGGTTATTGCAGTTATGATTTCAATGTCGGTCCTTCTTCCTTCAAGGTATTGAATGATAGCAAGTGTCCGATCAAATCTGTTGTCAAACAGAATGAGACAGAAGGACTTATCTCCGTCATCAACTTGGACTGTGTTGTCACCTACTACAAGTATTTAGGCTATACAAGCATGCCAATTCACGTCTTTGGAACCAATGTCCAAGGAAGAGACATGCTCAAATATGTTGCCGAAGGCACAAGAAACTCCTTAGCCATCGGTGTTCTTATCTCCTTCATCACCTTCCTATTCGGTCTGATCTATGGTGCCATTGAAGGATACTTCGGCGGCACTGTCGACCTTATCATGGAACGTATTGTCGATATCTTAGGCTATATTCCGTGGATTGTCATCGTCACACTCTGTGTCCTTCACTTAGGACAGGGATTCGGTGTCTTCATCCTCGCTATGTGTTTGACGGGATGGATCTCAACATCCTCTATCACTCGAACTCAGTTCTATCGATTCAAGAAACGAGAATATGTCCTAGCTTCAAGAAGCTTAGGTGCGAAAGACACAAGGCTCATCTTCACACACATCCTTCCAAACTCCTTAGGCACCATCGTTACATCATCCGTCTTGATGATTCCGTCTGTCATCTTCTCCGAAGCGAGTATCTCCTACTTAGGTATCGGACTAAAGGGACTCTCTTCATTAGGTGTCATCTTAAGCGACAACCAAGTCTATATCAACACCTATAGTTATCTGCTTGTCTTCCCCTCTGTCGTTTTGGCTCTTATGATGGTATGCTTCAACCTATTCGGAAACGGTTTACGTGACGCCCTCAACCCCTCATTGAAAGGAAGTGATTAATATGGAAGAAAAGAACAAAGTATTATCCGTTGAAAATCTTCGTATTTCTTTCAAGACGGATCACGGTGTCGTCCATGCTGTCAGAGGTGTCTCCTTCGACTTATACAAAGGTGAAACCCTTTGTATCGTCGGAGAATCCGGAAGCGGAAAAACCGTCACTTCCAAGACCATTATGGGTATTCTCCCTCAGTCTGCCATGATAGAGGACGGACACGTCTTCTATGAAGGTGAAGATCTCACCAAAGTATCCGAGGAAGAGTTCCACAATATCCGTGGAAACAAGATCGGTATGATCTTCCAGGATCCTCTTTCTTCTCTCAATCCGATCATGAAGATTGGAAAGCAGATCACAGAGAGTATGTTGATCAATAAGAACATCCTCTATAAGCTCTACGAATCCAAGATTCAAAAGGAACTGACTGCTGTCAAGAACCTTGAATCCAATAGAAGAGTCGCAAAGGAGAAGACTTACGCCAATGAGGAATTCTACCTTTCCGACAGCAAGAAGAAGATTGAAGACTATCTCTATGTCAATAAGAACCTTCCACGCTCTGAACTGAAGAAGCATGTCAGTGAGATGAAGAAGGAAAGCAAAGCCGAATACAAGAAGATCTGTGCTGATGGAAGAAAAGAAAGAAAGAGACTTGATGCTGAATTCAAGAAAGAATATCCGGCATTGAAGTCTGCTTTAACAGCAAAGAAGAAAGTCGCCAAGAAAGAAGTCGATGCCTATTACAAGGACTTAAAGAAAGAAAGAGATGAGAAACTGAAGAATCTGAAGAAGTCGACAGTCCTCACCTCGGACTTAAAGTCCTCAAAGGAAATCTATAAGGCAAGGAAGAAGGAGATTGAAGATGAATTCATCTCCAAGACCAAGATCACAAAAGCCATGGCCAAAGAAAAAGCCTTGGCTGTCATGAAGGAAGTCGGCATCCCTCAGCCAGAGCAGAGATTCAAACAGTATCCGTTTGAGTTCTCCGGTGGTATGAGACAGAGAATTGTCATCGCTATTGCTCTTACTGCCAATCCGGATGTTCTCATCTGTGATGAGCCGACAACGGCGCTTGACGTTACCATTCAGGCCCAGATTCTTGAACTCATCAACCGTCTGAAGAAGGAAAGAAACATGTCCATCATCTTCATCACGCATGACTTAGGCGTTGTCGCCAACATGGCTGACAGAGTCGCTGTCATGTATGCGGGTAAGATTGTTGAGGTTGGAAATGTCAATGAGATCTTCTACGATCCGAAGCATCCTTATACTTGGGCACTTCTCTCCTCCATTCCGGATATCGATTCCAAGGAGAAGCTGGAAGCCATTCCTGGAACTCCTCCAAACCTCATCCATCCGCCGAAAGGTGATGCCTTCGCCGAAAGAAACAAATACGCACTGAAGATCGACTTCGAATACGAGCCACCGGAATTCACAATCACCGAAACACACAAGGCTTCCACATGGCTCTTATATGACAAATACGCTCCAAAGGTTACGATGCCACCAATCATTGTTAATCGTATTGAGCGCGCACTCGAGGAGGAAAAAGAATATGAGCAAAAACAAAAAGAAGCAGGAAAACCTTCAGCCTGATATTCCAGAAAATGCTTCTTTGACTGGCCGTTTTTCATCTTCTGATCCCTTCGAGGAAGATGAAGAACATCAGTTCAATGAACCGATTGAAGACAGAATGGAGACAAAAGAGATTGCTATCAACAATCATTCCAAAGTCAAATTCCGTCAAGAATATGTAAGCAATCACGTTCTCTTATCTGTCAATCACTTAAAGGAATTCTTCACACTCGGACATTTCCCGAACAAGACTTGGTTAAAGGCCGTTCATGGTATCTCTTTCCAGATTCATGAAGGCGAATGCGTCGGTCTTGTCGGTGAATCCGGCTGCGGAAAATCAACGACCGGCCGTACCATCATGAGACTCTATCCTGCCACATCTGGTTCCGTCTATTACAAGGGATACCGTATCCAAGCCGGTACCCGTTGGAATGAGAAGGAAATCAAGTGGACCAAAAAGAAAGGATTAGCTAAGATCAAAGAAATCAAAGCTGACTCCTCTCTTACGGATAAAGAAAAAGAAGAACAAATTGACGCTATCAAGCTTCACATCAAAGAGACAAAGCGTATCCAGACTGCCAAAATCAAACAGATCAAATACGACAATCGTCATGTCGATGACAAACTTCTCAGTGAGATTCAGATGATCTTCCAGGATCCTATCGATTCTCTTGATCCTCATATGACCGTTGAGGAAATCATCTCCGAAGGTCTTAAGATTCAAGGCTTCCACAACAAGAAAGAGAACCATGAAAAGGTCGTCTCTGTCTTAAAGGAAGTCGGATTGATCGAAGATTACTGCTCCCGTTATCCGCATGAATTCTCAGGCGGTCAGAGACAGCGTGTCGGTATCGCAAGAGCTTTAGTCATGAATCCTAAACTTCTCATCTGCGATGAACCAATCTCCGCCTTAGATGTCTCCATCCGTGCACAGGTCATCAATCTTCTCAACGATTTAAAGGAAAAGAGAAATCTTTCTATCCTCTTCATCGCTCATGACCTTTCTGTTGTCAAATACTTCTGCGATAAGATTGCTGTCATGTACTTCGGTGATATGGTTGAACTTGCTTCCTCTGATGAACTCTTCAAGCATCCTTTACATCCCTATACTCGTTCTCTTCTTTCCGCCATTCCAAAACCGAATCCCTACACCGAAAAGAGAAGAGATAGAATTCATTATGATCCAAAAAGAGATCATGACTATTCTGTCGACAAACCTTCTTTCCGTGAAGTAGAGCCTGGCCATTTTGTTCTCTGCAATGATGCAGAGTTTGCAAAGTATCAGGAAGAAGTTAAGAAGTAACACATGAAATGTCAAAGGGCCCTGATTTCGTTTCAGGGTCCTTTTCATTTGATGACTTTACAACTTTATCCTTTTTTGAATCTATTCAACATAATTTCCTTAAGCTTTGATTGAAAAGATTGATTTAGATTTCTTATTTTTTCAACATTCAGGAGTGCAAAACAATACGATTTATGTTTAGAAAGCGCTTTATTAAACATATCCGCTAGGAAATATTGCCAAACTTCATCTTTTTTCGATAACATATACTTGCATTGCAAAAAGGCATCGACTCATCTTATTTATTATGTATGTTGTGACGATATAAATATCTTTCATGCTCCACACAAATGATGAAGTTACTTGTTTGACATTCAGAATTAAATAATGGAAAGGATCAAATTTTATGATTACAAAGATTTTTTTAGCAATGTTAGGAATGCTTTCAATCTTCAACAGCACAAAAAGGGAAACAACGCAAAGTACAGATTCTGATTTCAATGCGATTGAACAATGTGATGAAGATTCTGTCGATGTTTCAATCGCTGATGAGGCAGAAGGCTCTTTCTATGGCACAAAAACATTCACCTTTATTTCCGATTCTATCTCCCAAGTTGACATTAGTGGAAATCATTTTAATTATTTTATATCAAAATCTGATGATAAGATATCTGTAACATATTCAGATATCGTATCTAAAACCACAAGCAAACTGACATTCACTAATGATAATAATGAAAAATCATTATCTCTATATTTCAATTGTTTGTCTGGCAAGATTTATTATTCTTTTCTTTCCGAAGATTCATTACAAAGATATATGGGATTAGAAAACGATATCAATTGCGATAACGATGAAATAGATGCTGAATATGTTTCCAGTAAATTTTCACCACAAAACTCGATTGCTTTAGCGAGTTCATCAGGAATTTGCAACCTCGGTATAATTTGCGGCTATATGAAGTGGAAAAATTCGGCCGGTCTCGAATTCCCTCTATCCGGTATGAAAGTCAAAATAGAAACATCCGTTCTCAATTATGAAACCTATACAGAAGATGATGGTTTCTATCTTTTCTATCTAATCGATGAAACTCAACCTATCTATCCATACACAGACATAAGATTGCACGTATATGCGAAAAGTGAGTCAACATCTGTCATATACAACGAAAAAACGGTATATGAGAAATGTTGGACTAATATCGATTTGTCAAACCTAACGGAGGCCTACAAATTAAATTATACATTTACCACAGACAATGACGGTGATCTAGGAAGAGCTATGCAAATAGCACAGGCAGCTAAATATTACTCCGACTACATAAAATCATTAAACAACGATACCTCAATAGCAGAATGTAAGTTTAATTATCCAAATGATGCATCTCAAGGATGTTATTACGTCCGCAAAACTTCCACTGTTCATATATCATGTCAAGATAGTAGAAATGGTTTCCCAGAATCTTATGAATCATGGGACACAATAGGACATGAATATGGTCACCATGTGCAAAATGTTTTCGATATTGCTAATAATCCGGGTGGTGCACATTCTAGTTCTAAAAATGATGCAGATAATCTAGTCGAGACTTCGTCTTTTTCCTACAAAAACAGCAAAGACAGAGGTTTGCGACTAGCTTGGGGCGAATCATGGCCGACTTATTGGTCAATAACAGCACAACAGACCTTCCCTAATGACATCAAAGAAATCGAAACTGTAGCCGATGACAGTTACACTGCATACAATGGCTTGAATTATTCATTGGATTCTTTCGAAGGCGAAACAATAATAGGAGAAGGCTGTGAACGTGCTATTATGCGTTTTCTTTATAAACTATACTCTGATGACACGGATGATATAGATAAATTTGCATTAGGTGATGTGACATTATGGAATATAGTCAGCACAGCTAAGCCATATTATTTTTACCAATTTGTGAGTGCGCTATATTCTAAGAGTTATTCAAATAATGATTTAGGTCTTCTATTAGAAAACTACGGGATGGCTGCAACAAATTTAACAGTTTCGAATTCTCCGAGTGCAAATACACCTCCATCATTCTCATGGGTTGCCCAAGGTGGAAGCAAATATTTTCCAAATGATTTATTCACATTATCTTTCTACAATCAGTACAAAAATAAAGTCATTGATATAATGAATATCGATTCAAATAGTTATTCTCTGAGCACATCACAATGGAATACCATTCTCCATGAATAT
Source organism: Alistipes onderdonkii (assembly GCA_963589675.1). Taxonomy (GTDB): domain Bacteria; phylum Bacillota_I; class Bacilli_A; order RFN20; family CAG-288; genus Enterosoma. Next base: position 760 of record CAVALL010000040.1, on the reverse strand, counting down.
GGGTCTAGATATTACGTAATGGTTTCTTCGTATGCAAGCAATTACTTATCAACCGGCCCATACTATTCGATGTTTTACGAGTTTACTAAACCAACAAACAGTTCTGAGTTGACATCTTCTGTCACAATCTCAAACCGTGTACGCTATTATGAAAAGACCTATGATATTTTACCTAATAGCATTACAACACTAAATATCAAATTTGAAAGGTCTGGCTACAATGTTCTTCAAACTTTCGGAACATCAGATGTCTGCATGTATTTGTACTCTTCTGATGGAAAAACAATGTTGGCCTATAATGATGACAATGGATATCGTTTGAACGCATGGATCTATTCTTATTTCAATTCTTCAAACTCTTATCAAATAAAAATAAGAAGCCTTAACCAAGAAAAAGCAGCAATAACAAAGCTTGCTATAACTCCTGCACATAATTTCAAGAACAATTCAGATACATCTCTTGCCTCATATGATAATATTTGGCATATTCATGACACTACCAATTACTATTTGACATCCTATGGTGAACAGTATTATTCCGAAATGTTAACATTCACACCAAAAGAATCTGGGACATATACAATCGATTTGACTAGTCAATTCGATAATTATCTCTACATCATTGATCCACGATCGCCAAGTCCACTTATATTGGACAAAGATTATAACGATGACTCGAACGGAAGAAATGCTAGTCTCACAAAGTCACTGACTGCTAATGTAAAATACTATATTGTTTTTAGTCAATTCAACCCATCAC
>CAVALL010000039.1:0-17380 GCA_963589675.1 Alistipes onderdonkii | reverse complement strand
GTCAAGAAATGAGTTAGGTGCTTTTTTAAAATGGGCTCAGCAAGGTGATTTTGAATTTGAAAGCGATAGATACAGTTGCACCGGAACATCTTTTTATTCATACAGCAAAAAGAAAAAGATAGATCCTGTGGAAGCCTCAATAGAAACAAAAGATATCTACATTGAAGACTCTAACTTACAGAATTACGCTTTCTTCTACATCACCAACTTACAAAAATATAAGTTGACATCAAAGAATGACAGCTCCACTTTTAATTTGTATGTAATCTGTAGCAACCTACTTGTATCTGTAGAACCAGTTTGATGTGTTTTTCTTGACTCCAATCAGGATAATACGAAAAGTTGTCATTTCTGTATGATGTAATTATAGAAGTCTAATTAGAACGGTACAAATCGTTTTTAATGTGAAGACTCTTTCATATAGGACATTCCGACCGCAGCCATGACTGACGCCAGATTATGGCTGCGGTGGTTGCTCCCTTTTCACTACAGTTTGATTGTGATAGCGGGGCGGACACCATTGCTCGCGCTGCTGACGAGGTCGTAGTAAATGTAGCCATCATAGTTGACGTAGCTCGCGAGGCTCGATGAGTTGTAGTAGGGGGAACGAGTCCAATAATATCCGTTTCCGTAATATGAACTACCAGTATTCATATATGCGCCATTTGCCCTTGCCCAGTCAGTCGTCTTAGAGCATCTTGATGCATTGTCAGCAAAGTAAGATGCATTTTTGTAATCCTGATAGCTTAACAGATAGACATTGTCATAGGTGTTCTCACAGGCATAGGTGTTTGTGGAAGAATTTGTCGTGGATGCACTGTTGTCCACCTCTACAGTCTGTATATAGGAATCATCCAATGAGAATGCTGTGCTGTAGAACGTGTCATTCAGCCATGTCCTTATTTCTGAATTCTTGTAGTTATTCGTTGAAGGATGATAGCGCTGAGCATCCAATAATTCAGTAGAGACAAGAGAATAGGTCCCATTTTCGGATGCAAGCATCTTCCATGTGATAGGCTCACACTTAAACCAATAGGTTATTCCACTAACTATTGTCGTGCCATCATTGAACTCATAACTTGATCCATAAGGTTTAGCGTTTGCCTTCGCATAATAGCTTCCGTCATAGAGATACCAGCCATTGCTTTCAGCAGTTGTCAAAGTATCCAAAGCTGAAATCAAGGTTTCATCTGAGACATATGATTGAGGATAAAGTCCATAACTAATATTTACACCATCACCCGTTATATACTTAGCAACTAAAATTCCACCCGCGTTTGAATATTTCCAACTTTCTCCTGATTGAGGAATAAATGTGTCATTCAAATACCAACCACAAAAAGTGAATCCACTTGCTGGTGTCGGTGTAGGAAGCTTATATGCATCCTCCCATCCAATCACCATGGAATCAACGTCACAGGTTCCATCTCCTGCATCAAATGAATAGGTATTCTGAACATTGGTCCACTTGGCGGTATAGGTGACATCCTCAGTCTTTTTCCATGTTGCCTTGGAAGAGACCTTCTTGTCGTTCTTGTCATACCATCCAAGGAATGTATAGTATTCTCTTGTCGGTGTAGGAAGCTCATACTGGGAATCGTATGTGGCTGTGATTTCAGTTGATGATACGGAGCCCTGATTCGGGTCAAGGGTAACCTTATACTGATTGGCGGTCCAATCAGCGTAGAGTGTCAAATCACTTGCAATGCGATATGTGCCTGAGTTATCAAACAGTTCTCCATCATCCTTCTTCCATCCGGAAAATGTCCATCCTGTCTGATTTTCAATGGTTGACAGACTATAAGGCTTGTCATATGTCACCTTTTGATCATCAATCTTAGTGTTGTATTTGGCATCCACATAGGTAATCGTATAATCGTTATAGGTGAAGTCAGCATATAGATCAAGATCAGATATTACAGTATATGCACTGAACAGCCATCTATATCCGCCATCTTCCTTTGAGTTCCAATAGTTAATGGTATATCCAGCAGTAACCTCTTCTGATGGTGCAGATAACTTAGCACCATCTTCGACCGTTGTTTTATATACTAATTCATCATCGACATAGAAGTTAACGTTATGCTTCGTGACATCCTTGACATGACCTGCATTGATCGTGGTGCCATCACTCATCTCACAGATAAGGTCCCCATTCTCATCAATGTAGGTGCTTATTACTGAGACACCGGTATCACCTTTGTCTCCTTTAGCCTTGACTCCTGTATTCACCCCGTTCACATACCAATTGCCATCACTACCAATTGTGATTACGGGAGTATTACCATCAACTCCATTACGTATGGTAAAGGTGGACGTGTTACCATCTGAATAGGTTATGGTATAGGTGTCAATCTCACCATCGGAACCTGTCTTTATGACACTTACTATGGATACGCCGTCAGTGCCATTAGCACCCGTATCACCCTTAGGGCCTGTTGCAGCATATCCAGTATCCTGACCATCAACATACCAGTTTCCGTTGGCACCGATGGTCACAGTAGGAGTATGTCCGTCATCACCCTTTTCTCCCTGTACTCCGGGCTTGCCGTCTTCGCCATTGGTCACGGTAAATTTAGACGTGCTACCATTTGAATAGGTAATTGTATAGGTGTCCACATTTCCTGCGGACGATGTCTTGGACACACCTACAATGGATACACCGTCTTTGCCGTTAATTCCGTCTTTTCCAGGAACACCTTGTTCTCCTTGAATGCCACAGCCTGTAAGAAGAAATATGCAAAGCGCGGTCAAAACCAAGTTTCTTTTGTGTTTCATTCTTTTGTTCCTCCATGAATATTTGAATTTTCTGTCAGCATTATCTCAAGCGCATCATCATATAAATTACTTCTATCCACTTTATTTTTCCAACGCAGCCTTTAAATCAGACATATTGGAATTTCTAGGAGAACTAGGATCAGATATCATCTTTCTTCCTTCCTCATTAGCTGCTTTTGTCGTAGCATCAGGGACATCTAATTTCAATCCAAAAGGTATACCATGTTCACGTATTGTAGTCCTTAAGAAAATATTAATAGCCGTTGTCATATTAAGACCAAGTTCATTAAAGATTTCATCAGACTGTTTCTTTACGTCCTCATCTATTCTAATGTTTAAGTTTGTAGTAGACATAAAAAGCCTCCTTAGATAGTAATATAACACAATGTAATGACAATGTCAGCACAGTGCGTTCACAACAAAATTCCATTTATCAAAGCATATCTATCTTTCTCAGGCAACAATAGAAGTTCAACACAAACACAGACGAACAATTTATGTTCGCCTGTGTTTGTGTTTTGAATATTCCTTTTTTAACTATTACCGGTTTATCAGTCCCTATAAGAAATAATTAAACCAACTAAGCATCCTTATGTCTTGTTATTGAAATGAAGTCTGAATAGCCATCCTTATTATAGTAGCTTGAATAGTTATCATCCGTAAGATTTTCAGGATCTAACACCGTCGTATAAGTATCACCATTTTTGACAATAATAGATCCTAACGTATAGTTCTGATAACTATCATACTGTTTGCTTGTACCCAAATAGATTCCCCAGACAGAAGCGAAAGTCAGGTTGTTATCTCCACCGCCATTATCAAATTCAAGAATCGAATACGGAACATAGATATAACCATCAAAGCTAGCCGGGAGATAGATGTAGCTGTTCCAATCTCTTCCACTGCTTCTTGTTGTAGCATTGCCATCTAAATCATAGAGAGTGAATTCTCCATTCGTTTTGATCTTTGCTCTATCAGAATCTGTCTCATTGATGCGGAAATCGATAAAGGATTCAATGGCAGTATTATTCTTGATTCGAAGGATAACACCATCTCCTCCCCATGCTGTCGTCTGTCCTTTTACTAACATGGTAGCTAAACCATCTGTCGTATCTGCTTTGAATGAAACATCCGCTCCACCATTTAATGTACCGCTAAATGGAAGTGTTGTAGGATCGGTGATCTCACCATTGAAGGTCAGTTTGATGTAGTCTCCGTTATAGTCAGCCACATACTTTTGGGTGAAGTTAGAAGAGGTTGTGCTCGTATTTGTCAATACATCCTTGATTGTGCTTCCGTTCAGCACCTGGAAATCACCTAAGGTATAGTTCTGATTGTAATCACCATAACTCTTATATACTGCAGTCTCAAAGAACATTCCATAGACAGAGGAATAATTGAAGGTCTTATCTCCAGTTCCATAACCGGATTCAATAGCAAAGGAAGTATAAGGGATATAGATATATCCATCAAAATCCGGAGTCAGATTGATATAGTGTCCCCAACTACGGCCAGATGTTGTACTCACCTTTGTTCCGTCAACTGAATATGCATAATAGGTAGCACCTGTTGTCAAAGAGACACGGTCACTGTCCGTTTCATTGATAAAGACACCGATATAAGATGTCATCGATGTATTGTTCTTGATACGGAAGGCGATGCCATCACCTGTCCAGTCACGGACATCCGGCATGACCTTTAAATCAGACACAATATCTGTTTCAGATGCGGTAAAGGAGACAACGGCTCCATTATCCAAAGTGCCAGTGAATCCAGTATCGAGTGCTAAGGCATCCACCTTCGTTTTGAATTCAGCAATAAGAGCGTCAATAGCATCAATGGATGCCGCCTTCTTGACTAAGGCTACATACTCATCGACTAGATCAAAATACTTATCCTCTTCTGCTTTACGGTAAATAATCGGATTCTTATAGTCATTGATTTCCGTTTCAGCTGCTTTCTTCTTTGCTTCTAATGCCTTTGCCTCTTCTTCCTTGTACTTAGTATCTGTCTTCAATGCATCTACATTCTCTTTGTAGGAATTCAAGGCATTCTCGACTTCCTCGATTGTTGTCGCTGATTGAATAGCAGCAGTTGCAGTCTCTTTCAATTGAGCAATCTCTGTTTTCTCTTCACTTCTATAATTTTCTTCATCCACATAAGATTCAATATCAGAAAGAGCTTCATTCTTCTCTGCGTCTAATTCCTCTTTTTCATACTGAGATGCTGTTTTTAGTTCATCCACTTTGGATTTGAACTCACTGACAATTCCATCAATTAAAGTGATATCAGTTATAGCATTGATCTTTTCCTTATATTCGGAAATATAAGCACTGAGCTTTGACTTTTCTGCTTCACGATAATCATCCAAAGATACATATCCTTCTATCGTGGCGATAGCATCCTTCTTTGCTTTTTCCAATTTCTCTTTTGCTTCATATCCTGCCTTTGTCTCCAAAGCATCAGCTGCTGCTTTAAAATCACTGACAGCAGTATTGATATCTTCCTCCGTTGTTGCTGTAAGAATCTGGTTCTTAACAGAATTGATCAATGTCTGAAGATGAGAAGCCTCCTCATCACGATAGTCTTCTTTGTTCTTGTAATTCTCCACTTCAGCAATAGCCTGTTCCTTCTTTTCCTTCAAAGGATCGTTTTGAGTCTGTTTTTCCGTGCTTTCACTCTTACTTGTAGTCTGCGAAGAAGAGGACTGAGAGGAAGAGGATGAAGAATTCACGGATTCATTATCCTTCGTACAACCCGTCAATGGAAGAGTGATAGCGATTAGGCTTAACATCAACGACTTTTTCTTACTGGACTTTTTCATAATTGGTTTTCCTCTTTCATGATTTCTTCCCGTCTAGGCAATGAAGGTATGGCTCCTCTTCTTCTAACGCATAAGGAAGAGGCTTTCTGAGCATAGTCAATTGCAGAATAGACATCATATCCATCTGCTAAGAAAGCAGCAAAAGTACCATTGAAGCAATCACCCGCTGCTGTCGTATCAATGGCATCTACCTTATAAGCAGGAATGAGTCTCTTTTCCTCTTTATTACATAGATAGACACCTTTGCTTCCTAAAGTCACCAATAGATTCTTAACACCTTTATCTAGCAATGAGACACAAGCTTTCAGAAGTGATTTTTCATCCTTGATCTCCATTCCTGAAATCAGAGCAAGTTCGGTCTCATTTGGTGTCAGATACGTGACAGTCTTTAATAGACTGTCTTTTAACTTTACTCCGGGTGCAGGATTGAGAATGAAAGTCTTATTCTTTTCTTTGCATAACTTTCCGATATACTCCACCGTAGACAGTGGAATCTCAAGCTGTGTGATGACAATATCGCATTCATCAATCAGGTTCATATTCTCTTTAATTAGTTCTTCGCTGACAGAAAAGTTCGAACCGGGAATGACAATGATTCGATTGTCATGCTTTTTTTCTTCAATCAGTATTGTCGCTATCCCTGAGCTGACATCATCCATCACCTTGAGTTTTGGCTTCACACCACATTTTGCTAAAGTGCCTTCTAAAATCGTTCCAAACGAATCATTTCCAATAGCACCTAGCATCGTCACATCGCCACCAGAAAGTGCACAGGCACAAGCCTGATTAGCTCCCTTTCCACCAGGATTCTGTTGGAAAGAGTTACCGAATTTTGTCTCTCCCTGAACAGGAAGAGAATCGACATAGGTAGTAAGATCCATGTTGATACTACCGATAACTAAAATCTTCATAAAGTTTCTCCTTTTTAATCATCTTCTTCTTTTTCGCTTTTGATTCGATCCTGTTCCTCCCTATACAATCTGCTATACGTCTTATCCGCCAAAGAAACGACCAAGAATGCAACATATCCTAATCCAAAAATCAGAATAAGAGGCAAGAACAAGTAGTATAGAAAGGCTGTACATGCTAGCATAACCCAGATTGTTGCTGTAATGAAAATCTTCTTTCTTGCCACTAAACTTGCTTTTCTAAAGCCACTCAGCGGAGGTTCATCGCCAAAGTAAGCACGGAATAGAGAGAGATGAAAGATAGCCGAAGTGATAACAAGTACAATACCGATAACAATGATCATGCTAAGCCAGGCAATTACTGACATATCGGAACCGACAATCAGCTGATAACTTAAATAGATGGAATAACCTAATATGGCATAGATTGGAGTAAACACACACCAGTATTTCCATCCAGCAGAATAATGGAATCGGATCAATTGGAAGTAGTCCTTGAATGGTCTAACATAGGTTTCTTTTTCCTTCTTACAGAATTCAACAAGAGCAAATAAGGCCGGATAGAAAAGAAAGGAAAGCGAAAAGACTACGGTAAACAGAAACTCAATGTTTACCAAGAACAAGTCCGCTATCGTTTTTAGAATGCGATAGCCTTTCGAATCCATTTTCTTTTCAAAATCAGCCATTTGATTCACTCCGTGATTTCCATCGTATACTGATAAAGTCGATATGAGCCTAAAGCACCCCAGAACGATGAAGTGTTCTTAGCCACTGTATAGACACAGTCAATCGACTTTGTCGATAATGTCCAACCATATGGGTCCGTGACAAGTCCACAATTATGATTCAAATCAAATCCAGCATTAGAGACATCTATCTTATCCATCTCATTCCAGGAATCACCTACGACATTGAACAGCGTGTATCCTGGATAGAAAGCAGGATTTTCAAAATCCTCTTCCAAATAATAGATAGTCGCTGAAGAGGATACATTCGCACCATCCGGAACTGGATGGTCATCTTTGATCATATAGATTCTTCCTGAGGATGCATCATAACAATAGTCCGCATTGGAGATGTAGTCCTGTAATCCGCTAAGATTCTTCAAGCCTCTTGTCAAAACTCTCTTTGAGTTTTCAGATACCATTTCAGGTTGATCGATATCGTTCAGATTCCATCTCTCCACGAGTTCATAAGTCGAGTTTCCATCTCCGACAGTATAGAAAAGAAGAACCTCGCCTTTCTTATCCACGGAGACAAGACTCGGCTGACCATATCCCCACTGGAATCCTTTGTTGTCATTCAACGTATAACGGCAGAACGGATTGCTATCTAACTTGATCCAAGGCCCAGCCGGAGTTTTACTGACTGCCAGTCCTACTTCATTGGAAGTGTTATCGCTTGTAACACATCCTAAATATGCCATTAGATAATGATAAGTATCTCCGTCATGCTCAAATTCGCCCTTGATGACAGAAGGATCACAGACATGTCTAGAATCCCAGGTATTTTCACTCGGCTCTAACACATACTGAATAGCGGAATATACCCAGCGTCCAGTGCTATCTTTCTTTCCAGAGCGATAGGCGATATAGTCTGTGACATTTCCGTGTGTCTTGTTTGCGCAGTAATAGATATGCCTGACACCATCTTCTTCAAAAATAGTCGGACAATAGTTGTAGAAATAGTCGTATAAAGGATCTTCTCCCTCTTTGTGTTCGAAGAGCTGATAGTTGTTCCACTCTTTATCTTCCATATCTGTTTCCTTTGACTCACTATTCTTTATATCCGAAATAGGAGTATCCTTGTTTTCGGTTTTATTTTCACTTGTACTATTGCATCCGAAGCAAAGAAGCATTGATGATAAAGCAATGATTGATTTCAGTCTGTTTTTCATACCCGTTCCTCCTATAGATCAAATTGAAAGTCGACAATAGCAGGAGAATATAGGTAACTTGTATCGGTGCTACTTCCTTCAGCAGAGACTGAGAAAGCAAGTGATAAAGATGTCGCATTTTCAACAACCGAATAAGGATTTGAGATGAAGCAAGGAGTGTAGATTCTCTCCCATCCGAATTCCTGTGTTTCGTTTTCGCCATCCAATACTGCTGTCTCCATACTATCAATCGCAGAGAAGACTATGCTCCATTCATTGTCAAATGGATTTGTAAGAATATCAAGACTTGCCTTAGCCACCTGAACAGAATCGCTTGTCGATGGCAAAGTCATAACAGGATTGCGGTCTCTTACCACATACAAGGTATGAGTTCCCTTATCGATAAGGAAGTCGGCGTTATTGAAAATGACTTCAGAATTCTTATCCTGTAAACCGTGTGTGGACACACTAGATGGTTCACCCATGACAATATTGTCTAAATCAGAACAATCAAGATAATTGACACGAGTACTCGTAATCAAGGAATCTGCATAGGTATAGAAACAATACAGTTTTCCTTTCTCATCATAACTGACCAAAGACGGAGAACCGCATCCATAAGCAGAACCTAAGGCATAGGAGGAATAAGTGATGATAGGTTCCTTTCCGACTTTCGTCCATGTCATTAAGTCGTTAGATACTGCAAAGCCGATTTGATAGATTTTATCCTTTGTTTTCGAGTTTCCTTGATAAGCTAGGAGATAAGAATATTTCGTATTCTGATAACTGAATTCCCCTTTGACAACATCAGGGTTCGAGACTCTCACTGAATCCCATCCGTTATCACTCGGTCTAAGGCAGATTTTCGCATCGGAATAAGTATATCTATCCCCTTCTCTTGTTCCAACTCTCATAGCGATGACATCACCTGAGACATTCATAACCTCATTTGTCGTATAGAACAGATACTGTTTATCACCTTCTTCTATGATAGAGGGATCCTTATCGTAAATGCCTAAGGGATCATCAAACATCGGTGACTTCCCATATAAGGTTTTCTCTTTTCCACTAGGTTTAGATGATTCTCCCTTATCTGTTATCTCACTCTTGTTATTATCCGCAGTATCACTTTGACCTGTCCTATTGCAGCCAAACAGGAGAAGAAACGGAAGAAGAAATACAATCTTTTTATTCATGTCATCAGTCCTCCATGTTTGCCTGAATCGACTTGTCGCTCGTTTCAAATAAGGTGTTGATCTTTGTCTCATTGAAATAAATTCCAAAGTCAGAGATGACAAAGGAAAGTCCTTCATTGTTTGAACAATCAGTCGTAACAAAGAAACCAGACATTGTCGCATTCAAATCCAACTGCATATCACCGACCGTGCACCAAGTAGGAACCGAATACTGACTGAAGTCGATACGGATATATCCTTCAAAGCCGACTGGGATGACAATGGAAGGCTTTGCCATGCGGATGAATTCCTGTTTGGTGTTGATATCGTAATACATCAACATCGCACCAAGCTGAACGTTCCATCTCTCTGCAATGCTTTCACCATTGACATTCGTTCTTTCTTCAAATTCAACATTGATCGTTATTTCTTTTCGAGAAAGGTTCTTCAAATAGCAGGTAACGCCTTTTGCTTTCTGATTCTTTTCCTCTCCGCCATCTGCCCAATTTGTCCAATCTTCGGTGTAATACTTCGGAAAGACATCGAAGGAACCATAGATGTTGTTATTGGCAATGACTTCACCGATGTCGACACGAATGCCTTTATGATCATCAAATGTATCAACTAAAGTATTAGTCAATTTGGATCCTCCGGACCATACAGGGAATTCAGTGTTCAATTCTGCATCATTGGTTACATGAGCGATTCTTTCTAGATATTTGACATCTCCTTTTCTCTCGGCAACAAGCTGTGATTCTGTATACCTTTCAAACTTGATATAGTCCTCGTTTAAGACTTTTACATAAGTAGAAGAGAAATCATCATCACTCAACTCGGATGTCTTGATCAGTGAGGTGACAGAACCATCCTCTTTGATGAGTTCAACATCACCGACAGTCAGACTAGTAAAGGCATCATAACTCTTAAAGACAGAGGTTGAGAACGTAATCTGTTTTACATCCGTCGGGTCCACTACTGTTCCTGTTTTGAAGATGCCTAAAGGCATAATCATCCAACCATCAAAACCTGAAGGTATCACAACAGCGCTATCCCAACTGCGCCATGAATTGATGGATAAAACTCCATCTTTATCCTTATAGCAGATATTCAATTCCGTATCTTTATTGACAGCAAAAGAGATTCCTCTCCTATTCTTCAATGCAATGGTGATCGGTGTCGAAATGGAAGTCTGATTCTTGATACGAATCGCAAGAGAATCACTATCCGTTCCATAGTCTCTAATAGAGGGACAAATCGCCCACTGAGCAATGATATCCGTTTCTGCACCATTATAGGAAACCTGAAGACCACCATTTGAGTTATCGGATAAAGCAACTTTACTATAATCGATAGATGTGGATATATCTCCTGTACCTACGCTCTTATGCTCAAGAACAATATATTCTCCATTATAATCTTTACAGTAATAGTTAGAGTAAGTAAGGTCATTGAGCAAAGACGGGTCTAAAACTTTTCTTGTTGTGCCATCTTTCATAACCTCAATTCCACCCAAGGAGAAATTAGAGAACGCATCATAATATGTGTTCACTTCTAGATAAACAGCATAGACATTAGAATAGTCCATAACGCCATTACCCGTTCCATAACCGGATTTGATTTCTAAGCCATCATAAGGAACATAAATATAGCCGTCAAAGCTTGCCGGCAATATCAAGGCATTATCTCCATCCCTGTACGTACATGATGTCACATCGCCACTTACGGAATAGAGTGTATAGGACCCATCTTTCTTAGCAGTCACTCTGTCGGAATCCGTCTCATTGATATAGAGAAACATCGGAGATCCATTCCCGCTTGTGATATTGTTTTTGATTCGAAGAGCAAATCCATCACCAGAGAAATCACTAGATACATTCGGCATCAGTTTCAAATCCGAACAAAGATTCGAAGAAGCCGTCTTAAAAGAGACAGTGACACCGCCATCTAATGTAGACGTGAACGGATTTGAAGTAGGCAAGCTTGCATATAATGTATTTCCAGTCAAAGAAGAAAGGAACAAGAGATAGATAGGAAATGAATGTGCTTTTGTTTTCATAAGCATTTTCTCCTGATTACATATTGAATATTGTCTTGATGAAATACTGGAAGAACTTCTCCGTATCAACTCTATCGGCATAGTAGATTTCATTGCCGCGTTTATCTTTTAACGTTACCGCTCTTTCTTCTCCTTCCAATCCGACAAAAACATGGTCAAGTGAGAAGGTACAGACATCCGTAAACAAAGTGGATATTGCTAAAGGATCATGCATGACAGGGCAAGCGAACTCGTAGTGCTTAAACCACTTATCCATCATATTGGAAAGAAGCGAAAATCTTTCTCCTTCCACCTGTTTCAGTTTCTCACGATACTTATCTTCCAATTTCACCTGCATCGTTACATTAAGGCCGACTGCATAAAGTTTAACACCTGATGAATAAACAATTCTTGCCGCCTCAGGATCACAGAAGATATTCCATTCCTTGCACTGAGGATTTATCGGATCTCCGCCCATGATTCGAATCTCTTTGATAAGCGAAACAATCTCCGGATCTTTCCTTATCGCCATAGCGACATTAGTCAAAGGTCCAATAGCGACAATGACAACCTCATTTGGATATTGATGAACCATTGAGATGATGTAATCGACCGCATGTTCTTTCTCTACTTTCGAATCATTCATCAAAGGCAAATATTGGGGAATCAAATATTTGCCTTTTTCATCTGTCTTTTCTCTGTTTTTGATATCAGCTGGTATCAAATCCTCTACCTTAGCAATAAGAGGAACATCACATCCAGCATATACTTTCACATCTTTATTGAATGCTTTGATCAGACTCTTTGCCATCTTGGCACGTTTTTCCGCATTGCGAAACACAGTCGTCACACCAAGGAGTTCACATCTAGGCTCATTCAATGCGATGGAAAGTGCAAAAGCATCATCAATATCATCACCGATATCGGTATCCAAGATAATTTTAGTCTTATTCATGTTTTGCACCTTTCCAATAGGAGAAATCCCCATTCGGACCAGTGGATGGCGAAACATAGCCAGAGATATGGGTCGGCCATGCTTTTTCTAAACCCAATGCCTGTTTGGCACGGGCATATCCTTTCTTATTGAATTCCTTGATCTGATCCAAATCATATCTAGAGCTGATATACTTCAATGCGGAATTATACTGTTCCAATGCAGCATCATTGGACTTGGAACGGATGACCTTTGGAAGATACTGGGCCCACTTTTGAGTCGCCCTATTCTCGTTTGTCGTAATATCAAGATAGTTAGAATCACCGGCATCATCCTTTAAAAAGCTTGCAGTATAGTCATAAGAATAAGGAGACAAAGGTTTCTTCAAATTATCGATATAGACATCGACATCCTTTCTTCCATTTAATGGTTTGACCTTATTGATGTAAGCAAGATTCATCATCAATGTCATCTGGTAAAGACCATATTTGGAGGTGTTGTCGTTTGCGTTATCTGTCAAATACTGATCTGTCCAAACAACTTCTGTCTTCGTTTCATCAGACCAATTCCATGTTTCTCCTTCCACACCAAATGCAACAAGTCTCTGGCCTTCTTCTGAATAGAGATAATCCAAAAGCTTGATGACTTTATCCGGTCTCTTGCAGGTAGTTGGCACCATAGTGAAGAGGTAACCCATACCACGGATATCCTGTAAGATAGGATCCTCACCTTTTGAATTTCTCAAAACGAGCGGAACGTATTTGATATTGGAATTATAGGCTGAGATGAATCCTTGTGAATAATCCTGTGGTGTGACCATAGAGACAAAAACATTTCCTAAAGCAATCTTTGATTTGATTGCAGCCGCATTGGCGGAGAAATTCGAATCATCAATCAAGCCTTTCTGATAGCAGGAGTTAAAGAATGTCAATGTTTCCTGATAATTTTCATGTTCTAGATTATAGATGTAATCTCCGTTTTCATCTTCAAAAGGAGTTGCAAAATACTGTGACAGCCATTTGACGGAGTCATTGCCTTCTGTGTCAAAGACATCCATCTGAATCGGTATTGCTTTGCTGTATTTTGATTTGATATATTCACATCCCTGAATGAAGGAACTCGGTGAAGTCATATCACTGCCAATTGCTGCACAGGCTTCCTTATACCAATCCTCACGGACTAAGATTCCACCATTCGGTTCCATCTTATCCTCCGCTTTGCAATAATTGCTAGAATAAGCAAAGTTTGGAAAGCCATAGGTCTTATCATTGCCTAAAGAGAACCAATTGAACACATCCTCCTGGAGTCTATGTTTCATGGATGGTGCCCATTTATCCATCAGATCATTCATCGGATAGACATATCCTTGCATTGCTAACTGTGTGCATTGCTGATACCAACTTTGAACCGATATCAGATCAGGAAGACTGTTTCCAGCAATCATATTCGATAACATAGAATTATCGTCCGTAACAGGTGAGATGAAATTGATGGTGATTCCTGTCTTTTCCTTAATCACCTCGGAAACTCTGTCACTTCCGTATGTAGACCAAGTGAACGAGGAATCATTGACATACCATGTTATGGTCAGTTCTTCCTTGTCCTTTGTCCAGGAATCAGTTCCATCATCTTCCGTTTCAGGGAAATCAGGAAGAGTAACACTAGTATAATTGTCCTTACCGCCTCCAGAATCGTTATCATTAGCCGAAGTCTTATCTCTGCATCCAGTCAACGTAATCGTAGCAAACGATACGAGACAAAGTAATCTTGCGTAATTCTTTTTCATGCTTCTAACCCTTTCTATCCTTTCAAGGATCCTACAACAACGCCTTTCGTCAACATCTTGAAGATAAGTGGATAGACAACAAGAATCGGAATAACGGAGATGATAATGGCAGCGAAGGTAACAGTTTCCGCAGAAATATTCCCGATGATTTCAGCGGGCATGCCAGCAATGATCTTTCCTGAAGATTCCTTGATGACTTTCATCAGATAATATTGAAGAGTCCAAAGTTTTGTATCTGTCGTATATAACATCGTATCGTAGAACGAGTTCCAGTGACCGACTGCAATCCATAATCCGACTGTTGATACTACAGGAGTAGATAACGGCATGATAATAGAAGAGAAGATTTTGAATTCGCTTGCGCCATCCATGACAGCTGACTCACGAATCTCCTCCGGAATCGATTTAAAGAAATTGGAGAAGACTAGCATGTTGTAAACAGAGAAGAGAGAAGGAATGATGTAAACTAAGAAATTATCAAACAATTTCAGCCAGACAATAATCAGATAATAAGGAACCGTACCGCCAGAGAAGAACATCGTGAAGATGAAGATCTTATAGAAGATGCTTCTTCCTCTTAGATCTGTTCTCGACATTGCATAACCGACAACGGCAGTAAAGATCAATGCTGTGACAGTTCCGATGACGGTTCTAGCAATAGTGATTCCATAGCTTCTCCAAAGCCTAGAATCCTTTAAAACAGTCAGATAGTTCTCAAAAGTCACATCGTGTGGCCAGAGATAGATGCCTCCTTTGATATAGTCGCTATCTGTTGCAAACGAACAGGCAAGGACATAAATCATCGGATAGAGACAAACAAGAGCAAACAGCAACAATAGAATGAAGTTGACATAATCGAACCACGTCTTCCTCACTGCCTTGCCATCTGATCCTTTCATCTTCATATGATTGAATTCACGTTTCATATCAGATGACTCCGTTTCCGGTTATCTTCTTGCAAACCTTATTGCCGACAACGAGAAGAATAATGGCAATGACAGATTTAAAGACACCGACTGCTGTAGTATAGGAATACTGTTGCTGAACGATTCCGTATTTATATATGAAAGTATCCAACACTTCTGAAGATTCAAGATTGATCTGATTCTGGAAGGTCCAGATATGATCGAAACCATTATTCAGAATTCCAGAAAGAGAAAGAATGAAGAAGAGAATGATTGTCGGAGCAATGGAAGGAATCGTGATATGGAAGATTCTATGCCAACGATTTGCACCATCCATTCTTGCCGCCTCATATAACTGAGGATCAATTCCGGCAATCGCGGCGATGTAGATGATGGCACCCCAGCCAAGACCTTTGATGATAGAGGTGATAATGATTGTTGCCCAGAAGTACTGTGCCTCACCAAAGTTGATAGACTCCGCAATCAGCTTCATTTGTTTCAATGCTGTATTGATGACACCTGTCGTATCGAGAAGAACCAAGATAATTCCACCGAAGACAACCCAGGATAAGAAATAAGGAAAATAAGTAATTGTCTGAATGAATTTTCTGAATTTCTTAGAACGTACTTCGCTAAGCATGATTGCAAAGATGATAGGCGCCGGGAAGTTGATGAGAAGCTGTAACAAATTCAATCCCAAGGTGTTTAACATGACATGCTTGAAGTCCGGATCAGTCAAGAAGTTCTTAAAATTCTCAAATCCGCACCATGGTGCCTCGGTCAAGGCCTTCGTGATAGAGAGATATCCATCTGCATCCTTAAATGCTAATACAATGCCAAACATCGGAGCATAGGAGAAGACTAGCACAAAGGCAATGCCAAGCATCGCCATGATGAACAACTGGATCTCAGATGACTTCCATCGTTTTCGCTTGCGCCTTTTCAACTGTAACTCATCTTTCTTTTTCATGGCCTTTCTCCTTTCTGCATACACTTTTTCTCTCGACGAGATAGGAAGAAACAACTTTGTTCGTGTGCTCAACATTTCCTTTTTCCAATACGTTGATTATCAACTCATCAATCGCTTTTGCAATTCCATCCATATCCTGGTGTATCGTAGTAAGGGGAACATCAAGAAGCTGTGAATAAATAAGGTCATCATAGCCGACAATGGATATATCTTCTGGTATTGTCTTACCTTTTTCCTTTATTGCTTTGATGGCACCATATGCCATCAGATCATTACACGCAAATACAGCAGTCGGATTCTCTTCAATGATTTCCAGCATTGAGCGATATCCGGATTCAAAATCAAAGTTTCCGAATCTCACTAATCGCTTATCAAATGAAATGCCGTTTTCTTTCAAGCAATCTAAATATCCGGAATATCTGTTCTGCGCTGATGAAGTTTCAAGAGGACCAGCAATACAGGCAATCTTTCTGTGATTCTTATCAATCATATACTGAGTTGCCGTCATTGCTCCTTGATGGTCATCACAAACTATCTTGTTTTGAATGTTTCCTTCAATTTGTCTATCTATTACGACATATGGAATATTAAGATTATCGAGAAGATTATTGATCTTCTTCAAATTCTCTTTTGTCATCAATGTCTCTGCACTAGGGCAATAAATCAAAAAATCAATCATTCTTGATGCAAGAGCGTTGATGGAACTATAGTCTTTTTCAAATTTGTCATTGGATGAACAAATCATGAGACTATATCCATAACCATCCAAATACTCTTCTACCTTCTTTGCAATCTCAGCAAAAAAGGTATTTTCAATGCTCGGCATGACATAACCGATTGTCTTCGTTCTCTTTGTTTTCAAAGACATAGCAATCGCATTTGGCTGATAACCTTTTTCTTTCGCTATCTGTTTAACTCTATCGATTGTTTCTTGTGGAATATTGGTTGCTTTGTTATTGAAAATCAAAGACACCGTTGTAATAGAAACACCGGAAGCAGAAGCGATATCTTTTATATTCGTTCTCTTGTTCATATTTACTTTAATGTGATATCAAAATGAGTATCCCTTGCATTCAGATCTTCAAATTTCAGATTCAATTTATAAGTTCTAGAAAAATCAAAATCATCAGGAAGTTTTACAATGACATGATTATCAAAATTGATTCCTTCAATCTCATTCAGTTTAAAG
>CAVALL010000038.1:0-17857 GCA_963589675.1 Alistipes onderdonkii | reverse complement strand
TTTATGAGTTTTGACCCATCTTTTGCTCTAACAACACAATAGTCTCCACATGTGTGGTATGCGGAAACATATCCACAGGCTGTACCTTGACTAGCTTGTAGGCATCAGAGAAGAGTGCAATATCACGAGAAAGTGTCACTGGATCACAGGAGACATAGACGACTCTACTTGGTGAAATTCGTTTCACGGCTGAGATGAATTCCGGTGTGGATCCTTTCCTAGGAGGATCCATGATGATGCAGTCAAAATGCTTATCCGTCTTCATCATGTATTCAGTAGCATCATCACAAAGAAAATGAGCATTGGTTATCTCATTGATCTTGGCATTGAGCTTTGCGTCTTTTACAGCATCGGAAACAATCTCAACACCAGTGACTTCCTTCACTTTGTCAGCACAGCATAATCCGATGGTTCCTGTTCCACAATAGGCATCAAGAAGAGTATCGGTCTTCTTTAAGTCTGCAAACTCAATCGCTTTGCCGTACAGTGTCTCAATCTGGTGAGAGTTCACCTGATAGAAGGACTGAGTGGAAATGAGAAACTTCTTATCGAAGATCTTATCCTGAATCTTGGTGTGACCATAGACAGGGACATCTCTTTCACCTAAGATGACATTCGTCTTTCTGGTATTGATGTTCAGGACAAGACCGACAACCTCAGGAATCTTCTTCATCAACTCTTTCGCAAAGTCTTTGATTCCCTTGATGTCACTTCGTGTGACAATGAGTGTAACTAAAGCCTGTGTCTGTTCTGTATTGGTCTTGATCAATAGATGACGGATCAGACCAAACTGAGCATCCTCATGATAGGGAGTATACTTGTATTTCTCAAAGAGAGAGACAAGAGTTGTTGTGATACGGGAAGAGAGTTCGGATTCAATCATACAGTCATCAACACCGATGAGATTATGGGTTCCAGACTGATAGAATCCGGCTTTGATCTTCTTTTTCTTGTTGTCAAAACGAACCGGTTTCTGTACCTTGTTACGGAAACGGGTCGGATTCTTTAGTCCGATGCAGGGATTCACATCGATATCGATATGAGCAAACTTGTGAAGAAGATCTTTCACCTTCTTTGTCTTGTATTCAAGCTGAGCAGGATAAGATAGATGCATCAGTTGGCATCCACCGCAGTTAGGATAATACTTGCACTCCGGATGGACACGATTAGGGGAGTCATTGTATCTTTTCAATACTTTGGCATTCTCTAATTTTCCGTATCGAAAATCCGTCTGGATATCAGCCGTTTCACCAGGTAACAGATTATCCAAAAAGCATGTCGTATCATCGATACGGACAATGCCTTTGCCGAAATCATCCAAAGAGAGGCAAGTAGCCTTATTGATACGTCTAGACATCACTCGTCCTCCTTTTCATACTGTTCTCGTAAGAACTCGGCGATGATTCTCACATCCTCAATACAGTTCATGATGATACTCTTCTCATTCTCATGACGTTTGAAGTATTCTCCCATGAACTGCATATAGAGCATGAAGATATGATAAGAAGATTCATAGGTGAGCATCAATGCGACATCCTTGATATTCTTCTCATTGGCATAGAAGAAGATAGGAGAGGAATGAGATATCTCACTCGTACCCCTGTAGAATTCGTTGTATTCCTCTCTCATTCCGGCTAATTCATCCACGCCATCATTGAAGTTGAGCTTGAACTTCGGATGCTTCTCCATATCGTACTGCTTGCAGTCGTATAACCATCCATATTCGAGGAATTTCTTCATGTCCTTGCTCTTTAAGCCATGATCATTCATCTCTTTCTTGATTTCATTCTCAAAGACGTCATCACGGACTTTGTCATCGAACTTGCTAGGAGAGTAGTACATGTTGGAATAGGAGATATGCTTGACATAGGAAAACTTAGCCTGATCTCCGTTGTTGACAAGGAGATAGAGAGTGGATTCACTCTCATGAATCGTTCTCCATGACACATAGGCATCCAAATAAAGTCCTAAGACTAGCATTCTGCAGAATCCGGATATCTTTCTGAACGTCGTCTCAAAAAGGTCATTCATCAAGGAGAAGTTCGGATCATGACGAGCTAAAGGTCCATTGACACTCTCTAAGACTAATGTTGCAGTAGAGAGAGTGCTTACGAAATGATCATATGGCTTCATTCCTAGAGTATGATTGCCACCTGTCTCTGCCGTTCTTGTTGAGATATATTTATTGGCAACCTTCAAGGCTAAATCATCCACAGTCAGTTTCTGTTTGAGCTTAGGTCCCATACTGGAATAGAACTCATATTCACCGATACAGAAGTCGATCATAGAGGAAAGAGCAACCTTCTTCTTGAATCCGCTCAGTTCCTTTTCAAAGGAAAGGTCCTTGCACATACGGATGACACGCAAAAAGATTTCTTCTATCTGTTTTGCTTCACTTTCCTTATGTCTTCTTTCAATCTGGAGATTGAAGATCTCTTCTATCTCTTTGTCTTCAGGAAATGTCATGTTCAAGCCTCCTTCCTATCTTATAGCCTTCAATGAATGAAAGCCCCATATTATACCCTCCACAGATGAAATTCTGATCTAGCATTTCACCAGCCAAATAGATATGAGGGAATTTTCTTGACTGCATCGTATTTAGATCCACTTCGGAAAGACGGATACCGCCATAGGATATCTGACTTTGCTTAAACGGATATAAAGAAGAGAAGGTGAAGGAGAACTTGCCTCTCTTTTCCTCTTTGTGTTCCTCGATATACCGTCTTAGGAAGTAGGGATACGATGAGTAATTCGCATCACTATGATCTCTTAGATAATCGAACTCATAGATGAATTCAGACTTTCTGTCTCTTCTCAATTGATTGAGAAGATAGAGGGTGGAATCAAAGACACAGATTCCAGAGATGCCATCCTCTTTGAAGAGGATTTCACCCTCTTCCTCATAGAGGACTTTGTCTTTCGATTTCAGTCTCAATATGCCTCTTAGTCTATTCTTCACCAAGTAGTTTGGAATCTTCCCTTTGACCTTGACGGGGCATAGACAAGGATAGAAAGGATAGGAAGAGAACATGGATAGAAGAGAGGTATCATAATCTTCTCTATCTAAGCTTCTCCCACCTAATGATAGGACTAAATCATTGTAGTGATACTCTTCATTCTTTCCATCTTTCATCAGGTAGATGCTATTATTCTCTGGATTGATCTTTACCAAAGTAGAATGAAGAACTGTCAGATTCTTACTCTTCTTCAGTTCCTGAACAAGAGTGTTGACTAAACTCTCAGAACGATTGAAGTAAGGATAGTAAAGGTTTCCTTCCTTTGTATAGGGAAAGGATAGTTCATCACTTAAATACGAAAGGAAACCTTCTGCATAATTGACAGAAGAGGAAAAGACAGCATCGTGAACAGGAGAAAGAAGAGAATCCTGATAACATTCCTCATGAAGGAGATCCTCATTAAAGAAGTTTGCTCTTCCATTACCGGAAACTAAGATTCTCTTTCCCAAGACAAAATCATGTCCTCCCTTTTCAACAAGGAGAACTTTCTTCTCCTTTGCAATCAAAAGAGAAGAGATAAGACCAGAGGGTCCTGCCCCGACAACGATGACATCAAAGGATCTTGCTTCCATTATCCGTCCTATCTTTTTTTGCGAAACTTCCGCTCTTTGGATAACCTAAGGCAATGCAGTCTAAGACCTCATATTCCTGATCCAGTTCTAAAATATCTTTCAGTAAACTCTTTCCTGCATCGCTGTTCAATTCTTCCGTTGCACAATGAATCCAGCAGGAACCAATTCCTAAAGAGGTAGCTTCCAGAAGTCCATTTTCAATAGCAGCTCCATTGTTAAGATACTTCAGATGGTCATCTGTCTTAACCAAGGAGAATACAATCGCATCTGCATTGTAGAACTTTGCCTTAGTAGAAGGAAGAACAGAGTATAATTTCTCCTTCTTCTCACTAGAAGATAGGATGACATAGAAGATCGGTCTTCTGTTTCTTCCAGTCGGAGCAACATCCATTGCTCTTTTAATCTTCTCAAGGTCTTCTCTAGTAATCTTCTTATCAGAGAATTCACGAGTAGAAACACGGCTTTCAGCTAATTCAAGAAAATCCATATATAAAACCTCCGTTTTCAAATAAGACAAATTTCAACTAGACTATAGCATACTTTGCAGTATTCAACTTTTAAAGACAAAATCAAAAGATTTGATCAACATCTGCATCAACACATCATATGGTCAATCATCAATCTCCCAATGACCACTCCATCCATGTCCGACATAATGAATGTTCGTCATTTCCTTAAGGTAGCGCTTGATAGTTTTAGAACTGGTTCCGAGGGACATTGCTATCTTTTCAGTACTTATCATCGGATTTTTCTTAATCAAAGCGATTATTTGCTGTTTCATAAGTTCCGAAGCAGTCTGTTGAGAGGGGGGGTTGAGGGACATTGAGGGACAGGGTTGAGGGACATTGAGGGACAGGGTTGAGGGACATTGAGGGACATCATGTGACATTGAGTGCCAATTTGGCACTCAATCTGGCACTCAACCCACAGTACATTAATGACTTCCTAGTAGTTATGAAGGATATATTTAACGTCTCATTTGCAATCCCTTGTTGATTTGCCAAATCATTGTGTGGCAAAGCTTTATTTAGCACTTTTAGTTTATCATAAAACCGCCTGTTTTACTAAGTAAAACAACGGTTATTACAACAGTCAAGAATGATAATGTTCACTCAAAATTCGAGTCAAAAAATGGGAACCCCTAAGGATTCCCATTGATTTGTGACAGATTTTAGTAGATGATTTACTTCTTCTTGCTAGCAGACTTGACGATGGCAAGAGCCTTCTCGTAACGAGCAGTGTCAGTTCTCTTAAGATAGTTGAGAAGGTTTGTACGCTTTGCAATCATGATATCCATACCACGCTTGGAGGAATAGTCATGCTTGTTGTTGGTCATATGGACCGTAAGCTTCTTGATCTTCTCGGTGAGAAGAGCAATCTGGACTTCGGAGGAACCGACGTCCTTTTCATCTCTCTGGCCAGCCTTGATAGCTGCTGCCTTTTCTTCTTTTGTCAACATTTCGTTGTACCTCAGTTTTCTTTCTGTCTTATCAACCAGCGGTAGGTGATTTGAGGAACATGCCTCGCGCCAGTCAAAAGGCTTATCTATTATACATTTTTTCATTCCCTTTGCAACGAAAATCGGCGATATTTTCAATGAAATGATAGGATATGTATCAATTTATCGAAAACTCAGCTTTCTAAGACACCTTCTATCCGACACATCGCTTAGATTCCTATACTTTTCTCTTTTCCAGTTTTCATCTTTTTACTATACTATTAGCCATGAATCAATTCTCTGGTTTTCTATTCATCGATAAAGAGGAAGGAATCACTTCCCAAGGTGTTGATACTCTGATCAAAAAGAAGTTTCACATCAAAAAGGTAGGTCATTTAGGTACCCTTGATCCTTTTGCAACCGGTCTTCTCATCGTAGGAATGATGGAAGGAACAAAGTTCCTACCTCTATTCAAGGATGAGAAGAAGACCTATGTGGCAACACTGTCATTGGGAAAAGAGACCGATACATTAGACTATACGGGAACTGTCATCAAAGAAAAAGAAGTCGGTGAGATAACAGAAGAACAGGTCAAGTCTGTTCTATCCTCCTTCCTTGGAATGCAAAAGCAGGAAGTCCCACTTTACAGTGCAAAACACATCAATGGTGAAAGAAGTTATGAGCTACTAAGAAAAGGAATCGACTTTGTTCCTCCTACTGTTGATATTGAAGTCATGGATATCAAGCTGCTGTCCTTTATCGATAATGAGATCCAGTTTCAAGTCACAGTGTCAAAGGGAACCTATATCCGCTCTTTAGGAAGAGATATCGCCTACAAATTGAATACAGTCGGCAATCTAATAGCACTGAGAAGGACAAAGGTAGATGACTATCCTGTTACTGAGGCTAAGAAAGTGGATGACATCACAGTTGATGACATCGTCTATATACCGGATATGTTTTCCCATATTCCAGTATTGGAAGAGAATGAAGCAATCACAAAAAGAGTCATAGCTGGAAATGATATCCATCTAGATAGAGATGATGAATATCTCTTCTTTGAAAAAGAAGGAGAGCTATTAGCCTTATATCGAAGAGACAGAGAGAGACACTACATCTGTCAAAGAGGTATCAGACATGACTAAATACATATCCCTCGATGAAAGATATGATTTCAAGCCACTCTCTTTAGCAATCGGACTATTTGATGGCTTGCACAAAGGTCACCAGGAATTGTTCAAAGAGACGGCAAATACGGAATATGATACCGGTGCCCTGACCTTCTCCTTTGACTGGAAAACGAGTTTCAAAAACAAGGATGGTGCCTTGCTTACGGAAACAGAGAAGGAAGGGATGCTAAAGAGATTCTCAATCGAGAATGAACTCATCCTTCCCTTCGATGAAAGGACAAGGAATACATCAAAAGATGAATTCCTATCCTTCCTTTACTCCTTGAACGCAAAGAAGATTGTTGTCGGAGAGGATTTCACATTTGGAAGAAA
Organism: Alistipes onderdonkii; assembly: GCA_963589675.1. Lineage (GTDB taxonomy): Bacteria > Bacillota_I > Bacilli_A > RFN20 > CAG-288 > Enterosoma. Next base: position 11,328 of record CAVALL010000038.1, on the reverse strand, counting down.
CAAAGAAGGAACAGCAAAGAACCTCTTAAAATTAGAGAAACTAGGAGTAGAAATCAAAATCCTTCCTCTACTAGAAATCGATCATAAGAAAGTCTCATCCACAAGAATCCGACAGCTACTGAAAGCAAATGAAATAGAAGAAGCCGATAAACTATTAGGATATCCCTTCTTCTATCAAGGAAAAGTGCTTCATGGAAAAGAGAACGGAAGAAAGATATCATTCCCTACCGCGAACATCGATATTGAGAATGGAAAGTTCAGACTGAACAATGGTGTCTATATGACAAGGACCTGGATTGATGGAAAAGACTATCTTTCGATGACGAACATCGGAAATCATCCGACCATCGACCCATTAAAAGGTGCCATTATCGAAACCAATGTCTTCTCTTTCGATAAGGATCTATACAACAAAGAGATCAAAGTCGAATTTCTATCCTTTTTACGAGAGCAGAAGAAGTTTGATTCCATCCGTGACTTAGAGGAACAACTAAAGAAAGATAAAGAAAGTTGCTATAAAAAAGAGAGCTTGTCATAAGCCCTCTTTTTCGTTTTCATTAATTGGTTTGCCGTTGAAGTCATCTAGCCAGGTTATCTTCCCTTTCTCTCTTGTCTTATTCATATCGATGACACGCTGATTGCTCGATCCACGCCACTTGATTTTGTTCGGACCAGGATTTAAGTTAGCGACATATTTTCCATCGACAAGGACATCGATATACTGCATCATCTCAAGAGAGGATATCTCTTCATATAGATAACCAGTATAGACCCAGATGGTCTTATTGGGGAAGAGGTCTTTGATCCAACGCATCATGCGTGTCGCCTCTTCTCTATTGTCCGGATAAGTAGCCTCACCGCCTGAAAAAGTGACACCGCTGATCTCATCGCGGGAGAGATCCTCTTTTAAAATATCATAGGCCCAAGGTCCACACTCTTTTCCGAGTTCTGGATTCTGTGCCTCTTTGTTATGGCAAAGAGGGCAGTTATGATTGCAGCCTGAGCACCAAATAACATCCCTTAAGCCTGTTCCATTGACTTGATTGTTTCGTTCTATTTTGATGATCTTCATTACATGGATTTCCTATCGTGTATCTCTGCCATTTTGGCATCGTTCATCTTCGTTGTTCCGGAGACTTTGGAATATCCTAAGTATCCGCAGACACGGTTGATCTCCGTGATGTTGTTTCCGTGACAGACGGGGCATGTTTCGACTCCATCATCGATCTGGGCTCCACAGTCATTGCAGTAGCTCTTATCGATGTTGATTCCAAAGTAATATCCTAATTTCATCGCCCTGATAACACACTCTGCGATATATTCCTCATTCATGCCCGTGGTGAAACGACAGTACTGGATATGTCCGCCGCTTGCCAAATGAAAGTATCTGAATTCCGCATCCTGTTTCTGATAAGGCGTGATATTTTCTGAGACATGCATATGGAAGGAGTTTGTGAAATAGGCTCTATCGGAGACATGATGAATGATTCCATACTTCTTCTTGAACTGCTCAACCTGTGTTCCGCAGAGGGATTCTGCCGGCGTTCCATAGATTGCGGCGATATAAGGGATATCTTTGCCGTAGTGAGTCTTCTTCTCTTCTACATAGTCGTTGATATGCTTCAAGACTTCGTAACTGAAGGCGTTAGGATTATCCTTCTCATCATAGAGAGACTTCTGGTTATAGAGTTCCTGAAGTTCATTCAAAGCGGTGAAGCCATACGAGAAGGTTGCATGTTTGACAAGAGGTTCAATCGTATCCGTCTCTTTGAGATAACCGAATCCACCCTGAGAATAGGCAACAGGGATTGAACTTGCCTTGATCTTAGAGAGGAATCCGTATGTCTTGATATGGATTCCGTTGATCATATCGAGATAGTAATCAAGAACTTTATAGAAGTCCTGATTTTCAACCTGTGCTTTTCTTAGAATCATCGGAAGATTAAGAGAGATAGCTCCACCATTGAAACGTCCGGTGAAAACCGGTTTATCATTCTCATCAATAGGATGAAGTCCACCTTTCTCATAATAAGGGGAAAGATAAGCTCTGCAGCCCATCGGGGATATGATGCTATCCACCCATTCTGGATTCTCTTTGACATTGTTGTTCTCATCTAGGATCCAACGGGAAACTCCGAACTTATGATATTTATGGAATGTCTTGGCAATGCTCGGTTCCACATGGCTCGCATACGCCTCTTTGACAAGCGTCTCATCAGGCATATCAAGAGATAGCCAGTCCGGATACATCGCCTTAGAAGAGCATTCAATGCCTTTCTTGAACAGCCAATAAAGAGGTTTTCCTTCCGCATGGAGTTCCTTTGCATAAAGGAAGACTAACTTCGGGAAGATAGCAGGCCTTTTATGACCTTTATGACCCTGTCCTTCACCACGCACCTTTAAAGCTAAGGACCAAACTAAGGAAGCAAACTTGCTATCATCACAGCCGCCTGTGAAAGTAGTGAAAGGATAATCTCCACGGCTAGAGGCAACCGTATTGAAGGTGTGCTCAAAGCCCTGGAAACCCTGTTCAATGTCACGGCTTGTCTTCTTCATGGCATATTCTTCCTGCTTATTTAAATCAAGGACACCAGAGACGGATTTGACAAGTTCTTCATACTCTTTCTTATAGCGGCGATAGCTCTTCTCCGCATAAGGAGCAAGGATGGAATCAATCTCAGGAACCGTAAAGCCGCCGTATTGCATAGAGGCACAGTTTAAGGTAAGATCCGAGATAAGATTGCAGGCTGTCCTAACGTCCTTTGGTTCGTTATAGCCGATATTCTCCCATTCAAAGCCTCCACAAAGAACCTTTCCCATATCAAAGAGAGAGCAGTTGTATGTCAAAAGACGAGAGGAGATATCATGGATATAAAGATATCCGTCATCAATTGCCTGAAGTTCCTCTTTGTTCAAGAAGGTCTTTCTATAGAGTTGCTTGGAAAAAGCATTATAAGTCAAAGTACGCTGAGTGGAGACCAAAGCAGAGGTCGTGTTGGCATTGCTTCTATCTGCGATGAAGTTAAGCTGATCGACCGTCTTGATGGTCTCATCCATCATGCGGACAAAGTCCTGCTTGTAGTTACGATAATCACGATACGACTTAGCAACCTTCTCATTGACCTTATCCAAAGCAAGTTCAACAAAGACATGCATCTGAGAGACCGGAATCAAATCACTATAATAGGAGGCCATCTCCTTCTCAACATTGTGCTGAATATTATTCCATTCCTCATCGGAAAGCTTTACATTGACACGATTGGCACTTTTGGTTACTGCATTCTTGATTTTAGTAAAATCATAATCGGCAAGACTTTCATCTTTTTTGATAATTTTCATAACACACCTCCAAATACGTAGACTAATATCATAATATCGAAACGGAGAAAAGAATAGATAAAATTTGCTCAGAAAAAGCTTACATTCAGTCAACTGAATGAAAACAAGGCACGATTTAGATTAAGCAACTTTTCAAAGAAATTTTTCAAGAAAAAGTTGTTTGTCAGACTAAGAATAGGAGGTGAAAAAGAACTCCGCCGAAACGGAGTTCTAGATTCACTTAACTGCCTTTGTTTTCTTAGAAGCAGTTGTCTTCTTAGTAGTGGTCTTTTTTGTAGCAGAAGCTTTCTTTGTTGATCTACTTTTCTTAACAGGCTTTTCTTCCTCAACAACAGGTTCTTCGACTTTTGTCTCTTCCTCATCAGCCATTTTGAAGTCATCACCGAAGACATCCTTCAAAGTGACCGGCTTCTTATTGTTGATAGACTCGATGAATTTCTCCATCTCGCTATTCTGTTCATAGGTCTTATCGGAGACAAAGAGAAGATCAGGTGTCTTATAGATGGAAAGCTTCTTGCTGAGCATTGTTCTGATCTTGCCTTTGTTGTTGTTCAAGAAGCGAACAACTTCATCGGTCTTATCCGGATTGATATCAGAAACAAATACTTTGCAATACGAATAATCAACAGTCATCTTCACTTCATTGACAGAGACAAACTGAGTGACCGGACTCTTGAGTTCATAGAGGATGATTTCAGAGAGATCCTTTTGAATGACCGCTTGGACTCTTCCCTTTTTATCAGCCATTCTTGACTTCCTCCTGACCGAAGGATTCTAAGATATCGCCGACTTCAAGATCGAATTTATCGGAGATTGTAAGTCCGCATTCAAATCCCATATTGACTTCCTTAGCATCGTCTTTGAAACGTTTTAAGGAAGTGAGATGAGTCTTCAAAACAAGTTCCTTGTTTCTGAAGACACGGATTTCGGAAGTGTTGGTGACCTTACCGTCTGTCACATAGCAACCAGCAATCTGACCAACCTTGCTAGCCTTGAAGAGGGAACGAACTTCCAAATGTCCATAGACAACTTCCTCATAGACAGGTCCCAAAGTACCCTTCATAGCAGCTTCAATATCTTCCAAAAGCTTATAGATAATATTGTATTCACGGATTTCAACATGGTCATTCTTTGCCATATCACGAATAGCGGCACTGACACGGACAGAGAAGGCTAAGACAATAGCGTGAGATGCGGAGGCTAAGACCAGATCGCCCTGTGAGACATCACCCGAAGAGCAATGAAGGATGGAAAGCTTGGCACCAGGGACATCGATCTTCTCTAATGATGCCTTTAAGGCTTCGGCAGATCCCTGTGTATCAGCCTTGACGATCAAATTGATGTTCTGGCTTTCACCATTGGCAGCAGACTGTGCCAAATCGGCCAAGGAGACACCAGTATTGTTCTTTCCGATAAGAGCCTGGGCGCGTTTTTCAGCAGCTTCTCTTGCTTCATGTTCATCGCTGAAAGCCATGAAACGGTCACCAGCGACAGGAACACCTGAGATACCAGTAACAGAGACAGGAGTCGAAGGTCCAGCAATCTTGAGAGCCTTATTGAATTCATTGGTCATCTTTCTGACTTTGCAATAATAAGGACCAATAGCCAAAGTATCACCGACCTTCAAAGTACCGTTCTGAACAAGCAAAGTAGCCTTTGCGCCTTCCTTCTTATCGAGTTCAGCTTCAATGACAGAACCGATAGCAGGACGGTCATCCGTAGCCTTGAGTTCCAAAAGCTCGGCAAGGTCAAGAATACCTTCTAATAATGTGTCAACACCCTGATTTCTCTTTGCGGAGACTGGGAACATCATGACATCACCACCCCAGTCCTCGGCAAGAACGCCAAGGCCGGAGAGCTGCTGTTTGACTCTTTCGATCTGAGCGGCCGGCTTATCAATCTTATTGATGGCGACGATGATCGGAACATTAGCAGCCTTTGCATGGTCGATAGCCTCAATGGTCTGAGGTTTGACACCATCATCAGCAGCGACGACAAGGACAACAATATCGGTCATGGAAGCACCGCGAGCACGCATTGCCGTGAAAGCTTCATGACCAGGAGTATCGATAAAGGTGATTTTCTTGCCTTGGACGACTTTCTGATAAGCACCGATTTCCTGCGTGATGCCACCATGTTCGCCACCTGTGATATTGGAATGACGGATGCAGTCGATAAGAGTTGTCTTACCGTGATCGACATGTCCCATAATTGTGACAACTGGTGCTCTTGTATCGGAATCGGTATCTTTATCAAAGATAGCAACCTTGGTGAAATCGTCAACAGATCCACCAGCCTCTTTCTTAAAGTCAAGACCATTGTCAATACAGACCTCAGCGATGAGTTCATCGCTTAAGACAGTATTGAGGGAGATCAGTTTTCCCTGCATCAAAAATTTCTTGATGGTATCAGTCGGTGAGATTCCAGTCTTCTTGCACAATTGATCCAGTGTCAGGACACCATTGTAGACAAAGACACCGTTCTGAACCTGTCCTTGTACCTTCTTACCAAAGGTTGAATTATTGCCACCTCTTTTTGCGTTTTTAGATTTGCTCATTCTTTACCCTCCTTATCGTTTTCTGACTTCATCGTCTCGTAGATAGCCTTGGCCAAGGATACATCCTTAACACCAAAGGCCTTTAGTTTATCAAAGCCAAGACAGGCCTTGACATCAAAACTTCCCTGATAGCGAATGGATTGAAATATCTTATCAGTCGGTGCAATGCGAAGAAGCTTCTCTTCATTCTTCGAAGAGCATTCCGGAAGAATGACAAGGAGTGCAATCTTAGATAGAGAAAGCATTTCCTCCAGTTTCATTCCCACATAGATGCTTTTCTTCTTCTTGGCGAAGCCGAGATAAGCAGAGAGCTTATTGCTGATTTCCTCTTCTGACATATTCGATCATTTCCTCCATCAAAGCTGCCTCATCGGATTGCATAACAATCTTAGACAGTCTTTTCTTCTGAAAAGTCTTCTTGATCTGTTCTTCATCTTTCAGAACATAGACTCCTCTGCCTTTCATGGAATAAGAAGGATCGATAACGACCTTCTTATTCTCAGTGATAACTAGGCGAAGGAGTCTCTCACGTGGATATTTCACACGTGAGAGAAGATCCATTCTATAGACTACAAAATCTTTCACAGCGTTTATTTTCCGGAATCATCGTCATAGTACTTATCAGAATAGTACTGATCGAGTTCCTCATCATCGTAATCGATGTTGTCATCCTCTTCATCGTTCTGCTGATCCATGGCATCGAGTTCTTCCTGAGTATAGATCGGCATAGCGGCAGCCTTGGAGGCTTCTGTGACCTCGTCCTTCTTGTCGGCGTCATCGTCCTTTCTCTTTCTACGATAGGATCTTGTTTCGCTCGGTCCTTTCTTCTGGGACATAGCGGCCTCTAAGGCATCAAGAGAAATCTTAGGTTTGTTCATGATCTCGACATGTTCGATCACTTCTTCTTTCTTTTCGACAGGCTTTTCTTCGACAACAGGTGTTTCAACCTTGACTTCGGCTGTCTCTTCAACCGGCTTTGCGTCCTCAACAGGCTTTTCTTCGCTCTTGGTTTCAACAGGAGCAGCTGTCTCCGGATTCATCGGCTTAACTTCCTCATCAAGAACCTCTTCGATATCAGCATCTTCCGTAACAGGCTGAGCAACAACCGGTTCAGCAGTTGCCAATTCCGGATACATGTTGTCGACAAGGCGAAGGATCTCAGGAACCATCGTGTACTTCACACCATTCTGCATGGCATCATCGATTTGAAGGACAGTGAGTTTGCACTTGGAAAGGTGGGAAGCAAGGCGAACGTTGGAACCATTGGAACCGATAGCGACGCCCTGAGCACCATTGTTGACGATGACAGTGATCTGAGGATGCTCATACTCTCTGTCGTTCTCAAACTCTTCATAGTGAACGTTCTTGTCGAAGAAATCATCGGGGCATGTCATACCGATGACATCGGCAGGCTTCATAGCCTCCATGATCTGCATGGCCTTATTCGGATGCCATTTGCAGAAGTCGATCTTTTCACCTCTCATAACAGCAGAGATGCTTCTCTGACGGCTGGCTTCAGGACCGATGCAGGTACCGATAGGATCGATGGAAGGATTGTTGGACTGAACGAAGACTTTGCATCTTCTTCCTGGTTCACGGGCAATGCCTTTGACAGTGACGATCTTCTCAGCGACTTCCGGAATCTCTCTTTCCATGAGTTTCTCGACAAACTTCGTACTGGTACGATTGACATCCAAAGAGGTCGGAGTTCCGTTTTCAGAGACCTTATCAAGATAGAAGAGAACTGTGTCTCCTACATCGAAACGATCATTCGGAAGGATCTTCTTGGAATCCTTCTTGATATAGGCAGTGGCTTTACCGAAGGAGAATTCATAATTCTGATTATCCTTATCAGCCTTGATGACCTTACCTTCGATGAGTTCACCCATCTGATTCTTATAAGCGGTGAGGACGGCGAGCTTGCTAGCTTCCTTCATCTTGCTGTTGAGGAGCTGTTTGACTCTTCTAGTAAACCATTTGTCAAGCTTGGTGACATCGAAGGGGATTTTAACAACAGTGCCATCTTCGGCATCCTTCTTAGTAAGAGAATAATAATCCTCAGGAGAGATCTGCCAGGCATCATCCTCAATTTCATCTTCCGGAGTGATGACCTTGAGATCATAGATTTCATAATGCTTGAAATCCTTCACGAATTTGACTTCGCAGCGGATCTGTGTCTTTAAGAGTTCATTCTCTTCCTTGTTGCTCTTATCACGAAGTTCCGGATAAGACCATTCCAAGTAAGCTGTCTTCATGCTATCGATAAGGATATCATAGACAGTCTGCTGATCGATCATGCTCTCCTTTGTGACTTCGCCAAGAGCAGTGCTGAAAGCATCAGAATCGACATTTCCGAACTGATCCAAAGACTTCTTCTTTGATTTTCTTTTCTTTGTTTTTTCGACTTCTAAATCGTTAAGTTCCTCAGACATTTTGTTTTTCCTCCATTGAATTTTATATCTAAGCTTTATAACCAATATGTATTGTATCTACATCGTCAGCAGTAAGGATTTCCTGCTTTTTTCTTCCTTTGATGAAGTGGTGAAGATAGGCTTTGTCATCCTCGAGTTTGTCTAGCTGCATCGTGATGACTTCGCCTGACTTCTTCAGTTTGACATCAAGCCATCTTGAGATGAATTTGCCAAGTGAAGCAAACGGAATCTCTCTTTGACTTCCGCCGGATGAGATATCAAGAAGATATCCTTCTTCCGAATCATCGATTTCATCAAGAAGAGGATTGACCTTATCCGTGTAGGCTTGAATCTCATCCATCGTGATTTCAAAGTCACGATCAATAAGGACTTCAAGCACCGGTCCTTCTTCCTTGGAGACATAATAGCGGACAGAAACCAAAGTCAAGCCAAGTTCATCTGCTGATTTCTGGAACATCTCCTTCGCTTTTTCCAATAAAGTTTGATCCATTCTTACCTCCTTATAAGAGAAAGAGTGGACCCCCAAAACAGGAGGTCCACTCTTAATTTTCGATTAAGAATGTGCGCCACAAAACTTTTTGACAGTTCTGCTGACAAGAGAATTATATCATTAATTAATAAGAAAACAAGCATTTTTCAGTCCTATCACCACAATTTTCATCTATTTGAATCATCTTTCATTACTGTTTGTTTTTCTAAATCAAGCAGTTGGATTTTCTTTTCAATCCCGTAAGCATAGCCTGTCATCTTTCCGTCTTTTCCTATCACACGATGGCAAGGGACAATTATGGCTATCGGATTATGACCTACTGCTTGGCCTACAGCCTGAGAAGACATTTTCTTGATTCCTGATTTCAATGCAATACAATCAGCAATCTCACCATATGTCATTGTCTTTCCATATGGTATGGTAAGAAGAATAGACCAAACCTTCTTTTGAAATTCTGTCCCATTCAGAACTAAGGAAGGAACAAAAGAAGGAACAGAAAATGAAAAGTATTCATCCAACCATCTCTTTGTTTCCTTAAATACAGGAATATCTGCACTCTCTATAAGATTATTCTTTTCTTCATCTTGATCAGCAAAGCTCAATCCAGTGAGAGACACACCATCACTAGTAAGAATGATTTCACCTAAAGGTGATAAATAACGAGTCATGAATTTCATAGGTCAATCATACCACACTTCTACCATAAGACTGCGTATTCTATCGCATACTGAACTAACATATGGATATCATTTCACAATCACTAATACAAGAACGATGACAGTTTAGAACAAAATAAGGATTTTGCCTTGAATGATAAACAAATGAGTTACGTAATATACGCGAGACAAGAGAAGACATTGTTGAAGCACATGCTTTTTGAATTAACGCTTTCTCTTATTCATCAAAATTTTGAGATCTAACAAAATACACATTGATTTATTCCATCCTTATGTTCTAACAGACCATAATTTTCGATTTTGAGAACACCCCAGTAATATCACTTCATTCATCTAAATGCATTTTCAAAGTCAGAAAGCAAAAGTGCATTTATCATTTTTCTAGCAAAAACTACAGCAAAAATGTCATATAGATTGGTAAATAAATAGTGTCGTTATCATAGTTCAGCGGCTTTGGTGAGATCACAATCTTGTTGAATTTCAATTGTGGATATTTCGATTTCAGATTGTCCAATGATGAAGTTGTGAATCTCTTAGTCGGCTTGACTTCGATAGCGTTCATTTTTCCTTTTATAAAGGTGACGAAATCAATCTCATATCTTTTATCGTTGTATTCAAAAGTATGATAGAAAACCTTTCGTTCATTGCATACGAGGCTTTGAACAACCAATGATTCATATAGAGTCCCATAATTTGCGCCATCAAGATTACCAGTTCTTATTTTCAAATACGTTTTTTCACAGTCCTCATTCACGTCACCAATCAGAGAACTTAGCATGAGTCCGACATCTAGTGGGTATAGTTTAAAGGCATTTTCGTCTTTTAGGAACGAACCAAAGCTCAAATCAGAAGTGCGGTAAACCGAATTCACTATTTTGGAATCTTCTAGATCCTTTAAAGACCTTTGATAAGCTTGCACCATGCCTGGATTTCTATTGTTTGTCTTGACTCTCTTGGACCATGACTTCAGTGCAGGAAGCATCGAGTCATAGATATTCAAGGTATGAGTCTTTGATTTGTTATCGTGTTTTCTCAAATCATCTTCATATAGTTTCAATATATCCTGTTTTTCTTTCTCGCAACGCATGAACGAATTCGTTTCCTGATAAAGAGAGATGACTTTCGGCATTCCGCCTAACGTCAAATAAAGTCTGAAATCATCCATCAATTGCCTATGCGCATTTTCACTGATTTTCTTATGCTGATTCAGAATCTCTCTAAGCATCTCACATTTCTCATTCCAGCCAAAAGCCCACGAAAATTCTTCAAAATCCATAGGATGCATCTCAATTCTTCTTTCTTCAGAGGGAATTTGAATGTCTTGTGTGTTTTCTCGAATGGAAATCAAAGAGCCTGTCTCTATATAGTCAAATCTACCATCCGCTACAAGGGCTTTGATTGCTTGTCTTGCCAAAGGAAAATACTGGACTTCATCAAAGATGATCAATTCCCCTTTCTTCAGCGTTTTTCCAACAGACAAAAACAGATCGGAAAAGAATTGATCCATCGACAATGGATTTGCAGGGTTTATTTTCTTGAACAACCCCTTTATTTCATCCGGAGCATAGGTGAAATCAATGTAAATATAGCCATTATATTCATTTTTGGCGAATTCCTTGACAATTGTAGTCTTGCCTACTCGTCTTGCCCCTTCAATCAAAAGCGCCGAGTTTTTATTCTTTTCACTCTTCCACTCTTGCATTTGCTTGTATATTTTTCTTTTGAATTCCATAAACACCTCAGTTACATTTTCTAAATGAAATATCATTTAAAATATAGCATTTTCTAAATGAGATTTCAAACTCGATATAGCATTTTCTAAATGAAATTTCG
>CAVALL010000037.1:0-18060 GCA_963589675.1 Alistipes onderdonkii | reverse complement strand
AGGAAAAAGAAGAGTTAGTGAAAATCATAACCAACACTATTCTCCATTAACCGAACGATTTTTTCGGTAATTTGGCCAATTTTTATTCGGTAATTTGGCAGTTTATTTTTCGGTGATTTGGACGGAAGAGAATAGAAATTTCCACTCGATCTTTAAGATAAAGATTAACTCGGTTGAAACCGACTCGGTTTTGACCGAGTTAACTTACACAATCAAATGTTAAACGAATTTCGAAAAGCACTAGCCTCTATTCTATCCATTCAAATATCATCAAAATAGGTGCTATATGTCTAAAAGCGAAAAAGAACGCTATAAAATCGTCTTTTTATATTCTATAATAGAGAGACCAATATCTCTGCAACACAACTTGACATAGTGAAAAGAAAGGGAAAAGGGTTGTCAAGGCCCGTCTTCATTATGAAGAAAAAATTATTGTCGATTGTTGCATTAGCTTCGTTGTTAGTATTAGGAGGATGTGGAGACAAGACTAGTAATCCCACTGATACCACTGATACTACAAAACAGACAGAATACTCTAAGGCTTCTGAAACTGCAAAAGGATCTGAAACTCCAGTCTCTACTGACACTGGAAAAGAATCCGCTTCTTCTTCCGAATCTGAGTCTGCCTCCGAGTCCACCTCTGAACCTGCCGAGAAGACTGCTGCTGAAAGACATCAAGATTATTTAGACAACTACACAAACGCAAAAGCATCTATTACCATCCAGGGTAAAGTCATCCACTCTGTCTCTTATTCTGGTTCTGAAACTTGCAATATTGCTATCCAGGAAGGCAAATATGGTTATTGGATGAACAATGTTCCAAAGACCTCTGTCGAAGTCGGAAAATCGTATGTATTCACCGGTTTCGGTTCTGCCAAAAAATATCCTTCACTTAACATGAAAAACGGTACAGTTACCGCTACTGAAGATATCGATGCTCCTGTTCTCACATTAGGTGATGAAACAAATGCATTCACAGATTCTCAGGATGCCTATGTCACCATTCCTGCTGATGGTGTTGTCATCACCTCCGCTGAAACCGGCAAATATGGTTTCAAGATTGGCGAGAATACCTATTATGTCAGTTATAATACAAACACATTGGAAGCTGCTGCTATCGGCGAAAAGCTTGCAACATTGGGTGTTGGCTGCAAAGTCACAAAGCTTACTGGTATCTGGTACGCTGAAGACACAATTCAGATCTGTGATCCGAATGAAATCGAATTCTCTATTCCTGCTGCAGAGAGTGTCACAATTTCTGCTGCTGATGATGCAACAGAAGTTCAGGCTACTGGCACATTGCAGTTAAGCGCAGTTGTCAATCCTGCCGCTGCCAATCAGGAAGTTGTCTGGTCTTCCGAACATGAAGATATCGCTACTGTTGATGCTAGTGGTTTAGTCACTGGTGTTGCAATCGGTACCACTAAGATCTTCGCAACAGCCAAAGGAACAGATGTCAAAGGCGAATACTCTTTGACCGTCACTGCTGCTCCTTCCGTCCCGGTCAGCTCCATCACTCTTACCGCTGAAAACGGCAAGACTGGTGCTGATATCGGTGAAACCGTTCAGCTTACAAGCGCAGTCCTTCCTGAAAACTCCATGCAGTCTGTCACCTATACCTCTAGTGATACAAGTATCGCTACTGTCGACAGCACAGGCTTAGTCACATTCGTTGGTGATGGTGATGTCACAATCACTGCTCATGCCACGGATGATAGTGGAGTCACTGGAAGCATCAACTTAACCACAGTTATCGCTAATCTGAAGACTGCCAGTGAAATCGGTGAAGCCGTCGCCTCCTTAAGCAACAACACTCTTACCAGCGAAGTTTATGGTTTCCGCGGCGTTGTCTCTGCTTTCAAAGATGAAAAAAACTTCATCATCAGAGATGCTACCGGAGTTATCCAGGGATACAATGTCAGCACCTCCAAGCTTCCAGAAGGATTAAAGGCAGGTGATGTTGTCTTAGTCAAAGCTAAGTTCTGCAAATATAGCAAATTAATTGAACTTACAGATAAAGGACTCACTAGCATTGTCATCTCTTCAAAAACAGTTGATGGTGTTTCCACAACTGCCGTTGAAAAGACAAAGGATGAAATTTCTTCTCTTGTTTCTGCTTCCAGCTTCTCTACTGGTGACTATGTCAAGTTTAATAACGCCAAGTTATTTGCAAGTGGTACATATACCAACTTCAATATGGAAGGCACAGAACTTACATTATCACCAACATATCTTAATGGTTTAACAGTTGACAAAGGCGTTTGGGGAACCTTCACTGGTTACTTTGTCACTCCTACATCCCTCTGGGTCGATTCCTTCACTCCTAATGCAACGGAAGCTCCTACAAGTGTTACTGTTACCGGCAATACCACAGTCAACGCTGGAAAGAGCATTAATCTCAAAGCTACAGTCGTCTCAGAAACCGCAGCAGCATATACAAACATCAATGAAAATGTCACATGGTCTGTTGCCAACAAAGATGAAACAGTCACTGATGACTTAGCTACAATCGATGAAAACGGTACTCTCACCGCTGGTGAAAAAGCTGGTACAGTCGTTGTTACTGCTACAAGTGCAGCTAATAACACTATCAAAGGCACATTAGAAGTTACCATTGAAACTTCCGATACTCCTGTCACAACAAAGTCCTATGCCCTTGTGAAAGATGCATCTAAACTTGCCGCCGGTGATACAGTTGTCTTCGCTTACAACGCTGGAACAAAATCCTTTGGACTTGGTTCATTCACAACAAAATACTATGATAAGGTTTCCGTAAGTGTTGAGAATGACACTATTGAAGAAACCGAGAATCTTGTAGAATTGACTGTCGCTAACGGAAGTGAAGATGGCTCCTATTCATTCTTTGATGGAACTGGCTATCTCTCATATACCGGTACTAAAAACACAATGTATCAAGACAAAGCCATTAGTATCACGACATCATTTACACTTACTATAGATGAAGCAACCGGTGTGGCAAAAGCTGTCTCTTGCAAAGATTCCACATATAGAATCCAATACAACACTGGTAGTCCGCGTTTCGCTTGCTACAACGGTTCTCAAAAAGACATCTCCATTTTCAAATTAGTCACAACCGCCTAATTCATCTTACGTCTGTCTAATCACAAAAGCTCGGTCAAGGCCGAGCTTTTGTTTTATTAGTTTTTCCGCTTTTTCTAATCGCTCGTCTTTTTTCATTTTTTCTCAACACAAGACCCATCGATTTTTCAGTTTTTCTCAAGTTGTTTAAGGACAACGTATATTATGAGACATTTGAAACGTCATCCCTTGTTATCAGTTATGAAGTATAGAATCGACAAAACTAGACCTGAATCGGGTCTTTATAATCTGGTGTTGTTCATCAAATTAGTCCTATATCAAATCATCCATGCTTAGGAAATCATCCAATGAGATATGTCGAATCGTACTTGTCGAATAATCAACCTCATCCGTTGTGATGAGTATCTTCTGTGATTGATATCCGATACCATTGAATGCCAAAAATTCTCTTTGATATGCTTTCTCATCTACTACACTATATGCAACCTGAATGTAATATTCTTTTCCATCTTTTGTAGCATAGAAATCTATTTCTTTTCCGTTATTGTCAAAGGTCATCACTTTATATCCACGATATAAGAGTTCGTTATATACGACATTTTCAAGATTATGATCAAGATCAAAACGATTATTGTTTACGTTCAACGAATTGAAACAGACATCAGCTGAATAGACTTTATAGTAATAGGCTAATTCTCTTTTCGCTTTTGAGGAATATTGTGGAATTTCATCAATGATATAGGCTTCTTTTAGATATTCGATGTATTTCAATACAGTATTGAGTGATACGTTTTCGCATTCCCCTTTTAGATATCGTTGTATATTTCTAGAAGAAAGAACCCTAGCGTTATTATTGATGACATAGTTAACAATCTTACGGAATACAACATCCTTCTTTATATGATATCTTTGAATCAAATCATTATACACAATCGTGTTTTCTAAGTCAGTGAGATAGTCTTTTTGTGCTTCTTTGTCGGTGAATTGGAATCTTCCTGGAAATCCACCCCATGTCAGATAATCCAACACAGAACACGGATATCCTGTCTCAGAACATAATTCTTTCATTTCCTGATATACAAAAGGTCGGATTCTGAAATTGACAAATCGACCGCTTAACAAGGTAAGGATCTCACTGGACAACAACTTTGAATTGCTTCCCGTGATAAAGACTGAATTATTATCTAATCTTAAGTCCTTGACAGCAACATTCCATGATTCTACATTCTGTATCTCATCTAAGAAAATATAGCATTTGCCTTCTTTTCGATTATCTCTTACGTAATTTAATAGAGACTGTACTGTCCCTGCCTTTGAAAGATCTGCGTTCCTTTCAAAGTTAAGATATATGATATTGTCTGTCTTCTGTCTTATCTCATCCATAATCTGATTCAATATGACAGATTTACCACATCTACGGACACCAGAAATGACTTTGACAAGGTCGGATTCATAAAATGGTCTGATTCTTTTGATATATTTCTCTCTTTTAATCATAATGTTCACCATAGATATTCTACTGAACACTTTTACGAAAGTCAACCAAACTGTTCACTGCCACTGAACACTTTTACTGCTTTTGGTAAAACTGTTCAGTAGGATTGCTGCTTTACGAGTCAAAAAAAGGATTGAACCTTTCCGTTCAACCCTTTAGAAATCTTCTTTGAATGTATTCTTTCTCTTTGTTCTTGCTTTGGAGACTAGTTTCCTAGCTTCATCGGCAGACATGGCAATATCCTGTCTATCTGCTTTCGGAGTTGTTCTACTGAATCCATATCCTAATATTTCCTTTGTCTGCATAACGGTGACAAAGGCGTTAGGATCGATCGCATTGATGCTTTCACGGATGATGTTGTAATCAACTCGATCAAAGCAGACTTCAAGTACGACTGTATCATTCTTCGTATATCCGCCTTGCGCTTTTAGAAGAGTGGTTCCTCTTCCTAAATTCTCATTGATGAAGGCGTTGATCTCCGGCCACTTCTTGGATATGACCATAGCTAGATAATACTGATTGTTTCCTAAGAATACTTTATCTAGCATGATAGAGCAGAGAAGTGCAGTGATTAAACCGACTAAGGAAGGTAAAAGGTTATATCCATTGGTGAAGAATCCAGCGACAATCAGGATAGCATCGACAATGAAGGAAGATAATCCCACCTTGATGTGAAGATATTTATTGGCTAATAGATTGATGACATCGGTTCCACCGCTTGATCCACCGCCCGCTAGGGTTAGACCAATACCAGAACCAGTCAACAATCCACCTAGGATTCCAGAAACGAAGTAAGCAAGCAAACGAATACTATCTTCATTTCCTTCAAACGGAATGACAATTCCGTTTGATATCTCGATATCTTTTCCTAATTCCGTGATATCGAAGATTCGAATTCCATCGACAACAACATTGTTGAGGATGAATGTGAATAACATGACAGCAAGCGGATAGGATATCGTATAGACTAACGTATGAAGAGAATATTTCAAGCCTAGGAATATCAGACCTAGGAAGAAGAAGGACCAAGTGACAATCAAGACATAGGTGTTCAGAGTCAGAGCTGAGAATCCTGGTATCTTGTAAATCAACATGGAGATAGAGGCAACGCCTCCTGAGATGATATTCATTGGAAGGATGAAGAAGGAATCACCAAAGGCAACAAGAAACGCACCGATAAGGATGAGAAACAGATTCTTGACCACCTTGATAGGAGGTTCATTTGTGAATTCATTCTTCACAATCTGAATCTGTTTCAAAGCCCAATTCTTTATTTTCTGCATGGTTTCACCATCTACTTGATATTATGCGTTCTTCTGAAGTCCCACTTCAGATAGGCATCGATGAAGTTTGTGATGTTTCCATCCATGACAGACTGAACATTGACTTCCGAATATTCGCTTCTATGATCCTTGACTAAGGTATAGGGGCAGAAGACATAGGAACGGATCTGAGAGGAGAAGGAGATATCCTTCTTCACACCAGAGATTTTATCCATCTCTTCCTGTCTCTTCTTCTCTTCCAACTGGAAGAGCTTGGATTTCAGCATCTCCATACAGAATTCCTTGTTGGCAAGCTGATCTCTTTCAATCTGACAGGAGACAACGATACCAGTAGGAAGGTGTGTGATACGGACAGCGGATTCTGTCTTGTTGACATTCTGTCCACCGGCTCCTGAGGAATGATAGGTATCGATTCTTAAGTCAGATGGATTGATCTGAACATCAATATCATCTTTGATGACCGGCATGACAGAAACGGACGCAAACGAGGTATGTCTGCTTCCACCTGAATCAAATGGAGAGATTCTAACTAGACGATGAACACCGCTTTCTCCACGGAGGTTTCCATATGCCATCTTTCCACTGATTTCAAGAGTTGCAGATGAGATACCTGCTTCATCACCCTCTAATATATCGACAAGCTTGAACTTGAAGCCATAGCTTTCCGCATATCTCTCATACATACGTAAAAGCATGGATGCCCAGTCATGAGCTTCTGTTCCACCAGCACCTGGATGGAATTCTAGAATTGCATCGCAGTTATCGTATTTTCCAGCGTAGAAGATCTCTTTCTGGAATTTGGTAAAGCTCTTATTCAGAGCAACTAATGAAACATCAGCATCATCAAAGATATCCTGGTCCATCTCAATCTTGAGAAAGTCCAGAGATTCTTTGATGGATTCCAGTTTCTTCTGGAAGTCTTTTATACTGCTGAGCTTGTAATTGATATCGGCTAATTGGCGGTTGATTTCCTTAGCGTGTCCTTGATCTTTCCAGAAAGAAGGATCAACAGTCATCGCTGAGAGTTCAGCCTCCTGTTTTTCCAAACTTGGAAGGTCAAAGACAGCCTTGCAAATCAAGAAGCTGTGTTGAAATGTTGTCGTACATGTTATTGAGTTCGAATAGTTCTTTCATTGTAAGGCCCTCCTTTCTTGTTTTTATTATTGAGTAAACGAATTAACTGATCTTTGCAGTCGGATTGCTTCTATCGATTCCATCATCATCCGGCTTGATGTTGACATCGGTCTCCGGATTGAATTTGACTTCGGGAGCCTTAACGGCTGCATCAATTGTATCGACGTGCGGGATTGGAGTCTTCGGCTTTTCCTGCTTCTTGAAGGCAACATGGAGAAGTGTACGGCAGACATCGGATGCAATAGAGGAATTCATTCTATCAAACATATCGAATCCTTCATTGGTATAAGCCTGAAGAGGATCGGTCTGTGCATAGGAGCGGAGCCAGATAGCATCACGAAGCTTGGACATCTGGTCGATGTGCTTTGTCCAACGGCGGTCAATGCAGTCAAGAGTGACAGTCTTTTCAGCAAAGTCTCTCATATCCTGTGTCCAGTCTTTTCCATGATCCTGGTAAAGCTTCTGGAGTCTAGCGCCTAAGAGTTCTTTTGCATCCTCATAAGGAACACCATCCAAAGAAGAGAGATCAACCTCATTCTCCTCTAAAGAGAGAAGCTTATCGGTTGCGGCCTGAAGTTTCTTTCCATCCATGATCTTTTCCTGATCCTTGAGATAGAAGGACTGATTGCAGATTTCCTTAGCACAGAGCATGAAGTATTCCGGGATAGTCTCAGAAATTGTCTTGCTGTAAAGGATATGATCTCTTCTTTCGTACATGATCTTTCTCTGACGGGAAAGAACATCATCGTAGTTGAGCAACTGTTTACGAGTATCGAAGTTCTGTCCTTCGACTCTCTTCTGAGCGGAAGTGATAGCCTTCATCATCATTCTGGATTCGAAAGCCTCATCTCCTAACTTCTCATAAAGGTTCTTAGTGGACTGAGGAGCGAAGCGGACAAAGAGTTCATCCTGAAGAGAGACATAGAACTTGGAGTATCCAGGGTCTCCCTGACGTCCGGAACGGCCTTTGAGCTGGTTATCGATACGTCTGGATTCATTTCTCTCTGTAGCAAGAACAGCAAGACCATTGTAATGCTTTTCTTTCTCTTCTTCTCCGCTGACAAGAGTCTTGATACCATCACCTAATTTAATATCGGTACCACGACCTGCCATATTTGTAGCGATAGTGACAGCGCCTCTCTGACCAGCCTGAGCGATGATGTTTGCTTCACGGGCGTGGTTCTTAGCATTGAGGACTTCGTGCGGAATTCCTAAGGCAGTAAGTTTCTGATCGACAATTTCTGATTTCTCAACGGAAGGAGTACCGATCAAGACCGGCTGTCCATGTTCATGTCTGTCTTTGACATCAGCGACAAGAGCATTGTACTTTGCCTCTTCGTTTCCGAAGATGGCATCATTGTCATCAAAACGCTGAATCGGTCTATTGGTCGGAATGGTGACAACACGCATGTTGTAAACCTTACGGAACTCTTCCTCTTCAGTCTTAGCAGTACCGGTCATACCGGCGAGTTTGTCATAAAGACGGAAGAAGTTCTGATAAGTGATCGTAGCCAGTGTGACAGTCTCCGGCTTGATGGAAACATGTTCCTTAGCCTGAAGAGCCTGCTGTAAGCCATCAGAGTATTCTCTACCCTTCATGACACGACCAGTGAAACCATCGATAAGGAGAATCTCATCATCGGAAACCATGTATTCAACATCACGCTTCATGATGTAGTTGGCTTTCAAAGCCTGCTGAACACGGTGAGTAAGGTCAGCCCACTGAGCATCGAAGAGGTTATCAAGGGAGAACATTCTCTGAATGAGTTCAACACCCTTATCAGTCAAGGTTGCAACCTTCTTCTCAACATCGATTGTGTAATCTCTGTCTTTTCTCATCATCTTGACAACACGGTCAGCTGTCAAATAGGAGGAAGCGGTAATGCCGCTACCGCCAGAGATGATAAGCGGTGTACGGGATTCATCGATCAAGATGGAGTCGGCTTCATCAACGATAGCATAATGCAAACCACGAAGAACACGGTTTTGAACCGTCTTTGCCATGTTGTCTCTCAGATAGTCGAAACCGACCTCGGAGTTGGTTGTATAAGTGATATCGCAAAGATAGGCTTCCTGCTTTTGTTTGGTATCCTTTTCTCTTAAGTTGACACCAACGGTCAAACCTAAGAAACGATAGATGTTACCCATCCAATCCGCGTCACGGCTTGCCAAGTATTCGTTGACAGTGACAACGTGAGTGCCTTTGCCTTCCAAAGCGTTGAGATAGACAGCCATCGTAGCGGTCAAGGTCTTACCTTCACCGGTTCTCATTTCAGCGACATCGCCTTCGTTAAGAACGGTGGAACCGAAAACCTGAACAGGATAAGGGAACTGACCTAAGACACGGCGACCTGCTTCTCTAGCCGTTGCAAATGCTTCAGGAAGAATATCGTCGACAGTCTGTCCATCGGCAAGCTTCTTCTTGAGATATGGTGTCATGGCCTTCAGTTCTTCATCAGTGAGAAGGCTGAACTTGTCCTCATATTCGAAGACACGTTTTGCTTTGTTCTGAATCTTTTTGAAAGCTCTGGCATCAATGCGGAATAGTTTATCGAGAAAACCCATAGTAGTACTCCTTTAATGAATTCATCGCACACAATTTAAAAGCCTATTAAAAATAGAGGCTAAAATATGCCAAGTAGAATATACCATTCTTTTAGGCTAAAAACAAAACATATATGAAATATATATTTAGTTTATTTGTTATCTTTGCAATCATTATGAAAACTAACAGTCAATTTTTAATTATATTTTTTACCACATAGTTGGAATGTTTGAAACATAGTGCCAAAATCTTCCAGATTCGGTTGGTTTGTCTTCAGAATAGAAACACAAATATTTTTCAAATTGGTGGTCTTCATTGATTAAAATTTTGGTTGACCAATCTTCCTTTGAGCCAAGATAAAAAGCAGCTTCAAAGTTTGGGCAATTCAAAAACTGGTCGGCGTAAATAACTTGCATTGATTTCCCAAAAACAATACTCTTCAAACTTTTGCAGTCAGCAAAAGTTCTGTCGAAGAGCCTAAACAAGTACGGTGAAAGAGTTACTGTTTCAAGTGCAGTGCATTCATGAAATGCGTTTGAACCAATGGTTGTTACGGAAGTTGGCATATCCAATGTTTTTAATGATTCACAGTTTTCAAATGCGTTGTCATCAATTGAATGGAAGCCTTTTTCAATATTAACAGTTTTAAGAGCACTGCAGAGCATGAAAGATTTCTTTCCGACCCCATCAATTGTTGACGGA
This sequence comes from Alistipes onderdonkii, assembly GCA_963589675.1. Lineage (GTDB taxonomy): Bacteria > Bacillota_I > Bacilli_A > RFN20 > CAG-288 > Enterosoma. The sequence continues at coordinate 7,841 of CAVALL010000037.1, read as the reverse complement.
ATATTTAATTCGGTTATATCAGCTTTTGCAAAAGCAAAATCTTTAACTAGGCCAGCTTCACTTGGAAGGGTGAGTTTTGTTATATGTTTACCATTAACATAAAATGAACCAGCAAGGTAAATCGGGTTTGAATAAAGGTTCATAAGCAAGCATTCACACCAAGCGTCTAGCGATTTTATATTGACTTTTTTTAATGCGCAACAATCCTTGAAAGCATCGTTGCCGATTTCTTTTATTGTTGAAGGAATGGTTATTTCTTCAAGGTTGCTGCATCCAGCAAAGGCTTCTGCATTAACAACAAGTATGTCTTCAGGAATCTCAAAAGACTTTAGGCTCTTGTCGTTTTTATGAGCGGCCTCAGGAATTTCAGTTGCTAAAATCTTTTTGCTAATTATTCGGTTCAAAGTCTTTGTTGTTTCTTCATCAAGATTGTCGCAAAACAAAAATGCGTTTTTGTGGATTTCTTGAACGGCGTCTTCATTTTTAAATATAACATTTTTTAGGTTTGTGCAGCCTGCAAACGCACCGGCATCAATACTTTCAACGGCTTCTAATGTTACAGTTTCCAAACTTGTGCAATCGCTAAAACAAATTCCGCTTACTTTCTTTATTGATTTTGGAACAGTGATTTTTTTCAAACTACTGCATCCGTGAAAGGCAAATGGTTCAATTTTTGTTATGGTTTCAGGAATCTCAAAGTCTTTAAGGCTTGAGCAATTTTCAAATGCGTTATAACCAATGACTTCGGTTTTTTGAAGAATGACTTCTTCAAGCGAAGTGCAGCCTTCAAATGCCATTTCGCCAATTTCTTCCAAGAATATATCGGTGATAGATTTGAGTGACGAACACTTATAAAAAGCACTTGCTTCAATCTTTTCAGCAAAGAGTTCTATTCCCACGCTTTCAAGATTGGTGCAGCCGTAAAATGCAGAATCTTCAATTTTTAAACAGCTTGATGGTATATTAACACTCTTTAATGATGAGCAGTTTTTAAATGCATTTTCAGGAATTGTTTCGACGTGGCTTGGAATGTTTATGTTCTTTAGATTTGTGCAGTTTTTAAAACAATTCTCCGTTAATTTTTCCATTAAGTCAGGAAGAACAACTGTTTCAAGCGCTGTGTAGCCGGCAAACGCAAAATCTAGCATTTCCACTGAAGTGCCTTCAAAAATTACTTTTTTGATTTTATCTTTATAGTCTGGTGCAGGGTTACAAACATAGTTGCTATCATCTGTAATTATCAATGTTGTTTTGTCGCTTTCGTTTTCCCATTTTGCGCCCCAACTACATCCATGATCTTGTAAATATTTTTTTTAAAAATGTTGAATCCATAATAACTCCGTTAATCAATTTACATTTTATAATTTACGCCAAAAAAGAGCAATAAAATTCCGACTTGTGGTGCACACGGGCGATAGTTTGCTATTATCTTGAGGCGGTTTTTGAAAAAACTATAACATTCCTGGCAAACCTATGATTAAGGACCAATCGCCATATGAGCACCACTAGCCGGAAATATATAGAGTAAAAGAAACAGGATTTAAAGAAAATGAGTTCTAATACAGAGCAGGACTAATTTGTAACGAGAAACAAAAAGAAAAAATCTAGATCGATATCTCTTCCAATAGTCCATAGTTTCAGTATCATGCAAAACGCATTTTCAGGCAACAGTATATCCGGTCTATACATCTACCGAAGCAGTCATGAACTTGCTTTTCTGTACGATTTTGCCTATCTAAAACTTGCGTTTTCGTGTAAAAACGAAGTTTTCAAACTTGCCTTTTCGTGCATTTTCAATTGAAAATCACAGGTGATAAGTAATATAATTAATAAAATTGTGATGGAGGCGTTCTATGTTGAAAAGAAAAATATATGATGTACTTGTCTCTTGGAAAAACAGAAGCAAAGGCTCGACAGCAATACTGATTGATGGTGCACGACGTGTCGGAAAAAGCTTTATTGCAAAGACTTTTGCGGAAAACGAATACAAAAGCTATATTATCGTTGACTTCGGTAACGCACCAAAAGATATTGTCGACTTATTTGAAAATGATAGTTATAACCTCGATTTGTTTTTTATGAAACTTTCCGCTTTCTATTCCACCACTCTATACAAACGCGATTCTCTGATTATCTTTGATGAGGTTCAGCAATGTCCAAAAGCACGTCAGCTGATCAAATATCTAGTAGCTGATGGGCGTTATGATTTTCTAGAGACTGGTTCCTTAATACGTTTGAAAAAGAATGTACAGGATATTATCATTCCTTCTGAAGAAGAACATATCGAGATGTTCCCTCTCGATTTTGAGGAATTCCTCTGGGCATTGAATGATGAAGCAACCTATCCTTTCATCAAATCACATTTTGAATCCAAAACACCACTAGGAAATATCCTTCATAGAAAAGTCATGAATGATTTCAGACAATATATGCTTGTTGGAGGAATGCCCCAATCCGTTTTAGCCTATATTGAAAACAAAGACTTTGAATCATCGGATAACGTCAAGAGAAGAATATTGAAACTATATCGTGATGATGTTGCTAAATTCTGCTATAAGAGCGAAGACAAGGTATTTGCCATATTCGATGAAATACCTGGTCAGCTTTCCAAAAAAGAAAAGAAATATAAATTATCTTCGCTCGGAAAAGACAGCCGTTTCCGAACCTTTGAAGATTCATTCATATGGCTCAATGAAGCAATGATCATCAACACCTGTTTCAATTCAACAGACCCCCATGTCGGATTAGCACTAAGTGCAGATCATCACACACAGAAATGCTATATGGCAGATACCGGTTTACTTGTCACCCACACATTCAAAGACAGGAAATACACGGACAATGAAATATATCGTGCTATATTGTTTGACAAGATGAACATAAACGAAGGCATGCTCATGGAAAATATCGTCGCACAAATGCTAAGACTGAAAAGAGATCGTTTATATTTCTATTCTAGATCAGATAGCCAAAACCGTGAAAACCATATGGAGATTGATTTCCTTATCACCGAAGGGAAAAAGATCTGTCCTGTGGAAGTGAAATCAGGAGATTATCATTCCCATTCATCTATCGATAAATTTAAAAAGAGATTCTCATCCATTATCGGTGATTCCTATATCTTATATACGAAAGATGTAATGATCAAAGATGGAATCATACATCTACCACTCTATATGGCTGAACTGTTATAGTCACTATCTTTTAGATAGTGGCTACCGTTCACCTTTCAATAAAACATTCAATTTCCCTGATTAAAGCCGAAAAAACAACGTTAAGGAGTCGATATTTTTCCCATATTGCAAAACATCTATCCAATAAATTCATACGAAAAGAATTCAAAGCGTTGAAAAACATAAAAATAATGATTAGAATAAATAGCAGCTTCTGAGAAGTGTTTTCCAGAACATAAACTTCATGAAAGGAGAAATTATTAATCATGAAAAAGTCCATCCGTGGTTTTGCTGTTTTAGGCTTATGCGCATTATCTCTTACCTCTTGCGGAAAGGTGAGTTTTGCTGATTTCCAGACCAAGGCCAATGCTGCCTTAAAGACAACTGTCGATTACAAGTCCGCTTCTGTCTCCGGCACCGTCAAGTTCACAGGCGAAACCGATAAGACTGAAAAGGATGTCTCTGCCAGCCTTACTGTCAACGGTCATATCCTTACCCCTGCCTCTGCAAGCATCGATGACATCACTGCTGCCGCTTATGTCAATCTCTTCGGCATCGGAACCTATTCCGTCGCTGAAGTCTCTGACTACACCTATTATGCCGGAAGCTCCTTCAAGGTCACATACAAGTCCACTGATAGCAACGGCAACAAGTCTGATTCTACAGTCAAGTGGAACAAATACGGTCTTGTCACTTCCATCGTTGCCAAGGGTTCTGGCGCTAGTGATACCGCCTACTTCAACCTCACCATCAAGTATTCTAAGTAATCTAATCCGATAAACATTCAAGGCCTTGCACTGAGCAAGGCCTTTTCATTTTGAACATTGTGTCTTCGAAAAAGAAATAAACACTTTTTGACAAAATGTCTAATAATTTTCTCGTTTTGTATATATTTCACTTTAAGGCATTGAAATAAAGTGAATAACCATTTAGAATAAATCGCAGAGTTTCTGAGAAGTATTTTCCAGAACTCGGAATTCATGAAAGGAGTATTTATTTATCATGAAAAAGTCTATCCGTAGTCTTGCAGTTTTAGGCGTTTGCGCATTGTCTCTTACTGCCTGTGGAAATGTCAGCTTTGCTGATTTCCAGACCAAAGCCAATGAAGCTTTGAAGACCACAGTCGAATACAAGACTGCCGTTGTCTCTGGCACTGTCAAGTCCTCCAGCTCTAGCAGCACTTCCGAATCCAAGATTTCTGCTAACCTCACTGTCAACGGCCATGTTCTCACACCGGCCTCCGTCACCAACCTCAGTGATATCACATATGCTGCTGTTGCCACTGCTTTCGGCCTTTCCACTTTCGCTGCTGCCGAAAACACTTCCTACAAGTATTATGCTGGAAGCTCCTTCAAGGTCACCTATGAAGAAAAGGATGATAGTGGAAACAAGTCCAATTCCACCATCCAGTGGAATTCCAATGGTCTTGTTACTGCTATCAAGGCTAAAGGAAGTGGAACAGACAGCAAGTCTTCCTACAACCTCACCATCAAGTATTCCAAGTAAACCAACTCTTTGACTCATCAAGGGATTCGCTGAATAAGCGGGTCCCTTTTTCAGTACCTGTTTCCATCAACATGGTATAATTGAAGCAAGGATGGTACCATACAATGTCAAATGAATTTCTGAAAGAACATGCCGTATATCAGATCTATCCAATCTCCTTTAAAGACGGGAACAGAGATGGAAAAGGTGACTTAAAAGGAATCATTGAGAAACTAGATTATCTAAAAGAAATCGGAATCAAAATCATCTGGTTCTCCCCTATCTATCGTTCTCCTATGTTTGATATGGGGTATGACATTTCCGATTACTATGATATCAATCCTATGTTTGGCACATTAGATGACTTCGATAAGCTGATGGAAGAGACCAAGAAGAGAGGCATGAAGGTCATCATGGATCTTGTCGCCAACCATACAAGCGATGAACATCCTTGGTTTCAAGAGGCATTGAAAGACAAGAATTCCAAGTACAGGAATTACTATATCTTCAAGGAAGGGAAGAAGGACAAAAAAGGAAGGGAACTACCTCCAAACAACTGGGAAAGCAACTTTACTGGATCGGCTTGGGAGAAAGTAGAAGGAGAAGAAAACACCTACTACTTGCATCTATTCCATAAGAAACAGCCTGACCTTAACTGGCATAACCCAGAAGTGATTCAAGAAGTAGAGAACATCATGAACTTCTGGCTCGATAAAGGAGTATATGGTTTCCGTTGCGATGTTATTTCCGAGATTTATAAAGAATCCTATGAGGACGGAAAAAAGTGTAAACTTGGCACTCCTCTTGGACATGAGCACTATGTTGCAACAGAAGGCAACCATCGAATCTTAAAGCAGATTCGAAAAGAAGTCATAGAGCCAAGAGGTGCTGTATTGATTGGAGAATGCGGTGGTGGAATCACGACCGATGATGGTTCAAAATACCTAGAGGATGAATTAGATACTTTCTTCCAGTTTGAAACAGCCTGTGTCTATAACACATATCTTAGCAAACACGCCAACATCAAGCGTTTCAAAGATGCGGTGATCCGTTGGCAGACAAATGTTGACTACAACGGCAATTATTTAGAGAATCATGACCAACATCGTTCCATTGGGAAATATGTATGGGGCAAGAACAAAGACTATGGTGCGAAGATGCTTCTCACTCTTCTTTTCACACTAAGAGGTACACCATTCATCTATATGGGAGAAGAGGTCGGAGCGAGAGACTATCCGAAGCCATTAGACTTAACGAATTGTACAGATTGTGTTACAAGTGCAGTATATAACCTAGCAACAAAGAAGTTCCATCTTCCTGAGTTCATTGCAAAACGGATAACATGGCAGACATCAAGAGATGACTCTCGTGCTCCTATGGCATTCAACAAAGAAGAAGGATATGGCTTTGCTGATAAGGATGTCAAACCATGGCAGGTTTACAATAGTGAATGTGCCATCTATAACTATGAGAATGAAAAAGATGATCCTAATTCCATTCTTTCCTACTTCAAGAAAATAAATGAACTCAGGGAGAATAACAAGACCTTTGTCTATGGAAGCATCGGTTTCTTAGACACAAGAAAAGAGATTCTCAACTACATCAGAAAAGATAAGGAGAAAGCTTATATGGTCATATTGAATATGACTGGAAAGAAGGTTCCTTATCCGCTCGGTTTTAATGAGGTTGAAAAGACTTTAGTGCTATCCAATTATGCGGGCACAGAAAAGAAAATGAGACCTTATGAAGCTTGTGTCTATGAAGTGAAACAAAACTAAAATCTAAGGTTGTGTATGGTCTATATAGTTGAATAGTTGTGATTCCTTGTAATCAAATCCTATCACAATTTCAGAGACGATTTCGGGCATCGGACAGGATACTACACTAATCCAATTCACATCGTTGACCCCGGCGATTGCTCGATATGTATTTGGATCAAACGATGCATAAACAGACTCGAACCTAGTTTCCTTTAAATCACTTAGTTTGACTTCCGTATCATATGCAGTATATATCTTTGTTTTATCATTCAAGAGACCATGGAATCCATGTTTTGTAAGAGTCTTGTTTACAAAATAATACTGCCCCTTCTCTTTAATCAGTTGTCCTTCAAACAATTGATTCGGATAAGCAATCAGCCAGCCACTTGCACAGAAGCTTTCACAATAATAAGGTTCATTTGATGGAATCTCAGAAGTAGATGAACAAGATGCTAATAGCAACGATAACAATAACACTAGTGTTTTCTTCATTTTACACCTCCCAACAATTCATTCAACTGAATCTCCATAGTAATATTTAATGCCATTTAATTCATCAGGCATTTCACCAATAATTAAATAGGTGACATTTTCAGCCATCGCAGGACTATATATCCTCATCCACTCAACGTCATCCGCTTTCTTTTCTGTGCTAAAAAAAGCAATAGCATTTTCAGTTTCAGATTCAATAGTCTTTGTAATACATTTATCTTTATAGATAATCGTATTTGAATCAATAACACCTGTAAATCCATGATAGAGACGTTGAAATGAAACAAAAGAATATCCAGTTAAAGAATCATTATTTTTTTCTCACGGATCCGAAAAACTTAACAAATTCTTTTTCGGCTTTTTTTGTTGGTGCAGAACAATAGTATGGTTCATTAGATGGAATGTAATCAGGTTTTACAGCACTTGTTTTCGAACTACAGCTAAATAAGAGAAGGAAAGATAGAAAAGATAACGATATCTTTTCATTTTGACAACCCTCCTATAAAATCAATCATCGTGTTTGTGATTCTTGTAAAACCACCCATCTCACAGATGAATTTCTTATACAAACCATATTTCTCATTCAACTTTAGATCAAGCAGAAAGATACTCCTCTTCTTACTTTCTTTATTATACAACACAGCTATAATTTGTAAATTCTCTAAGTTAACCCTAAAATGCCACGTGTCACATTTCAATCACGTTTCATTCGATGGAATGAATACTTACCTATCTTGATATCTTCTATTACATTTTTAGTTTTCAAATCATCTAAGCAATACATCAATGTTCTCTTTGATAATCCTGTTTCTCTCATAATTTCCTCATTTGATACACCAAACTCAGAAAAGATAGACGCCTCACATATCAAGTGATATATCATCTTCTCAGATTTTTGCATTTCATATGGAATCAATACACTATCTACTTT
>CAVALL010000036.1:0-18222 GCA_963589675.1 Alistipes onderdonkii | reverse complement strand
GTTGAAAATTTAGCCGAATATTTCAAGACAAGCGAATCAACCATCAGAAGAGATTTGCAGAGAATGGCATCTCAGCACCAGCTTATGAGAGTTCATGGCGGTGCAGCTAGCCTTCACTTCTCTGGAAACTTCAAGTTCGATCGTTTGGACAAGGAATATCTCGAAAGAGAAAGAACCGAACCTGAAATCAAAAAATACATTGCAAAGAAAGCGGCATCCTTTGTCAAGGATAGTTCCTGCATCTATCTCGACGCATCAACAACAGTCGCCAGCATGATTCCTTACCTTCCTACGCATAAGAACATCTGCTATGTTACCAATTCCCCACTTCTTGCACAGAAGCTGACAGAAAAAGGTATGACTTGCTATGTCACAGGCGGAGAACTCAAACTGACAACAAACGCATTCATCGGTTCCTACGCTTTGGAATTTTTGAAGAGATTCAATTTCGACATTGGATTCTTCGGTACCAACGGCATTCATCCTCAGGCCAAGTTCACAACACCCGATCCTCAAGAATGCGCCATCAAATCCGCTGCCATCAACAAATGCTTCGCTTCCTATATCTTAGCGGATCATACGAAGTTTGATCGTATTGCAACAGCTACATTCTCAGACTTCTCGCGTCCTATCATCATCACAGAACAGATTGAAGAGAAATACAAATCCATCGCAAAGATGATCAAAGTCGACATTCCGAAAAAGGATCCATTAAACTGATTAAAGGAGAATTTATATAAAATGATTTACTCACTTACAATTGCACCGGCTATGGATTATAGCCTCAACTTAGGAGATAAAGATCTCAACATCGGCTGCACAAACCGTCTTAAGGAAGGTGTCATGTCCTTAGGTGGAAAAGGCATCACTGTTGCTAGAATGTTGAACAACCTCCGCGTCAAGAACATTCCGATTGTCGCTGTCGGCGGCTCTATGGGAAAACAGATGAAGGACATCATCGACAAGGAATATGATAAAGCCATCTATCTTCCTACCAAAGGCGATTCCCGTCTCAATGTCATGATCACCGGAACACATCAGGACACCCGTTTCAATGTCGAAGCCCCGAAGGTCACAGACAAAGGTATGGAGAAGCTTTATACCTACTTGAAGAAGAACCTCAAGAAAGGCGACATCCTCATCCTCGCCGGTTCCTGCGGTCAGGAAGGAAGCGGACTCTATGCAAAGATCATCTCTGAATATTGCAATCCTGTCGGCGCACTTGCCATCTTAGATACAACTGGTGCTTCCTTGGATTTGGCTCTTCCTACTCATCCGTTCATGATCAAGCCGAACGATGAAGAACTTGGTGACTTATTAGGCAAACCGATGAACACCGATGAAGATATCATCGCCGGTGGTGAAGAACTCAAGAAGAGAGGTCCTCTCTCCGTTCTTGTCACCATGGGTCATAAGGGTGCTTTCTACTTTGCAGAAGACGGACATATCTATCACTGCTCCAACGCACATGGAAAACAGATTTCCGCTGTCGGTGCTGGTGATTCCTCCATCTCCGGTTTCATCAAGGGTCTCAGTGAAGGTGTCTCTGTCGAAAAGAGATTACAGTATTCTATGGCCGCCGGTGGTGCAACTGCATTCAGCGAACACTTAGGATCCTATAAGCTCTGGAAATCCTTGATTCCTCAGATTGAAGTCAAATTAGTTAAGTAAACAAATTGAAAGAGGCTGTTAAAGCATTATGCCGATTTCCGGGTCAAACGGAAGTCACGCTTAGTAAGCTTACAGTCTCTTTTTATTACCTAAAATCCCTCTCTATCCTCTTTTTGATTAGTCTACTCATTAGTCTACTATTAGTCTACTCATTAGTCTACTCATTAGTCTACTCAGCACTCTATTCCTAAAGAATTAAAATAGATTCAACTATAAAATTAAGTAATATAAAAAGCCTTACTATCATTATGTATCAAGCTTTATGTATGGTTAATTCAAGGAAACAGTGATATTAACAACTTCTATCACTTATGATGCTTTGCTACATTGCTTCCCTTATCTAGATTCTTTAAGAACCTATCATAAGTTATCACAGTGATATTATTAGCCTTGAAATCAATATTGATCTTCGTCTTGTCTTTCACATCTTCTAAAACGAGATAATCTGATTTCAGAATATCGGTTGTCTCTTTTCCACCTTTCTTGCGAAATACTTCCTTTTTCTCTATCAATTCATCAATATGGTTCACAATGACAGCATTATGGAAATAGAAACTCTTTTTCCAAAAATACTTATCATAATGATTCAAGTCTTCTTTAAAATCATCTGATTTAAAGAATACAGTTCTCTTTTCAGATATTTCTTTCTTCTTAGCACGGAGCGCTCTATGTTCTTTCAGTTTTTTCAACAGATACTCTGTCTCACTAATACACTCTGGATACTTTGCAAGGGCATCCATTACTGTAAGTTCATTCACCTGTAAAAGTTTCTGGAACACTTCCATAGTCATCAACGCATCATCATCACTACGATGATAGGTAAAGGAAGGAAGAGAGAACTGTTCTACAAGATGATCTAGTCCACTTGGATTCTTTCTATGATAGAGTCTCTGTTCTAGTTTCTGAATGTCAAAGAAATGGAATTTGATGACAGGAAGAGAGTATCTTTGGCAGGAATAGGAAAGATAAGCGACATCCTGATGAACAGCAAATCCAAAGCATAGGTTATCTTCATCCTCTAACAAAGCCTTTATTTCATGATAGCATCTTGGAAAAGTATCCGCTCTTTGGAATTTAAACAGAGGATAAGCTAATTTGATTCCTTCTCCTGTTCTAACATTGCCTAATAGGAACTTAGCATTGGGATTGACAAGGATATCCTTTTTCTTGATAACCTGAAAATTCTCATCTGTCTTTACATAACCAAAGGAACAGATTTTACCTTCACCGTTGAGACAATTGGCGCATTCCACGTCAAAAAACACATAGTTCATACAGGACTATTGTAAACGGGATAGACTGATTTTGAAACAACTATTTCCGTTAATGGATTGATTTTGTTTCACAAACGCAATTCAATCCGATAAAATAACATGTATGAAAAAACAAGAATTATTAAATGGCATCAAAGGATGCATCTTCGATTTAGATGGCACACTAGTCGATTCGTTAGGTATCTGGAGTGAAATAGATGAACGATTCTTCCTCGTTCATAATATGAAAGTACCGGAAGATTATAAGAAAAGAATCGCACATATGAATTTCAAAGACATTGCTCTTTTCACAAAAGAGGAATACGGATTCAAGGAATCCATCGATGAGATCATGCAGATCTGGACAGATTGGTCTATTGAAGCATATAAGACTGAAATCAAAGCAAAGCCTGGTGCAAAGGAACTGTTATCCTATATCCATGACGAACTGAAATTACCTGTTGCTTTAGCAACCGCAAACAGAAAAGAATTATACGAACCCTGTTTAAAGAACAATGATATTTTCTCCTACTTTGACTATGCAATGAATGTCAATGAAATCAATAGCACAAAGAGTGAACCAAAGATCTATCTATCATTAGCTGAGAAGATGAACACAAAGCCGGAAGAGACACTCGTCTTTGAAGATATATTGATGGCTATCACAACTGCACATAACGCCGGATTCAAAGTAGCTGCTGTCTATGACAAAGGCAACAAAAAGGATAGTGACAACATCATAAAGACAGCTGACTATTACATCACATCCTATTGTGAGATTGATTAAGTAAATATATTATCAAATCTATTATTATGATATAAGATTGCTTCATCGCATATCAAATATAAAATAGAATTGTTCATATATAACTATTAAGTTATCTAGGTTACGCTTATCGCAAGATGACTTTTATGACTGATATACCAATATCAGTCTTTTTTCTATTCATTTTACATCCATTCATCTGACTCATTCATATGATAATTTCCTATACCAGATTATTGTTTATAAGCTTCAAATTATCTATAATATTCAAGCATCATTGACACTGGGGAGTAGTTGGATCTTTGTCATTCGTCAACACGATGGCTGAATAGCCTACCGGATGGCAACCGCACTGCGGCAACAAGACCAATCAATGGAAAAGGTCAATAACATATGAAGAAAACAGACGTAAAGGAAGTAAAGTCGCAGTCGTCTTATCCGTCTCATGCAAAAAGCATAGAGGAAGTCGCAGAGCATTTTCAGGTAGATTCAAAACAAGGTCTATCCGAAGAAGAAGCAAAGAAGAGATTAGAAGAATATGGTCCGAATAAGCTTCAGGAAAAGAAGAAGACTCCATTTATCATCAAGTTCTTGAAGCAATTCATTGAACCAATGGTCATCATTCTTCTCATCGCCGCTTTGATATCTCTTGCTATCTTCTTCATCAACCTGGCAATGGGAAAGAAGAGTGATGAATGGATTGATGCTATTGTCATCATGGCAATTGTCATCATCAATGCTCTCATTGGTTCCATCCAAGAGCAGAAAGCAGAACAATCATTAGAGGCACTGAAGAAACTATCCACCCCGATGTGCACAGTGAAACGTTCCGGAAAGAATATCATCATCAAGAGCGATGATATCGTTCCTGGAGATATTGTCATATTAGAGGAAGGCACTATCGTTCCCGCCGATATCCGTCTTATCTACTCGGTTGACTTAAAAAGTGATGAATCCTCTTTGACTGGCGAATCCGTTCCAGCTGAAAAGGATGCCAAAGCTGTGTTGAGTGAAGACACAGTCACAAATGATAAATCGAATATGGTCTTCTCTTCCTGTCCTATCTCTTATGGAAGAGGATTAGGAATTGTTGTCCATACTGGAATGAATACCGAAGTAGGAAAGATTGCAACCCTCCTAACCAACGAGGAAGATGATGAAACACCTCTTCAGAAGAAGCTTGCTGTCTTATCCAAGCAATTAGGATTGATCTGTCTTGTCATTGTCATCGTCACATTCCTAGCAGGATTTATCTGGGCTATCATCAACATCGCTACTTCATCTGGTGATTGGAGCAAATTAGGTTGGGAAACATTAGACCTGTTTGAAGAATCCATCGCCTTAGCTGTCGCTGCCATTCCGGAAGGACTATCTGCTATCGTCACCATTGCTTTAGCCTTAGGTGTCGGTAAGATGGTCAAAGTCAACACAATCGTAAGAAAACTACCATCCGTTGAAACACTCGGTTCTGTCACAGTCGTCTGTTCCGATAAGACAGGAACTCTGACACAGAACAAGATGACAGTAAAGAAGGTATATATCAATGAGAAGACATCTGATGCCGATAAGATAGACATCAAAGAGATTGCATTCTTAGCTACCGGTATGATGCTCTGCTCTAATGCCTCTATCTCAGGAGACAGATACGGAGACCCAACCGAATTAGCACTATTAGACTATGCAAAGACATTCCAGATTCTAAAAGAAGAGACCGAAGAGAAATCACAGCCTCGTATTGATGAACTTCCGTTTGATTCCGTAAGAAAGATGATGTCGGTCGAAAATAGTTTTGAAGGAAAGAAGATCATCTATACCAAAGGTGCTTTAGACAGCATCTTAAAGCATACTGACCGCATTGAAATCAACGGTGTAGTCCGTCCTATCACAGAAGAGGACATCATCGCCATCAATAAAGCCAGCAAGGAAATGGCTGATGAAGCATATCGTGTATTAGCATTTGCCTATCGCTATCATGATGATGAAAACAGAATGAGTGAAGATCATCTTATCTATGTCGGTATGGTCGGAATGATCGATCCGGAAAGAAAAGAAGCTCAGCCTGCTGTAAGCAAACTGAAAGAAGCCGGAATCAGAACTGTCATGATCACTGGAGACCATAAAGATACCGCCTTTGCCATCGCAAAGAATCTTGGTATCGCTGATGATATCTCTCAGTGCTGCTCTGGAGACGAACTGAATACATTAAGTGAAGAACAGCTGAAAGAGAAAGTCGAGCATACCAATGTCTTCGCACGTGTTTCCCCTGAAAACAAAGTTCAAATCGTCAAAGCGTTGAAAGAAAACGGAAACATTGTTTCCATGACAGGAGACGGAGTAAACGATGCACCATCATTGAAAGCTGCTGATATCGGTATTGCGATGGGTATCACTGGAACCGATGTTGCAAAGTCCGCAGCTGACATGGTATTGACAGATGACAACTTTGCCTCAATTGAAAAAGCCGTTGAAGAAGGAAGAGGTATCTTCTCCAATGTCAAGAAGTCTATCTTCTATCTACTCTCCTCTAACTTCGGCGAAGTCTTAACGATGTTCTTCGTCCTATTGCTCGGTCTTCCTACTCCTCTTGCCACATTGCAGATTCTTTGGATCAACCTCATCACAGACTCACTCCCTGCTATTGCCTTATCCATGGATAAGAAAGATAAGGACATCATGAACCAGAAGCCTAGAAATCCAAAAGATGGCGTCTTCGCACATGGCGGATTCAAGTTCACATTAGGATATGGTGTCGTCATATTCATCATCACAATCACAGCCTTCCTTATCCCCGCCTTCATCCATATGGGAACATATGATTTCGGATCATTCAATGGCATCAATGCCAATTCCAATAGTTGGTCCTGGTCTTGGAAAGGATTGATCAACTGCTTGAATTCCAGAGTCATGTTAAGTGATGGAAGTTATGCCTATGTCGGTATCAAACACACATCATTCAGTGGTTCACCTGAATTCTCTCAGCTTTTTGCCACGGAAGAGGAACTCAATGCCATCCAATTCACAAACGGATTCATCTCTGTTCATGAGCAGGCTATGACATTCTCCTTCACCGTCCTTGCTATGTCTCAGATCTTCCACATGGTCGGTATGACCGACTTGAGAAGAAGCTTCATCCATGTCTTCAAGGATGGAAACTGGATGCTTCTTATCTCCTTCATATTAGGCTTTGCCTTACAGATTGCAGTCACTGAAATCCCGTTCTTATCCTCTGCATTCAAGACAACAAAATTACTCTTCTCTGAATGGATGATACTTGCTTTGATGGCATGTGTCCCACTTATCGTTCACGAGATTCTTGCACCTATCTTCCGCAAGAAAGACATTCAGATCATCTAGTCAAAAAGAGGCTTGTCCTTTATCGGGGCAAGCCTTTTCATATGCAACAAATGATCTACTCTTCTAATAATTCTTTCCTTTTGGCGATCATGATTTTCTGTTCGATGAGAATGAGGAATTCAAACACATAGTAGAACATCACATATCGATTGACCATATCTTTTCCTTGGAAAAGAGAATGCTTGTCGATCATCTCATCATAGAAAAGATAGAATTGTTGAACCGTGATGAAATGATGCTGCATCGCTTCAATCCATTTCAAAAGGATTTCATGGTCCTCGTAATATGAGAACAGAAGGAATTCCTTAACATAGAATAGATTCCAGTTTTGTTTTCGCTTCTTAGCACAGTTTTCAATCATATTGCTGACTAAGGTTCCATATAAAACCTCATCCGGCAATAGATACTTTCTAACGATCCCCTTTGGTTCCGATACGATCGATACACGACAGTCATTCGATAAAATCAATGGTGTATCCAAAGCAGCCTGAGAATCTTCTGGATTATCAGCAAGCTCAATAAACGGAATCTGACAATCAGGATGACAATAAAGTCCATCCATAAGCAAGGAACGTTTTAAATCATTTGCAAATATCTCAGACTGAAGATCATCTTTCTTATGGAAGAAGTAATTATCAATGACATCCGTTTTACTGAAATCAATTTCAACATCTGAGAAGTTGAAATATCTACGCAGTGTCTCTTCATTGATTTCTTCCTTGCGATTGATCATCTTTGCTAACTTCACAAAGAAGATATAAGGAAGACCAGACTGACAGGTTGCAATGGCTGTCTTATATAGACTTTTGCTAGTAAGAGAAAGTTCCACTGCATTCTTTATCACTTTGACTAGCAAAGGAATATCTTTTGTCGAAAAAGCAAAGGAATCCAGATTTTCTTGATAACTAAAAGCACAGAACGTATATCCTGGAGCAATGTAGATATCTCCTCCCTCATTATCCTTAGATTTGTAATAACCAAAGAAGGCTGAATCACTCTTGCCAGAAAGATATTCGTACCATGCTTTCTGGAAGTATCCAGAGTAGGCATATAAATAAGTTTCTGACGGATCTTCTACCAAGGTGAGTCTTGGAACATCACAGTATTGATACGTGAACACCTTATCGTGGTATTTCTTAAACTGATTTTTCGTCAGTGTTTTCTTAAATCCGGAATTATCTTCAAACTGCGAACCAAAGTAGAGAATGGATAAGAATTCTTCACTGATCATATAAGAGACATTCTCAGGAAGAAGATTCTTTTTTAACACTGCTAACGCACGAGGTTTCTCATCCTCACCATAAATATAGATACCATATTGAAGAGACTTTCTAAATCTCACTTCATATTGAACTTCTGGAATATCTTTTATAGTCTCATATAACTCTTTATAATCAAGAGGATTCACATCACTAGAATAACTCCATCTATCATGCATTGCATGTGAAACGAAGTCTTGTGTGAGATACTCATACGGCAAGTCAATATAATGCGTCATTCCCTTTTCTGTGTAACTTGAAGAGCGGTTATCCATGTGAAAGCTCCAGGCATCATAAAGTTTAGCGATAGCATCAATCTCTTTCTGATCGGATGCAAATGGTTTACGCTCTCCATTCTCAAAGGTAGTCACAAAATTCCTGTTCAATTCAAATGCTTTTGTATCATTGTTCTCATCAGCATATAGCATCAAAGTCGCTGGAAGTTTATAGTAAGTGTCTAATAAAGCAGTATTGTATATTTTCTTATCCGCTCTATCAAAATAATGAGCATAGAAGAGATATACCATACTCATCGCATAAAAGTGAGAATCCATTTTTGAATCAAGAGAGAGCATACTAGAAGTTTCCGCAGCGGTATAACCATCATTCATGTAGGAGAAGTAATCATGGATCAGTTTGTAGTTTCCGTTCTCGATCTTATCTTGATGAATCGTATAAAAGATATCAGTATCCTCTTTCTCATTCATTGCAAAGATATCATCAAAAACTTCCGTTTTTCCATCAAAGAAAGATGAGACCTCTTTTGTCTTACCATGGAAGCAAAGATAATCCTCTGCATATTTCTCAGAGAAGAATGCTGGCTCACTATAGAAGACATCGGGCATAAAATGATTATGGTAAAAGGGAAGATAAGACTGACATCTATCATGAGGAAGTAGAATTCCACCAGGGGTATAAAGAGGTAAAAGAACTCCTGATTTCACCGGTGACTGATACAATATCGGATCATCATATAGAAGTTTCAAAAACTGATTTGCATTTCCTCTTTCGAAGTCAAAATACTTCATCTTTTCATATGCCGGATACGGTAATCCCATCAATTTGATAAACAGCATTGGAAGATAACAGAGTTTTGGATGCACTGTGAAATATCGTTTCACACCTTCAAAAGCAAGTTTCATCTTTTTCTTGTCATCTTCAAAGCACATATAAGGAGAATAGACACTATTTCTTGCATATCCGTCATTCTCTTTCTGAACTACATGAACCTTTGTCTTTGCCATCGTAAAAACAGGGCCGATATAGAAATCAGAGAATATCGTATTGCTGATTTCAAAGTCTGTATCCAGAACAGACTTATTCAAAATGGTACGACCCCATTCCTTCTGATAAAACTCATTGATCAAAGAACGGCATATGGCAAAGAAATAGTTTCTTAAAGAGACTTGCAGTTCTCTCTTCATAACATCTTCTCTTAGATCCAATTCTTCAAATGCGAAACTGATCTTCTCAGAGAATGTCATACTATCAATCGTAGCAAAGGTACTTAGATAGTTTTCCTTTGTCGTCATCAAAGGGTGGGAGAAGAAGTCGAAGAATACCTTCTCTCCTGTTTCAATCTCTTCTAAATACTTCTTTGGTATCTTTTTCTCATCAACATAGATCGGATAATAGCTTGGTTCATCCCGATAGGGATCATAAATTCTCTCTAAGTTTTGAAAGAAAATACCATTCTCAATCAGATAGTTGATAGCACCAATGAGGGAATAATGATTTCCAAGCAAGAAATCGTCACTGATTTCACCATCTAATGTTCCATATCCACGATATAAGCCATCTTCAAAATGAATCCTATCGATGATTTCTGTGACAGGAAGCATATAGGTTTCTCCGCTCTTCGTCTGCTTTGTCATCAGACTTTTCGGAAGACCTAGAACCTGAGCGACAATATCTTCTGGTTTCTGGTTTTCATATATATCAGCAGAAGATTCCAGATAGACAGGATATCTACCCTTGGATAAATATTCGTTATAGAAATGAACACGTTCCAACAAAGATGCTCTATCTTCCTTAGCCATATGATACTGACCATTCTCATCTAAATATGCATCATAAAACGCACCATCATATTCGGTGATATACTTTGTATCGTAAGATGGATATTCATCAGTCTTAAATAATTCAGCACTGAATTTCATGTTCACCTCCCAATATGTTTTTCTTTATCGACATAATATGAAATGAGTTTCTGATACAAGTAGGAAAGATAGCAGATGATGACATATTTCACAGGCTTGACATATTCTTTTCTAAGCCTTGAGATCTGTGGGAATAGTTTATCAATCTTATTGTATAAGTCAGAATCATACATCCTCTCCATCATGAGCTCAAACATCACATCTGAATTGCTCATATAGGTATCAAGGATGACACCAGTGGCATAGGCTAAAGTCTCTTGCGTAATCTTATATTGTTCGGATAAGGCATATAGATCATCCTGAATCTCTTCCTTGCTCGGATTGAATATGCGGTATACACTCTCCGGGAATTGCTTATTCATTGGAATGATAAAAGGCATCAGACTATCTGCATTCTTCATATTTGTTTTCGTTAGTGGAGCTAACCTATCATCGACAAGATTATCCATATCAAGACATAAGATTCCGTCTCGTGCAAAGGCTTCATTGACAAAGCGAAGCTCAGCAATGTTTCCACTCTTGAAAGGTTCCGCTTTAACAAAGGCAGAAAGATAACTAGAATGAGCGACATTAAGGCATCTTCTACAAATTGACTGTCTGAATTCCATTTTATTGATGATGTCATCCACAGTGGTCACATCAAAATCGACGTCCTTGAATTTCAATACAACAGGATAAGGAAGACCAGTCACACCCAATACCATAGGAGCAAGCCATTCCGGTTTCACAGATGGCATCCAATCCGGATCATTGTTCCTGCTTTGGAAATTGCGAAGGACGAATTTCATCACCTTTCTGATATGCTCTCTATCACATTCACAGAAATAATAATGCCCGCCATATAATTCATCCCTATAAGCATTGAATCTCGTACAGAAGATGACATAAGGATAGACAAGATGCGGATTATAATCATAATTGAAACAATAATCTTCAAAGTAATCATTATGTATTTCTTTTGAAATTTTAGCTAGATAAGCCATGTTCAAATTCTCATAGAAATACACAAGATGTCCAAAGATAAAGATATTGGATAAGATTAAATTTCGTTGTGCCTCGCTACAATCAAACATCAGCTGTTTGATTGTATCCATACCAAGCTGCATGAAATCATATAGCGAGTGCATCATATCATCCGATTCAATCTCGGATGGATAAAAACAAGCCAAAAGAGATAACAACGACGTCTCATCTAGATCTAGATAAGGTTTCAATAGCGGATCAATTTCCTTCGTTCGATCAATTGAGATAAGGGAATGATATTTGTTGTCTCTTATCTGTTCTAAGAAAGTAGAGAAAACTGATTTGACATTGAAGGTAGGACTGATATGATATCCTCTCTCATAGCATTTTTGTTTCACATAGTTTGAATAGATGTTATAGAACTTGTTTGGATAGTTATCAAAAGAATCATAATCAACTGGTTCCTTATCTTGGCAAAGATGACAGATTCCTTTCTTGTATGGGATTCTAGAGAGGGGATCACTTCTATCCAAGTTCAACAGTTGGGTCACTTCATCTGGCAAACCCAATTCCTGAAGGATGTCAGAATCATCTAAGAAATCTAAATAATCAGGATTGTCCGAATGTTTCATCTTATAGATTCTTTTCAGATAATTATATCTTTCTTCCACTGCTTTTCTTGAGCAGGAACATAGATATGGTTTTGAGAAAGGTGTTTCCTTAAAAGCGTAGAAGAGTTTTCCTTTTTCAACATATGGATACTTCAAATCCGGTTCATAAGATAATTTGTTCTGCCAGAAGTTATCATAAATACGAAGAATATCATCTTCACCATTTTTCATACAACAAGCACGGAACTGAGATATAGCAGTTTGGAAAGGATATAAAACCAAATAGGAGAAAAAATGAAGAGAAGTATCAAGGTATGACATCATATCGTAATGGGATAATAGTCTCTCTACAACATCTCTCAATGAACGGTCATCAAAAGAATGGAAGAACTCATATCCAGCATGAAGAGATGATTTCTCATCCAGTTGTTCAAGCATCCTTTCCAATCTTTTATCCTGTATTTTCTGATCATATGCAAGAATAGACAAATAGAATTTGTCTTTTAAAGAATACTGTTGTGCATCAAATAATGAAGCAAAAGGAAGGTCTCGATTTTGAGGTAAGATTTTGATAGTAAGTTTTAGGTCTGTTCTTTCAATATTCTTCAACGGATAAATTAGGATTCCTTGTGAAATGAGATAGCGATTCAAAAAGACAAACTTATGTTCAAATGAGGAAAAGAAATAGCTGTAATTCGCATCATATCTTTTCACGCCAAGGAAATATTCAGAATAGGAAAGTTCATCATTAAAGGAAAGAGAAGACATACACTCTTCAGCTGATGTTATATTCTTTCCTTTCAGCTGTAGATATCCATAGTAAGGAAGAGCGGATTTCGAATAGATTTCAAGAAGGTCTTCTCCCCCAAATTTCTCATACAACTTGTTGATTGTCTTTTGAATTTCATCTCTTTGAAAGTTCGAAAAGAACCAATCTTTACAGTCAAATGAAAACATATCACCAGAGAATGAGGACACAGAATAATATGCTCTCTTATTTCTGATTTTCACTTTTGTAAGATAGGAATTCTTCACCGTTGGAATATGAATGACAGAATAAGAATAGGCATCATAAATATAGTTGATAAAGGATGCTACTAATCTTCTTAAGACTTTCGCATATCTTTGTCTATAAACAGGATCTGAAATCACACTAGCAATATCTAGATTGTAGATATCATTGATGAAATAATCGATTCTCTTATCCAATGGGAATCGATCCAATTCCTTCATCACACTGACAAAGTTCTTATCGTAATCAACACCAAGAAAATCAATAGCAAGTCTTTCATAATCAAAACTAGAATACTCTTTCATGAAATCAGATTCGAAGTCATCTTCTTTCATGAAAACAGGAACGATCGGATTATCGTCATTGATGAATGGAATGGTTTCATCGTATAAGAAGAATATTCCTTTCTTCAGGCAATACAATTTGAAATCATCATGATACCATTTCTCATTCAATTCATTTGCTCTTTGCAGATAACATTCCTTCTTCAGATCATGAAGAGAGTCTGAAAAATCCAATTGAGACAGGATATCAGATGTCAAATCTAAATTATCGAATACACAATGAGGCAATCCTAACACTTGAAAAAGAACTTGTTTATCATTCCCATCCTTGAACGAATAGGATTGAGAATCAAAGACTGGATACTTTTTCAGATTTCGAATCTTGTTCTCGTAGAACCATAATGACATCTTCAGTGAGTCATAGTCTTCTTTCGGCAAGACATATTTCTCATCTCTTGTCATAAACGCAATATGAAGCGCACCAAAAACAGCCTTTTGATAATCTTTCGAGAAATCCAGATATAAGATCTTTTCTTTGTGTTTTGTGTTCATACTCAATTGTTTTTAAATTCTAATGTACAATCTTTCGATGAAGTAGATGTGACTGTGAAACTGAATTTCGGCTTCGTACCATCATCAAATCGGAAGTCTTTATAGATATCACTTGCGAAGGAATCACCGCTTTGATAAAGAGATGACGTTCCAGAATAACCAGTCTTGGCACCATTGATTCTCTTTCCCGTTGCAGGAAGAAGAGAAATCAGTCTACCGCGATAATAGCTCATATTGTCATCTTTCAGTTCCGGATCATATCCTCTTGAATAGGTGTTGCTATAGATAAGATAGTAAAGATAATAATATCCCCATTCAGAAGAATAATCAGGAAGTTTATCATACGCGTATCCATTCCAATAAATACCTTTTGATGAATTGTCTGGCAATAGTTTTCCAACTGTTGCATTGACATGATAGACAAGAACACCTGGTTTAGAGTATGTGGATAGGTTGTTAACATACTTGCTCTTGCTATCCGCCTCATTCAAATCCGTAGGGGTATAGTACTCAATGATCAGATATTCATCATACGGAGTGCCATTGTAATTGATGCTTCCATCCTTGTAGGTCGGAAGGATATAGGCTTCACCATATTGGACCTGTGATTTCAAAGTAAGTTTATAGTTATTGGCGGCAAGATATTCCGTTGTCAAAACAGTAGGCTTCATCCATCCTAAGACATATTTCGAGAAAGCATCATGATCACCGATGTTGAAGTCCATCATATCAACACCACCAACCGGTGTATCCGTATTTCCGCTTCTCGAACTAGTCGAATAGCTATAGTCATAGGAATAGTAATCATCCAATCCTAACATATGACCAGTTTCATGGATAAAGGTATGAGCATCCGCACTCGATTTAAGATCGATGAAATAGTTCTGCCTTGTCAAGAAATCAACGCTTGCCCAAGCATAACAGCACGCCTTCTTTCCCTGATAGGTTGTCGTATCATTTGCCCATGTCGTATATGCCCAATAGAAATCAGAAGTAGATGAATATTTCGGTGAATACACCATCCAAACAGCATCGATATATCCATCACCATCCGTATCATATTGAGTGAGATCCACTTTGCTGCTGATTGCATTCAAAGCAGAACGGAGAATGACATCCGTATAGGTCAGATTGTTCTTATCGTATGCAGCAGCCTGCGTAGCTGCAACTGCTGTTGTCATATTCAAAGTACAAACCGGAGCTACTTCACCAGTGATATGAAGCTGACCATAACTGGACTTCTCATTGAAGGAGGCAACTGACTCCCATCCTGTTTCAGAAGAAGAGCCGAAGAAGCCTTTCTCAATCAAAGACAATTCCGTCGATGAGAAGGAATCATCCTGCATTGCAATCGGAATGACAAGAATCTTTGTATTCCCTTTTGAAGGCAAATATCTTTGACCATAGCCAAGACCTAAAGTGTCCTTGTTCAAATTGCTTGTCTTAAAATCAGATGTATAAGTAGGTGTCTTATATTCTGTGTATTCTTTTCCTGTGCTCTTACTCTCTGAATTTGATGTCTTATCATAGTAATCAAGAAAAAAACAGGAGGTCAAAGAAAGAAGAGATACACAAGATAAGATAAACGCAATTTTCTTTTTCATCCTCAGTCTCCGTAATCAGAACCGCGTGATTCAGGCTGAATAAGTACCTGTGCCTGATCAGCAACATCAATAGCGGTTAAATAAATAGCATGTTCTGTGTCAACAAGCGGATTGTCCTCTTGTCCAACAAAAACAACTTTTTTGTTTTTATGAACAATTTCATCCATTTTGTTCAAAAGGTCCTGGTAATGCTCCGGCCTTTGCATACGATATCCCTGCAGATAAGTATAAAACTGGGGTTCAATATAAAATATAGAACCATCTGAATTACGATAGCATGTCGCAAAACGATTCTTTAAATCAATCAGTATTTCTCTATCTTCCCATTCTATGTATTTTGTAGCCATTTGTATCATCCTCACATGTCTATATTATATCATTCATAATCAAGACTTAGATTACTTGAAATAACAAACTGCATTTTTAAAAAATCTAGAAAGATAAATATAATCATTCTTTAACGAAGCCATCTTAATTTCCGACGTGCACTTCATTGCAAATTCAGATAGTTCAATAAGTTCATCCCTTGTTATTTTTCTTTCTTCAATCATTCTATCTAAAAGATGAATCGTATCCATAGTCTCCTCTTGAAAGGTGTATGGTCTCTTTCCGTTTTGTCTACGTTTCAACAGTTTTCTGAATACAGCTAGTAAAGGAAGCAGAACATCAACCATATTCTCTTCATTCAAATCGATTAAATATCTTCTCTTATTTTGGATAGGTTCTTCTTTTTTTCTTGTATAGGTTATTCCTCTTTTCTGATTCACAGCTGTATAAGACATAGAAAAGAGTTCTTCGAACATATGATAATTCATCTCTATCATCTGTTTGAAAACATCATCTGAATTCAAATGACTAGCAAAGACAAAATCAGATAAACAGTCATCATAGCAAGATAAAGCATTAATGATCTCATTATCTGAATATACAGATTCGTTCTTGACCTGTTCTTCGTAGAGAAGCTCATCTGCAAATGATAGATTTAGGAAATCTTCGCTTCTATCCTCATCGAAAGTATTGAACAAAGAATAAGATGACAATGCAATGGCACTACCTAGAAAAGCATTGGATGTATCATCAACCAACTTACTATATAATTCATGACATGTCATATTTTCAATCCTCCAAACAATTCACCTACTTTTTGATGAATGACTAGACTTGCTCTATCATCATGCGAGCTTACGTCCTTATTGATCAAAACCATATTTTTGCCACGATAATAGTCTATAAATGTACAAGCCGGATAGACGACAAGCGAAGTCCCAGCAACAATAAGGAGGTCTGCATTTTCAATAGCAGTAATTGCTTTTTCAATATCTATCTCATTCAATGCTTCTTCATATAAAACAACGTCTGGCTTAATGATTCCACCACACAAAGGACAATGTGGAACAATCGTTTCACTGTCTTTAACAAAAGAAGCAGAAAACTCACTACCACAATTCATACAATAGTTTCGATGGATAGAGCCATGCAATTCAATCACCTTCTTGCTTCCGGCAATAGTATGAAGGCCATCAATGTTCTGTGTTATGACACAGTCTAATTTCCCTATCTTCTCTAATTTTGCTAAGTATAGGTGCGCTACATTTGATTTCTTTTCCAACAAGAGCATCTTATCACGATAGAATCGATAAAACTCCTCTGTCTCGTTCATGAAAAATGAATGAGATATGATCATTTCTGGAGGATACTTATATTTTTGCTTGTATAGTCCATCTTGGCTTCTAAAGTCCGGTATTCCACTTTCAGTGGACACACCTGCTCCACCAAAAAATACAATGTGATGACTTTGATTGATTAAAGCTTGTAATGCATCAATATCATCTTTCAATGTAGCCATATATGTACTCTCCAATAAATACATATATACTAACATAGAAAGAGTCAAATTCTATTTTGTTTTCTGACTTCAAAATGATGTTTTCTAATCTAGTCCAAAATCAAATCCGATGTAGCGATATACAATAATGGTGCGTCCTGTAAAATCATAAGCTTCATCCTTAATCACCTTCAGTTTCAGGTCCTCGCCTGAGAATTCACCAGAACAATACCAGAACCATTCATCTTTCTTTATCTTGTCACCAACATCCTCTTTTGTATAAAGCCAACACACTTCTCCATTCAGGTCGTACTTAAACCGAAAGTCAAATTTCAGATCATATAACTTGATTGTACCGTTTCTATTCCACATGTCCATAAACAGCATATCGTTTTTATATCGTGAAAGTTCGTCAAGAAAAGGAGATTTATGAAATATATTTCTACAGGAAACCAATATCAAAGAAACACAAGCAATCAATAATAATTTGAATCCTTTTTTCTTCATAGAATTACATGCTCCCATATTAACCAGTTTTCTCCTTTCTTCGGTTCACTAATCAACGATTCATTATCAATTCAAGACAAGATAATATTTCCTAAATCGTTCTCATTAATATTTCTAATCAAGTCCGTAATCAAATCCAATATATCTGTATACAATAATCGTTCGGCCTGTGAAGTCATACGCCTCATCTCTAATTACCTTCAGCTCTAAATCCTCGCCTGAGAATTCACCAGAACAATACCAGAATTCTTCATTTTTCTTTATCTTGTCACCAACATCTTCTCTTGAACGAAACCAACAAACATAGCCGGCATTATGTTTTGCAATATAAAAATCAAACTTCAGATCATATAGTTTAATCGTTCCTTCTGATTTCCCCATATCTATAAACAGCATATCATT
>CAVALL010000035.1:0-18229 GCA_963589675.1 Alistipes onderdonkii | reverse complement strand
CCATTATCTTTTATGAATAAATTTCTTTTTTTGTCAATACCAATGCCGGACAACATGCCAAGTGACACTGTCTTGATAGGCTTTCTTATCCTATTCATACTCCTTTTCGTTTTGCTTATTGTCTGTTTTGTCCTTGCTTTCTGCCGATTGGATAAAAAGACCCTTGCCAAATTGGAGAGCAATGATTTCAACATCCGTGTCTACACCTATGACTACATCAAGAAACGATTCTATAGTTTTGACAAGATCAACCTGACCAATATCAAGACCTATTCGGAAGAAGAATTCTTGGCTCAGTTCAGAAGGTCGGACACTTACCGTATTCAAGAATGGTTCCAGGCTATCATCGCCGAAAAGAATCCGGGAAAGAGATCTCTTCAGGTCGACATCAAGATCAATAAGGGAAAGAAGTATAGCGCGTCTATCCTTCACTTCACTTCCATCAAGAGAGACATGCAGTGCATCCACTTCGAAAGTCAGCTTTTATCCTATGTTTCTACAACCAAGAACAATTTCGACATCACAAAGATGAATTCACAGAAGTATCTCCTCAAGAATGAGGATGACTGCAAGAAATTCCTTGCAAGCTGTGATGCCGATATCCTCGGTTCCATTCTATACTTCGAATTCTTCTACACCAAGAAAGCTCCGACTGAATCGGACTTGGCAACAATCGAAAAGGCAAAGAGCGGTGCCATCAATATGATCAATCGCTACTTGAGCAAGTCAAGAAGGCTATGCAAGCTATCCTCCAATGAATTCCTCATCATCGATACCTCTTCTCTATCCAAGCTGATGACGATGAATATCGCTTCCTCCATCTATACTTCCTTACAACAATATTTGAACTTCAACTCACCGGATATCGACTTATCCGTCGCTATCGGTGTGACAATCGGAACATTGTATCAAGGAAATTACGTATTAGGAAAAGAACAGGCTAAGAAAATGGCCGATGCCATCTGCCAGGGCAAAGCCAAGAATGACCGCATTCTTATCTATGATGAGGCATTCTTCAAGAATTATGAGCAAGCCATGATTCAGAAGACCGAAGTCAAGAAGCTGTTGGAGAATGGTACCTTCCGTGTCTACTTCAGCGCCACTTATGATGTGGAGACCGGTCTACAATCCTTCTATATGGTTAGATGTCTTCCTTATGGCATCTCCATCAAGGACTTCGATGATGTCATCTCTTATGCGGAAGAGATCAGTGGCGGTGTGGATCAATTGTTAGAGAATCTCTATAGCAAGATCAACGCTGTGACAAAGACAAGGAAAGAAAAGGTGACTGTAGCAATAAGGGTCCCCTATCACGCACTGAAAAAGCATTATGCCTTTGTTAAGAGCCATACTTCCAATATCAATTGGATCTTCTCAGTCAAGGTTCTTGACCTTCTCACTAGCACCGATGATAGCAATGCCATCATCCGCAATTTGAAGAACTGCAACAGTGAAAATACGGAAATCGGCTTGATCATCGATACTTTATCGAGCAATCCGAAACCGAAGATACTTCAAATCGCACATTACTTCTTCGTTCCGAACACCTTTACAACAAAGGCTAGTAGCCACGAGGAATCCATTAATAACATGAGACTGATTCAGTCCGCCTACCACACTCAGTTCAAGACACCGATTGTCTTCTACAATCTCGATAATATCGATGATATTGAGACAGGCATCGTAAATGGTGGTAAAATCTTCGAATGCAAAGAAGTGTCGAAGATGAGTTCGAGACTGGAGGCTATCGATGAGGACTCCATCGACTTCTTAAAAGCCGATGCCAAGAAGCTCGCACCGAAGAGAATATTGTTTGATAAGCCATTTAATAACATAAACAAGGAGAAAATCAAAAATGGGTGACAAAAAAGTTACAAGCATCACAAGCAAGAGTGAAAACATCACACAGTGGTATACCGATGTGTGTCTGAAGGCCGAGTTGATGAGTTATGCCAAGACAAAAGGCTTCATCATCTATCGTCCAGACGGATACGCTCTTTGGGAAGAGATTCAGGGATTCTTCAACAAGAGAATCAAAGCATTAGGCGTGAGAAACGTCTATCTTCCTTCTCTTATCCCGATGTCATTGCTTCAGAAGGAAAAGGATCACATCTCCGGATTTGCTCCGGAATGTGCCGTCGTCACAAGAGGCGGAAACAAGATGCTTCAGGAAGAGATGGTTGTAAGACCCACTTCTGAAACCTTATTCTGCGATCATTTCAAGGATATCGTTCACTCCTATAATGATCTTCCTGTCAAGTACAACCAGTGGTGCTCTGTTGTCCGCTGGGAAAAGACGACAAGACCTTTCTTAAGAGGAAGCGAATTCTTATGGCAGGAAGGCCATACTCTCCATCAGAACGAAGAGGAAGCCCGCGCTTTCACTTTGACCATCCTTAGAAATTACAACGATGTCGGAAGAGAACTTCTCGCTATTCCGTTTGTCATGGGTCAGAAACCAGCCAGTGAAAAGTTCGCTGGTGCTGTCGATACCTATACGATTGAAGCCTTGATGCCTGATTGCCAGGCTCTTCAGTGTGGAACCTCCCATTATCTTGGAACTGGTTTCCCAGAAGCATACGGCATCAAGTATCTAAGCAAGGAAAACAAGATTGAATATCCCCATTACACATCCTGGGGTGCCTCCACTCGTCTTCTCGGCGCATTGATTATGGTGCACGGTGATGATGAAGGTCTTGTCCTGCCTCCTAGAATCGCTCCGACACAGGTTGTCATCATCCCGATCCGTATGGATAGCAATCCAGAGGTTCTCAAAGCCTGTAAGGAAGTCGAAAGCAAATTGAAAGAGTCTGGTGTCCGTGTCTATCTCGATGACAGCAACAAGACACCTGGATGGAAGTTTGCTCAGTATGAGATGAAAGGCATCCCGCTCCGTATCGAAATCGGACCGAAAGATTTAGAAAAGGGCCAGGCCACCTTGTCTAAGAGATATGATGGCTCCAAGAGCACAATGTCTTTAGAGGAGATTGAAAAATCCATTCCTTCCACTTTGGAAGACATCCAGGAAGGCATGTATCAGAAAGCATTGGCATTCCTCAACAGTCACATCTATGAATGCCATAACTATGATGAGATCAAAGATGTCGTCGCAAATCAGAAAGGCTTTGCCAAGATGATGGTCAAGTCCAGTTTGGAAAGTGAGATCGAAAAGAAGATGAAGGAAGAGTTCAACGCAACTCCTCGTGTCATGCCTTTCGATCAGAGGCCTTTCCAATCCAAGGATTCCTACACCGGTGAAGAAGGAGCAGATACTGTTGTCTATTTCGGCCGTGCCTATTAATTCAATTTAGGAGGCATTATGAATATTTTCGATGAAAGAATTTCTCGTCTGCAGAAGCAGATGAGAGCCGACAATATCAAAGCATACATCATTCCTAGCACCGATCCTCATATGTCGGAAGAATGCGCTAGCCGCTTTGCTGCTGAGCGCTTCTACTTCTGCCCATTCAAGGGAATGGATGGAACATTATTAGTCACACTGGATAACTATTACATCTATACCGATGGGCGTTATTGGACGGAGGCAGAAGGAGATGTTAAAGGCTCCTCCTGCACTTTAGTCTATATGGGAAAGCATGGCGTCCCTTCCATGTCTACGTTCATCAAGGAAAACAATCTCTATCCTCTTGGACTTGATACTTCCCTTTTCTCTTTGAATGAGTTACGTTCTTTTATCTTAGACAAGGATTCTCCGATCAAGAAAGTATCCTATAGACGCCTTGTCGAGAACCTTCCTTCTCTTCCGAAAGGAAAGATTTGGAAAGTCGAGGACAAATATCTCTCTACAAATAGAGACGAGCGTGTCACGACCATCATGAATGTCGTGAAAAGAGAAGGCGGAAAAGCGATTGTCATTCCTCTTCTTGATGATATTGCCTATGTACTCGGTTATCGAGGAAGCGATATCCCCTGCACTCCTGTCTTCTATTCTTATCTTTATATCGATGAGAACAATCATCTTTCCTTATTCATCGACAAGAGCAAATTACCGGAAGGTTTTGATTCTGATATCA
This sequence comes from Alistipes onderdonkii, assembly GCA_963589675.1. Classification (GTDB taxonomy): domain Bacteria; phylum Bacillota_I; class Bacilli_A; order RFN20; family CAG-288; genus Enterosoma. The sequence continues at coordinate 14,195 of CAVALL010000035.1, read as the reverse complement.
CAGTCTATGATTACGAGGAATTTGATTCCTTCTTAAAGAGCCGCGCCGATATTCCGACCATGGTCGATCCGAATAAGACAAACGCCTATATCTGCTCCACTTTAAAGGCTCCTATCTTCTATAGTTCTCCTGTCTACAATCAGAAGTCTATAAAAGGTGATGTTGAAATCAAAAACACCAAAGAGATTCAGGCAATCGACGGAATCGCTGTCTTGAAACTCATGAAATATATCGATGACCATATCGAAGAAGGAGTCCTCAACGAAGAAAACCTTGCTGAATATCTCAACAATCAAAGACTGAGCAACGAGCGATGCTTTGATCTTTCCTTTGAGACAATCGCTGCCGTTGACGCTAATGCTGCCATGATGCATTATGCTCCGAGCAAAGACAAATTCTCTCCTGTCACAAGAAGCAATCAGTTGTTATTGGTCGATTCTGGCGGACAGTACTATGGTGGAACCACTGATACAACCCGTACCTTTATCGTCAGCAAGCATGTCTCTGAAGAAGTCAAGCACGATTACACCTTGACTTTAAAATCTCAGATTGCTTTATCCACTACCATCTTTGAAAAAGGATGCACAGGTCACTCTATCGACATCAAAGCACGTGAAATCATGTGGAAAGAGGGATTAGACTATAAGTGCGGTACAGGTCATGGTGTCGGATATATGTCCTGTGTTCACGAAGGCCCTATCGGATTCCGTTTCTATGACCGTCCTAGCCGTGGTGACAATGGTGACCTTCAATTAGGTCACATCATCACAATCGAACCTGGAGTCTATAAGCCGTACCGTTATGGTATCCGTTTGGAGAACAACCTTCTTGTCATTCCTGCCTTTGAGACAGATGATGGAATCTTCTATCAGTTCGAAACGATCACCTATTGCCCGTATGATAGACGTGGCATCGACATCACCATGCTCACAAGCGATGAGATCAGTTGGATCAATGACTATCATCAGATGGTCTTCCAGAAATTAGCTCCATACTGCAAGGGAGACAGTGAGCTTCTTGCTTACTTATGTAAGCAGTGTGCTCCTTTGTATCGATGAACAGAATCGTTCTCTTTGAGCCGGAAAAGCCGGCTAACATCGGTAACATCATCCGTACCTGCATGGCCATGGATGCCAAGCTTACCATCATCGGACCTTTGACTGTGTCTTTGGATGAGAAGGCACTGAGAAGAGCCGAGATGGATTATGCTATCGGTTTTGAAATCGAAAGATTTGATACAATCGATGACTTCCTTGCTGTACACGGCAAAGAAGATGGCTACTACATCACGAGATATTCCGAACACACATACTGTGACTTTGACTATTCCGATGTAGGAAAGAATCATTTCTTCATGTTCGGAAGAGAGTCTACAGGCATTCCAAAAGACGTATTGAAAGAGCATTACGAAAAGACAGCCCGTATTCCGATGGCAATCAATGCAAGAAGTCTGAATCTATCCAATTCCGTTGCCATTGTCTTATCGGAGGCACTCCGTCAACAGGATTTCTACTCTCTTGCAACCACAGAAACAATCAAGGGAAGAGACTTCCTCAAGAATTATCCCGATGGAAAGAAATGAGAAGATAAACTGGTTTCGTTTCTATTGAAATCAGTCCATTATTTCATTATCATAAAGGTGTCTAGAAATAATGCGCGTTTCCGACACATTCAAAATAGGAGACTTATATCGCCGGACCGGTGTCGAATGCCTATCATGGATAGGAATCCTAAAGTCCCGCTGCGGTTTCCACCTTATACCATGGGAAAATGGTGAGAAGTTCTAGATGCGGATGGTTTCCATCCGCTTTTTCTTTTTTCATCTGTTCAAAAATGCTAGAATATTGATAGATGTACGTAATTTTCAAGGAGGATTCTATGAATTACGATAAAGTAGCCTTGGCGACTCTTCGCGGTCTCTCACTCGATATGATCTGTAAGGCAAAAAGCGGACACCCTGGTATCGCTCTTTCTGCCGCTCCGTTAGTCTATACCTTATTCACAAGACATTTAAATGCCAATCCGGAAGATCCAAACTGGATCAACCGTGATCGTTTTGTCTTATCCGCCGGACATGGTTCCTCCTTGCTTTATGCCACATTGCACCTTGCCGGATATCATATTCCGATGGAACAGCTGATGCAGTTCAGACAATTAGGAAGCCTTACTCCTGGTCATCCGGAATACGGCCATACACCTGGCGTTGATGCAACTTCAGGTCCTTTAGGACAAGGTCTTGCCCAGGCTGTTGGTATGGCAATGGCAGAAGCCCATCTTGCCGCCATATATCCGGAAGGAAATCGATTGGTCAATCATTATACATATGTCCTTACTGGTGACGGCTGTTTAGAGGAAGGCATCTCTCAGGAAGCCATCTCCATCGCAGGATATCAGCAGTTGAATAAGTTGATTCTCTTATACGACTGCAATGACTGTACATTGGATGGTCCTCTTTCCAACTCCTCTATCGAGGATACCAAGAAGCGCTTTGAAGCAGCCAAATGGAATGTCCTTGTCGTCAATGATGGAAATGATATCGAAGAAATCGATAAAGCCATCACGATGGCAAAGCTAGCCAGAAACAAGCCGACCATCATCATCTGTCACACCGTCATCGGATATGGTTCACCGCTTGCCGGTTCCAACAAGAGCCATGGAAAAGCCTTCTCCGCTGAGGAAGTCGCTAGAACCAAGGAGACATTAGGTGTCTCATTCCCTGCCTTCCAAGTCAACGAGGAAGCTTATCTTGCTTTTAAAGAAAGCTTCATCAAGCGCGGCAAAGCGAAATACGAATCTTACCTTGCTGATTGCAAGGACTATGAAACCAAGTATCAGGATGACTATAATCGTTTCCTCTCCTTCATGAAGAACGATGTCTCTCCTTATATTTTCAAGGGTGCACCGAAATATGAGGATGGATTCAAGGATGCCACAAGAAACACTTCTCAGGCTTTATTGAATGTTGTCGCTGAAGAGATTCCAAATCTCATCGGTGGAAGCGCCGACGTCGCAGAATCCGTCAAGACTAATGTCAAGACTTTCTCTGATTTCACTCCGAATAATCGTGCTGGACAGAACATCAACTTCGGTATCCGTGAATTCGCAATGGGCTGTATCCAAAACGGTATGCTTCTCCACGGCGGACTAAGAACCTATGTCGGATGCTTCTTAGTCTTTGCCGATTATATGAAGCCTGCAATCCGTATGGCTGCCATGGAAAAGATTCCTGCCATCTATCTCTTCAGTCATGACTCTGTCGCTGTCGGTGAAGATGGACCGACACATCAGCCGATTGAACAGCTTGCTATGCTTAGAAGCATTCCGAATGTCACTGTCTTCCGTCCTGGTGATGCTGTTGAATGTGCTGCGGCTTATCATTATGCTTTCACTTCAACTTCTCGTCCTACTGCTATCATCCTTTCTAGACAGAATCTTATCAACAATCCTGGCACAAGCTTTGATGGTTCCTTGAAGGGTGGATATGTCGTCTCCAAAGAACAGAACGAGAATCAGCTCACCTTGATTGCTACTGGAAGTGAAGTCAATACTGCCATCAGTGTTCAGAAGATGCTCCTCAATATCGGTATCGATACAAGAGTCGTCTCCATTCCTGCCCTTGACTTATTCGATAAGCAGTCAGATGAATACAAGGATGAAGTCTTTGGAAATTCCTATGAGAAACGTGTCTTCTTAGAAGCCGGAAAGAGCGATATGCTCTATAAATATGCTAAGACAGTTTTCGGAATCGATCGTTTCGGCGAATCCGCACCTAGCAACGATGTCTTCCGTGATTTAGGATATACACCAGAAGCCTTAGCTGAGAAGATTCACACTCTTGTGAAATAAACTCTATTTGTAAAAATGAGGTCAACCTGTGATTGGGTTGACCTTTTTTACAATCTCAAAAATTCTATTATAAATATGGATATAGGGTTGTGTTTGTCATATTATCGCCTATACTAAGAAGAGTTTTATAAGATTTGGGCTATGGTTTTTCCATATTTCAAACCCTAGAATGTTATCGAAAGGAAACAATCACAGATAATGAATTATCAAGCAATCGGCAATCGCATCAAAGAGCAAAGGAAAATGTTCAAAAAGATCTCCCAGGAAAAATTGGCTGAAGACTTAGGCATGTACCAAGCAGACATCAGCAATATCGAAAAAGGAAAAAAGGGATCTGGGATTGATGATCTGAACAAGTTGGAACTGATTGCCAATTATTTTGGTATCTCGCTTCATTATTTATTATCTGGGATTGAAGGTAAAGAAGATATGGAAAAGTACCTAGGTGAGAAGATGGTGATTAAGGCTGAAGACGGATTGAAGATTTCAGATGAACAGTGGAAGACATTGCAGAAATTGACTGGTGCAAAAAGTAAAAAGACCATTGAAAAAAGTTATCATTGCGGCGACTATACAACCCACATCATGATTGAAACACAAGGAGTAGTCACGAACGAAACTACATTTGAAAACGGTACTGTTCAATCTCCTGCTGTATTAGTTAAAGCTCATCTTTATACATTCTACGGTAACGATGTCGTATCGACTATGACAGCTGTCATCACTGACGTCTATCAAAGCATTTGTCTGCCTTACTATAATCAATTCTTCAAATATTTTAGGCATTGCCTTGAATTAGATCTCCTCGACAATGTCAGACTGTTAAATCCTTATGTCCCACTTTATTGGTTTGAAGAGGACGAAAAGAAGCAAGAAGAATACGGAAACAAGATGCAAGAGAGAATGCAGAAACTTCGTGACTTAAATGATGAAACACCTGTATTGCTTATTGATTCCGCCTATGTGAAAGAAGACTGCAGAGAACATGGCATTCTTCGTCTAAACCTAGATGTGCTTAAAAATCACTTTGGAGATTGCATTATGTGGTTGAATATGAAGCCCTATTCCGGAATCGATTTGAGTTACTCATATGAAATGCAACCCACATTCGATTATCCTAGAATCGGCCAATTTTCAAAAAACAACTACATTGCTGAAAGACTTGGATTCACAATCAATCCAGACCTTTGGCTTGTTGAGGTCTTAGCAGAAGATACGAAATTGTCGGATGAAGAAGTTCGTGTCAAGATTGATTTTGCAGATGCTGAAGAAGAGCTGAATGAAGCATTAGGTATTTCTGAGGGTGTAGAAAGGATTAAAACAAAGATTGCTTTAGTAAACAAAGTCGCATACTATCTACCCCAAAGATATTTGGATATCATCAAAGATGATGGAGACCTTGTTGAAGAAGGTAGAGCCTTGCAGAAAATTTACTACAAAAAGCATCCTCAGCAAAATAACTAAATGGTAGTGAATACTCAAAAACGTTATGAATAAACAATCAAAACGAGTAAGACTGTATGATAAGACTTTAAAGAAGTTGGTCAATAGATACGAGTTTGGAACCTATGGCAGATACCTACAAGAGACAAGAGGCTATGCAATTGAAATTCTAAGCAGGGCAATTATGTCTGGTTATGATATGAATAATCTTGGCAGGGACGATTTAGAAAAAATTATTACATGTGGTGAATTTGGTGACTCAGAGAGTGCTCGACTAAAAGAAGCCATGCAAACAAGATATTGCATTGTATGCTGCTGCTACAAAAACACGAGTCGAGCATATCTACAAAGTTTCCGTGCCTTTGCAAATGATCTGATTGAAATAAACGAAGAAATCTTAGATATAATCGGATATGAAGGCTGTGATGTCCTAGATGATGGCATGGATGACTGTGATTCGAGAAGCCTACAAAATGATGATTTTGAACTTAACCTTTTTGACTATGATGATCTAGATGCTGATTGGTCTATTGAAGATGAGGACAACTATAATGACTGTTACGGCGATGAACAAGAAACCTATTATGATGGTCTGGACGTAGATAACGGCTATTATCAAGGAATGTATATTATCGAATAAGTGACTGGTAGCATTTCTAATTTTATAACAGGGAAAATCTCGAAATCTAGTCAATAAAACAATCTTTGATTTTTAACAAAAATCAGATGTAACACTATCCTTAAATTCGATATAGAATAAAAGATCAGGCAGATGTTTTGCTTGATCTTTTTATTCATTATGCGATTGAAAACTAGAAAAACTATTTGTAAGACAAGAACTCATCAAACGGCATCATTGCAGCACTTGATTGCAAAGGACTTATGATACCGACGTTACCGACCAGGGTGGCTGCTGCCAAAGACAATAGGCTGATCATATTTCCTCCCCTTCGAAGGAGTGATTGACATAAAATTCTCCGCCGATAACTAATCGTCCCAAGCGTTTATTTTGTTCTACCAATCGCGATAAATCTATACTTAAGGAAAACTGACACACGTTATCGTCATCGAGATTGTTTAGTTTCCAACTTGCATCATTCAAATTCGTATATACAAAATCTTTTAAATCATGCGTAGTGGAATAAGAGATAATATAAGGCAATTTTGTATCATAATTGAATTCATTTTCCAACTGCTTGATGTCATTTAGATCTTTTCGCTTAGGAATAAATCTCCCGTAAACATACATAGTATCATTCTCGATATTATAGGAATCCAGTGCAATCGGCCAAGAACTAACATATGTTTGAACATATACTCCATCAAAATAAATACCAGCGATTATTGCACGCTGCTGATTCCCTGTATTTCCAGTCTGGATATTAGATGATGAGTTACTACAGCCTGTTAAAAGCAACAAACCTAACATGCAAGACAACAAACGTTTTCCTTTTTTTTATTTTCTCACCTCGAAAGTAGTGTATTCCAATGGAATGTGAAAGTCTAGAGTTTTTGCAAACACCCATAAAGAGACAATCTTACTTCACACCAAATTTTACTCATTGGTACATATGTTTATTTAAATTCCATTCATTATTTGACAAATTTTCATTTTGTTTTCCTCTTTTCACAAATGTGAACAAATGTTCTTATGAGGGATGCAATCCCAGAAAAGAGGAATACATGAAATACAAAAGAAAAGTAGCAATCCTATCATTATCCGTGTTGTGTGCAAGTCTTGTTTCAGTCAGTTCACTGATTGCACTATCTACGGAAGGCAACAAGCAAGATGACAAAGTCGAAGACAACTCCACTCTCAACATCCAGGAGAAAGAAAATATACAGATTCTTTCTTCCACTCGTTCTACTGATGGAAACACCATTTCCGTTCAGTATACATTAAAGCCATCCACAATCAATTATGTCAACTTCAACACTTCTTTAATATGGTCTGATCGAACATCCGATGAATTCGAAAGTGAAACATGGCATAACGATAAGAATACCGAAGATTATGTCACCTTTGATATTGATCAATCCACAAAGACTATCAACTTCCATTGTGAACAGGCATTCGGACATGAGATGGTATTCACATTGTCTTCACCAAAGAATTCAGCTATCCGTTCTTCTATGACGTTGAATTACACAAGAAAAGAACTCACAAGTGCAACGGCAACAATTGCCGATGAAGGATTCATCGAAAACAAGGCACTAACGATAGATCGTGCTCTTCCTGTTTATAGTGTAGGATCCGTCGGTGAAAAACCGACTGACAAGTTCACATTGGAAAAGAGTTACTATGAATCTAGCGGAAGAAAATTTGATGACTTGTTCTCTACTCCTAATACAGACGGTCTTTATGCAGTAAGATTCAAATTCAAAGGTTCTGAATACACAAGTGCGGATACTTTAAAAGCAGCAATCAAGCAGAATGTTTCTGAGTACATGCTCTCTTTACTCGACTTGAATAATCCAAAGACGTTCACAAGCAAAGATTTAGAAGAAGCCTTCACTTATGAATATGCAGCCTATTCCATGGGTAGCAAAGTAGTCTACTTGAAGAACAGTTCCTTGATGACAAACTTTTTGACAAAATACGAAGAATACTATGCAAAAGGAAATGCGTTCCAAGTCACAGTCAAATACGATACAAAAACAGTATTGACAAAAAAACTATCCATCACACTAAGTGCGGATAGCCTTACTGGTATTGAAATCGGAGATGGTGGAATCACCTTCTAGCAGTGAAGGACTTTTGCTAAACCACCCAGGGAGGTTTCCTTCAAATCGGAGGGAATCTCCTTTCCAGTTTCATTCATAGCTTCAACGACCGTATCAAATGAAACCTTATTCTTGCGGAAGACTGAGATATCTTTTGCATATAAGAAGGCACTATAGGCATGGACACTTGCCATACCATTTCTCTCTATGCAGGGAATCTGGACATAGCCATCCACTGGGTCACAGGTAAGACCTAAGAAATGTTCCATCGCCACTTCCGCAGCATATTCAATCTGATAGTTGTTCAAATGATGAAGATAGGATAAAGAAGCGGCAGCAAAGGAAGAAGCAGATCCGATTTCAGCCTGACATCCTAATAAAGCACCCGAGAAGGAAGCGTTCTCCTTGATGAAATCACAGACAAAAGCACCGACCAAATAGGCTTTTGCAATCTCATTAAAACTATAATGGCAGTGATGATATTCGTAATACAGAACAGCCGGAACAACACCCGCAGAACCACAGGTTGGAGATGTGACAATCATCTCTCCTCTTGCATTCGCCTCTGATATTGCATAAGCATAGCCAGTAAGCAGCATGATACGCTTTTCAGCGGGATGTTTTCTTTTCTTAGCATCCGATATGATCTTTCCGCTTACGACATTCAGTTTCAGTGGACCAGGAAGCTGACCATTGCACTTTAATGACTGCTCTAATGTATTAAAAGATACACGAAGCATTTTCTTGGAATATTCTAGAATGCCATCATCCTCTAAATCCGCAATCATTTCGTAAATATCTTTGTAGTGATGTTTTTCAAAATACACAAGTGCTTCAGAGAACTTAGAGAAGGGATAGACTTCTTTTTCTTCGAGTTTTCCATTCTCCAAGCAGAAAGAACCTCCACCGACAGATAGATATCGACGTTTCAATTCACTGCCATCCGATAAAGTGGCAATCAACTGTATCGTATTCGGATGAGATAGACCTTTTAAGGAAGGAACAAATTCAACTTCAGTCGGATAAGGAGAAAGAGCCTTTTTGACAATCTCATCGGTAAAATGGCCTTTGCCGGTCAAGGCAAGAGATCCATATAACGTTACCTGAAAGGAGACAACATCCTTACCCTTCACAAAAGAGAGAAAGTCCTGACAGATCCGATACGGACCGATTGTGTGAGATGAGGATGGTCCAGGACCGACCATGAGAAGTGATTTCAAGGATTTCATGACATTATTTTACAACAATGAAGTTTAAATAGAACTAAAAAACGGGAAGTCAATCGACAACCCGTTTAATTCGCCTTAATGTTTTCTTCTGGCGTTCTCGGACTTGAGTTTTCTCTTCAGACCCTTCTTAAGGAAGAAGTCGTGTTTACGATAGTCCGCGATGGTTCCAGCCTTGTTGACCTGGCGCTTGAATCTTCTCATTGCGCTGTCTAAGTTTTCACCATCTCTAACAACTGTCTTAGGCAATGTGTCTCACCTCGTTTCTATAAGCCTTGTCAATTCTACTATTTTCGCACTTGGAAAACAAGCATTTTCGCGGAATTTGTCTAATAATTCAATGGAAGTAGATTTTTTCCGTATGTTGCGATGATGACACCGCTTCCTACTAAACGGTCACCCTGATAGAGACAGGCAACCTGTCCTTTCGCAACATAATCATAACCATCATAATCAAGATAAGCCGATGTTCTATCCGGTCGGATTCTCAATGTGACTGGCATATCCTTTCCTCGATAACGGAACTTGCAGCAGCAAGGATATTCTCCTTCTGGTATATCACTTCCAATCCAATTGAATCCATCGATGAGGCAACGATATGATTTTCGGTATTCGTTTCCTGCTTCCTGTGCCACATAGAGAATATTCTGATTGACGTCTTTACCGACTACGAAATAAGGATCCATGCTATGTCCTTTGATTCCACCGATATTCAACCCGCGATGCTGTCCAACCGTGTAATAGAGAACGCCATCATGTTCCTTTAATGTCTCACCCGTTACAATATCGACAATCTTTCCTGGTTTTGCAGGAAGATAGTTATTCAAGAACTGTTTGAAGTTTCTTTCTCCGATAAAGCATACACCTGTGGAGTCCTTCTTCTTTGCGACATTGAGAGAGAGTTCTTCTGCAATCTTTCTCACCTCTGGCTTAGTAAGTCCAGCAAGCGGGAAAAGAGCATGAGAGAGCTGTTCTTCTGAGATTTGTCCTAAGAAGTAGGATTGATCCTTGTTTCGATCAAACGCCTTATATAAATGAGACTCTCCGTTTTCATCTAACCTCATCGCATAATGACCCATGGCAATCGTTTCAAAGCCCATGGATTTGGCATAATCATAGAAGTGACCAAACTTGATGTACTTATTGCAAAAGACATCCGCATCCGGAGTATAGCCTTTACGATAGGTATCGAGGAACATCGAAAAGACTTCCTTCCAGTACTCTTCGATGAAATCTTTTCTGACAATCGGTAAATCCAATTCAAAAGCAGTCTCAACCGCATCATCATAATCGAACTCTTGGCTGCACTTATCCATGTTCAGGCTTGGATTTCCCATGATGTCATTGTTGGTGATGCTATCCCAGTTTCTCATGAAACAGCATGTGACATCATATCCCTGTTTCTTTAATAGATAGGCGGCAACTGCACTGTCAACTCCGCCAGAAAGACCTAATAATACTTTCTCACTCATAGCCTAACTCCTTCGAATCCATCCATATGGTGAATGGACCATCATTGATCAATTCCACTTTCATATCAGCGCCAAAGACCCCTGTCTTGACTCCTTCAATCTTTTCACTCAGTTGTTCACAGAACACATCATAGAGATGTTTGCTGTTCTCTCCGCCCATGGCATTGACAAAAGAGGGTCTATTTCCCTTTCTGATATCAGCATAGAGAGTGAACTGGGAAACGACAAGGACACTACCGCCATGCTGGGAAAGATCATAATTAGTCTTTCCATTCTCATCAGAGAAAATTCTAAGTTTCAGCATCTTATCAATCATATGTCTTATCGTAGATGAGGAATCCCCTTGTGTAAAGGAGACAAAGACAACCTCTCCTTTTTCGATAGAGGAATAGACTTTTCCGTCAATAGTGACAGAAGCTTTCAGACATTCTTGTATCAATATTCTCATAAGTGTTATTATTTTCCACGGAGTATTATAAAATATTTACTATATAGTTAGAAAGGAGAAGACGATGAAATTTACGTATCATGATTATGAGAAGATGTATTCCTGTCTCGACAAAGAATTCCACTTCACTCCGAAAATCGGTGCAGTCTTAGGTTCTGGACTTGGTGATTTTGTCTCTGAGATTGATGTGAAAGGTACAGTCAGTTACTCTAAAATTCCTGGACTTCCCGTTTCAACGAACAAAGCCCACAAAGGTCAGTTTGTCTTCGGTTACTTTGAAGGAATCCCTGTCGTATTGATGCAAGGAAGACTTCACTGCTACGAAGGATATAGTTCAGAAGAAGTCGTCTCTCCTATCCGTTTAATGAAACTGATGGGAATCAAAGGCTTAGTTCTCACCAATGCAGCCGGTGCCATCAACACCGATTATCATCCAGGCGACTTGATGATGATTGATGATCATATCGCATGCCTTGTCAAATCGCCTCTCATCGGAGAGAACCTCGATGCTTTCGGAACACGTTTCCCGGATATGTCCGATATCTATGATGAGAAAATAACCAATGATGTCTATGCCATCGCAAAGGAAAAAGGACTCCCTGTTCAAAAAGGTGTCTATATGCAGTTCTATGGTCCTCAGTACGAGAGCAAAGCCGAGATCAGAATGGCAAGAACACTTGGTGCTGATGCATGCGGCATGTCCACAGCCATTGAAGCTATCGCATCCAATCATATGTCGATCAAGACGATTGGCATCTCCCTCATGGCCAATATGGCTTGCGGTGTATTAAAAGAGAAACTTTCCGACGATGATGTCGTTCGAATGGGTATCCAATCCAAAGACAATATCACTGAATTATTCAAAATCGCTTTAAGAGAAATGGATAAAAATGTTTGATAAACCATTAGCTTTCCGAATGAGGCCGAGCAACTTAAATGAGGTGCTTGGTCAAAATAAGATCAAATCCTTTCTATCGAATCTGATTGAGAACAATGCCCTTGTCTCTATGGTTTTCTATGGGCCTCCTGGAACCGGAAAGACAACTTTGGCAAAGGCTTTTGCTAATTCCTGTAAATGTCACTCCTTTAATCTCAATGCCGTACTAGACAACAAAAGCAAGATGGAAGAGATCTTTTCGGAAGCAATCCGTTTCTTCCCTTCTATTGTCATCATCGATGAAATCCATCGAATGGACAAAGGAAAGCAGGATCTACTACTTCCTCATTTGGAAAACGGAGACTTCTATCTGATTGGATGTACAACTGCTAATCCTCTTATCTCACTCAATCCAGCTATTCGTTCTCGAACACGATTATTAGAGACAGAGCCACTCAGTTCAAATGATATCCTTACCGCTTTGAAAAGAGCGGTTTCATCCAGTAACGGTCTTGATAACAGAAGGCAGTTCAAAGAGGATGCACTAGAATACCTATCTCGAATTTCCGGAGGTGACTTGCGCTTCGCCTACAACCAACTGGAAGCCATCAGTTTTTCCTATCCTTCTAGCCATATCATCGATGAAGAGGACGTGAAAAGCATCGTAACAATCCCGAATTACTTAAGCGACAAAGATGAAGATGAGCACTATAACACTGTCTCCGCCTTTCAGAAATCAATCCGTGGATCTGAGATCGATGCCGCAATCTATTATCTTGCAAAACTCTTGAAGAGCGGTGACTTAGAGGGTACAATACGTAGGCTTCTTGTTACAGCATATGAAGATATCGGATTAGCCAATCCTGCCGCCGTGGATCGCTGCTATCACGCTTGTGAGGTAGCGAAAGAAGTCGGACTTCCCGAAGCGATGATTCCATTGGGATTCACTGTCGTTGAACTAGCTGGTTCTCCGAAATCAAAATCCGCCTGCCTTGCCATTGAAAAGGCGATGGACACAGTATCGGACCAACCGCTTCAGGTCAAAGACTATCTGAAGTTCACACGGGCTAACGTTAGTGAGGGAAATTCGTATCCTTACGATGATCCAAAGGTCTGGAAATACTTAGAATATCTTCCCGATGAGATCAAGGATATCGTATTCTATAAGCCAGAGCTCAGTGGCAAGTATGAAAGAGCTCTTGCTGAATACAAGAAGATGAACGATGTGGAAAGGACTTCCGATATGATGGAAGCCAAAAGGAGGGCACATCAAAAATGAAAGATAAAATGAGACTGTTATTGAGTTACAAATGTCTTCTCTGGAGCTTTGCTCTTGGAGCATTGATCCTAGAGGGAACAAGCCTTGCTCTCTATCTTACGAAGTGGAGTGGATACACCTGGATTCTCTACACCATTTCCGCTTTCGGATTTGTCTTTGTTGGGGTAAGCATCGCAATGCTTCTCTGCATTGAATTCGATAAGAGACTGAAAGACATCGATTCGGATAAATAAGTCATCCAGCCAAGAATGCATTTTCTTCAAAAGATATTACATTCTTGGTTTTTTTGATGTCTACCTCTCTAGTTAGACACTAAGGAGGTGTTTTTATGAAGTATACAAAGGAAGAGAAGATTGAATGGGTAAGGCAATACCTGAGTGGCATGCCACTCAGGTATCCGCCCGGTGTCAAGAAATCACACTTCAAAGAAATGATAAGGTATTGGCGAAGAGATACCAGGCCTATGGCGAAGCGTCTTCCGTGGTCGCTGTCGCTTCCCGGATCGATCTGGTTCACGAGGAAGGAAATTGAGAAGGCAGAGGCAGAGCAGAAAAACAAAAAAAGAAATAGCAGGTTCCGCTTTTGCGAAATCTGGCTTTTGTTCTTGTCTTTTCGGGCTCGATTGACACGCTTAGAACTGCAGTGGATGAATACATTTCGTGGCACAACGGCTCGCGCGGGAAGCTGAAGCTTAAAATGTCCCCCGAAAGTTTCAGAGGACATTGAGGACAATGTTATGATATGATGTGATTATAGCAGTCTAATTAGAACGGTACAAATCAACTATGTATTAGAGTTTTATCTTTTATTGCATTTCTTTGAATTCTTCAAAAATTTCTTCTATATACGGGTTTGTTTTAAGCAAACAATCTGTCATTTT
>CAVALL010000034.1:0-18413 GCA_963589675.1 Alistipes onderdonkii | reverse complement strand
ATAAAAAAAGCACACAATCGTGTGCGAAATACGGCGAAAAATATTTTTCCTAAGTCAACAAAAGCCAAAAGAATCTACTACTCATCTCCAAAACACGGGCATTAAATCGATACCATTATACGCAATCTTTTGTTTATGATTGATGATAAAAATTCCATATGACACATTCTTCGTTATATGAAATGTCGGCCACATGATTTTCAATTTCGTTTACTTGTTTTTACTGATTTGATATAATTTAGTCACCATCGTGACAGTTCCCGTCGAACCTGGTCAGGGCCGGAAGGCAGCAGCCATAAGAGTGTGGTTCTGTGTGCGGTGGCCTTTTTATTTTCAAAATGACTAAATCAGATTTAAGAAACATATTGGATCATCTATATCAAGAAGCAGTTCTTTCATGTAAAGAGCATGAAATACCTGTTTCTGCATGTCTAGTATTAGAAGACGGAAAACAGTTTTACAGTCATAATGAAGTAGAGAAATACAATGATCCTTTTATGCATGCTGAATTCTCTGTAATTGAAAGAGTGTTAAAGACTACAAATAGTCGTTATCTTAAAAACAGCACACTGATTGTCACCATGGAACCCTGTCTATTATGCATGGGTGCAATTATAAAGGCTGGAGTATCCTCTTTATATTACGTGCTTCCAGATGAGAAGGGCGGAGCCCTATCTCATTATCATGCGTTTATCGATGATAAACTGAAAGTATCTGAGATTGAAGATACAAGATTCAAGGAATTGATGACTGACTTCTTCAATGCGCTGAGAAATCAAGAGAAGAAATAGGCTTATTGTGATAAAATTATTTTTCGGATATTAATTTGATAAGGAAGGAGAATACGAACAATGGATTACATGATTGAAAGACTCAAGGCGATGAAGATTCGTCTTACTGATATCGATAACATTCTTACTGAAGGCAAAGCTGACATTCCTACTATGACAAAACTCAGCAAGGAAAGATCGACATTGGAAGATCCTGTCAGAATGTATGATGAACTGACAAGAAAAGAATCCGATCAGAAAGATGCCTTGGAGATGATGAAAGACTCAGATCCTGAAATCAAGGCGATGGGAAAAGAAGAATTCGATACTCTTGCTGATGAGATTGAAAAGCTCAGAGAGGATCTCAAGATAGCACTTCTTCCTAAGGATGAGAATGACGATAAGAACATCATCATGGAAATCCGTGGTGCAGCAGGTGGAGATGAAGCGAATATCTTTGCCGGTGATCTTTTCCGTATGTATTCCCATTATGCAGATAGGATGGGATGGAAGATTGAAATCCTTGATTCCCTTCCAACACCATTAGGCGGATACTCTCTCATTTCATATAAGGTCAAAGGAAAGATGGTATACTCCAAACTCAAATTTGAAAGCGGAGCTCATCGTGTCCAGAGAGTCCCTGTCACAGAAGCAAACGGAAAGATTCAGACTTCCACTGCAACTGTCTTAGTCATGCCTGAAATCGAGCATGTTGATATCACCATCAATCCTGCCGATTTACAGATTGATACCTACCACTCTTCTGGAGCCGGTGGACAGAACGTCAACAAGACAGAATCCGCCGTCCGTATCACACATATTCCATCTGGCATTGTTGTCTCCTGCCAGGTTGAAAGAGATCAGCTTGCCAACAAGGAAACCTGTATGGAAATGTTAAAGGCAAAGCTTCAGGCTAAGCATGATGCTGAGATTGAAGAGAAGGTCGGCGGTGAAAGAAGACTTAAAGTCGGAACCGGTGAAAGAAATGAAAGAATCCGTACCTACAACTATCCTCAGAACCGCGTCACCGATCATCGTATTGGATATAGCTGTCTCAACCTTCCTAAGATCATGAATGGGGACTTAGATGAAATGCTTACAGCCTTGAATGAAGCAAACCAGAAGGATTTATTAGAAGAACAGACCAAGCAGTTACAGGCTGAGATGAAAGATAAAGAATAAGTTATCAATGACTTACAATGAGTTTTTCCGTGAAGCACAAAAGATAGGCATTCCACTAGCAGATATCCGAGTTGTTTTCAATGGATATTTCCATATGCCTTTCGATTATATTGGAATTCACGGAGATGATATCGCGCCAAATGCTGAAAAAGTGCTTTGCCTATTAGGGCAAGGATATCCAAGCAACTATTTAGCTGGTTATATCGATATACTGTCTCTTCATATCCTTCTTGATGAATCTACACTGATTCCAAGAAACGAGACTGCTGATTTCATATACAACTATCTTTATCAACTAGATTTGAGCGGAAAGAAAATACTAGATCTCTGCACAGGTTCCGGATTCATCGCTATCGCACTGAAGAAGAAATTTCCAAATGCTGAAATCTATGCATCAGATATATCAGAACAAGCATTAGCAATAGCGGAGAAATCAAGTGTTCTAAACAAAACACCGATTCACTTCATTCGTTCTGATTTTCTAAAAGATATTCATGATTCTTTTGATATCATCGTATCAAATCCACCCTATATCGAAGAGAATAGTAAAGACGTCTCAGCTCCTTTTGAACCCAAGCTTGCCTTATTTTCAGGAGTAGACGGCCTTGACTCTTATCGAAGCATATTCAAAGAATTGTCTCCCCATCTAAACAAAGATGGAAAAGCCTATTTTGAATTAGAATCTACAAATAGTGAGAATACAAAAGCATTATTTGACTCAATTCATTCCGATAAATATTCCTCTAAAATTTGGAAAGACTATTACGGCAGAGATCGTTATTTGATTATCGAATCACTCTGATGTTCCACCCATCCATGTTCTTCCTTCTACAATCAAGGTGATCAAAAAGGATAGCATCAATATAACCAAGTCAATAATGAGAAATGCAGGTTTCATTTGGAATTCTTTTGATATGACAAGAATGAGAGTCAAAAAGAATCCAGCAGTATAGAAATAGAGATATTTGTAATCTCGCGGAAATTTCAAAGATCCCAAGAATGTCAATGCGATCAAAATCATAGCAAGTAAGTCTAAACCAGAGAAGACAGCAATGAATGATGTTCCATTTCTTTGTACACTTGTTATGTAATATATCATCAAAGTCACAAAGACGAAACCAAAAGAGAAGATTCGTGCCAATCTAGAAAACTTAGCCTGTTTTCTCTTCTTCATCTTCGCCTTTTCTATTCCATCCATGATATTCTCAATATCATCTTCAATATGCTTATTGGCAGAAGAAGCATTCAGAAAATCATAGAGTGTATCCTCATTGGTATCTTCTTTAACAGCACCGGCTTGTTTCTTCTTTTGTTTAGCATAATGAAGATAAGAGATGAGACTGATTGCAAATCCGATTAAGCAATATACGATTTGAGTCCAAAAAATAGCAGTAAAATTCAAATCAAATCCATCCGGAGAAAAATCACTGAATTGAAGAACATATATAATCACCAATTCCAGAAAGTAGAAGAAGGTTGTTCGAATAGGCCTTATCAATGTCATGGTTCCTGTTCCCACAACAGCACCGATTAAAGTGATACAGCGTATCACAATATCCGTAACCTGATTTGTCTCATCTGTGTAATAGAGGACATAGGACGGCATTACTAAAAAAAGAGCCATAGAAACAAACACAATGATTCTATCTAGATTATCGATCCGAAGGATAAAAGCCAAAATCTTTTTCATAGTAAACATTATACTTCTTTTTCTTCTTATAAATTAGATAGAAATGTATGTTCTCGGTTATAATATTAAAGTCTTATATAGAGGTAAGAAATGGCATATCAGGCATTTTACAACAAATATCGTCCACAGACTTTCGATGAGGTCGTAGGACAGAAAGCTGTCGTCACTACATTGAAGAACGCAATTGCGGAAGACAAGATTGCACACGCCTATCTTTTCTGTGGTCCTAGAGGAACAGGAAAGACGACAATGGCGCGTCTATTTGCAAAGGCGTTAGACTGCAAAGAAGGCCTTGGTCATCAGTGCAATCACTGTGACTCCTGTGAAAAGATCACACATGGTCAGCATCCTGACGTCATCGAAATCGATGCTGCTAGCAATTCAACTGTCGACTCTGTCAGACAGCTTATTGAGAATGTCTCCTATCAGCCTCTTCTTTCCCGTTATAAGGTCTATATCATCGATGAAGTCCACAACATGTCAGACTCTGCATTCAACGCCCTTTTAAAGACAATTGAAGAGCCTCCGAGTTTTGTCATATTCATCCTTGCAACTACTGATCCTCAGAAGGTGCTTCCTACTATTCTCTCGCGTGTTCAGAGATTCGACTTCTCTAAAGTGCGTGATGATGATTTGATCAAGAACATGAAGCGTGTTCTCGATAACGAACACATCACCTACGAAGATGATGCTTTAAGACTAATCTGTTCTCTTAGTGATGGCGGTGTTCGCGACTCTCTGTCTCTTTTAGACAAGGTCGTCTCTTATTGTGGTGATGATATCAAAGCCAAAGATGTGAATGATTTGTTAGGTCTATTATCTCTTGATGAAGAAATCAACATCATCAACAACATCTCACAGAAGAAAGCAGCCGAAGTCTTAAATGCAGTCAAGGAACGCTATCAGCAAGGACTCGATATCAGAAGATTCCGAAATGATCTCATCAACATCTACAAAGACTTCTTGATCTACAATGTCACTCAAGACAAAGGACTATTGGAACATCTAAAAGAGAATGAAGTAAAGAAGATTCATCTCAATGTCGATGACTGTAGACTCAACATTGAGATACTTATGCAGAACATCCGAGACAATCGTCTCAGCGATGATGCCTTCACACAATTCGAACTTGCATTGATGACAATGATGGCTCCGAAGAAAGCAGTCTCTGCCCCGGTCGTATCAACAACACAAACTGTTGTTAAAGAAGAACCGAAAAACGAAATCAAATCGAAACCGATTGAAATCGTATCTGAGAACAAAGAGAAAACATTCAAAGCCAGCGCTAACGATGTCGAGACGAGTACGGATGTCATTCAATACAAAAAAGAAGATATCCTCTATCTCATGTATCATTTTGACAAAGAGAAAAAGACATCCATCGTTCAGAGCTGGAACAAGCTGATGACTCTGTTCAATGGTGACAAATCCTTTGAAGCAAAAGCTCTGTTCAGCTGCACTCCGAAGCTCTTTGGAGAGAACATTCTAATTGTCATAAACAAATCACCGATGGAAATCAGCAAGATAAACAAAAAGAATGTTCAGAACACACTTCTCTCCATCACAGATGAATGCTTTGGAAAAGCGTTCAATGTTCTTCCAATCACAGAAGCTGAACTGAAAGAAGCCTATGACGATTACAAGAAACAAGTGAAGCCAAAAGACACACTCGACATCGATTTCGGAATTCAGAGAAACGTCAGTGCTTCAACCGATTTCTTCAACAACATAATTAGTGAAAAGTGAGGTACATATCATGGATGATGAAAACATTAAGAAGTCAAAAGAAGCCGTCGACCTTTTGATGCTTCAGAACAAAGCAAGAGAATTCCAGAACAAGACAAACGAGCTTCAGCAGAAAGAATATCAGGGCAAATACCAGGGTTTATCCATGAAGATGAAAGGAGACCACACTGTATTTGAAGTCCACATCGATCAGGGCTTCTATGAGACATCCGGAAAAGGTCAGATGGAAAAAGCCATCTTCAGTCTGTTAAACAACCTCAATTCTGCCATCAAGCAGGATCAGGATGACTTACAGAGAGAATTCCAAGGCGACATCGAAAGAATGCAGAAGGACAATATGTTCAACAATGCAGGAAATTAAGACAATCACAGATTTGATCAGTGCTTATAAAAAGCTTCCTGGGATCGGATACAGAACTGCGGAGAGGCTTTCCTATGCAACTCTATCCCTCTCAAAGGAAGATATAGAGAACTTCATTCAGGCACTGAATGATGCGAATACCAAAGTGAAAAGATGTCCGTATTGTGGAACATTCTATGATGATGTCTGTCCAATATGTTCTGATGACACAAGGGATAAACAAACTTTATTAGTCATTGCTGATAGCAAAGACATCCTTACCATAGAGAAGACAAATGGATTCCATGGCACGTATTTCACATTGCAAGGAACACTATCCCCTTTGAAAAATAGAACACCAGATAAAATCGGAATTCCGGAATTGAAAAAGAGAGTCTTGGAAAATCATGTTAAAGAGATCATCCTTGCTCTTCCTACCGATTTAGAAGGGGAAACAACAGCATCCTACATCGCTAACCTCTATAAAGACAATGCTGATATCAGCATTTCAAAATTAGCTAATGGTATACCGATTGGTACCAATTTGGAATACCTAGACAGTCTTACAATCACCTCTTCCTTAAAGGGAAGAATTTCAATCAAAGAAGGAGAAAAGAAAGATGAATAAAGGTTTGTTTATATCTTTTGAAGGATGCGATGGCTGTGGCAAAACGACTGCTTTAGAAAATGTTCTCAAGCGTTTAAACGACCTTGATATCCATCCTCTTGTCACAAGAGAACCCGGCGGAAGCAAGATTGCAGAACAGATTCGCAATATCATCTTGGATAAGAACAACACAGAAGAGGATCCTAGAACAGAGGCTCTTCTTTATGCTGCAAGCAGAAGACAGCATCTTGTCGAAGTCGTTTTGCCAGCTTTGAAAGAAGGAAAGATTGTCATCTCTGACCGCTATATCGACTCATCCTTAGCATATCAAGGGTATGCCAGAGGTATCGGAATTGATGAGGTCATGTCAATCAATGCATTCGCTATCGATAATGTATATCCAGATGTCACATTCTTCCTCGATCTTTCTCCTGAAGAAGGCATGAAGAGAATGAAGGATAGGAAAAGAGGAGCGGACAGGCTTGATCAGGAAGCTTTGGATTTCCATCAAAGAGTCTATGAGGGATATCAGATTGTCAATGAGATGTTCAAAAACCGCATCATTAAAATTGATGCCTCTCCAAAGCCTGAAGTCATTGCCGACAACATTGTGAAAGAGATACTGAAGAAGATACAAGAAAACTAATCCATGGACAAAGATACCTTTTTAAAGTACGAGCCTAAAGCGGCGAAGCTATTCATCAATTCAAGAAAGACAGGGAGATTATCCTCTGCCTATCTTCTTTATGGTGAAAGAAATGCTCCCCTAAAAGAGACTGCACTTTATTTAGCAAAATCATTAGGCTGTGAAAATGATCTATTAGCCTGTGATGAATGCGATAGCTGCAAAAGATTCAATAAAGGTATCCATCCCGACTTTGTCCTCATCGACGGTGAAACGACAAGAATCAAGAAGGAAGACATTCAAAGCTTACAGGATAAATTCTCTGAATCCGCCTTTGAAAAAGGACATCGCCTTTGCTACGTAATACATCGAATCGAGAATATCACTGAAAAGGCAGCCAACACGATTCTGAAGTTTTTAGAAGAACCGAGAGAGGGTCAGGTTGCTATTCTGACAAGTTACAATATCGATAAAGTCCTGAAGACCATATTATCAAGAAGTGTACTAGTCAGAATTGATCCTCTCGACATGGATCAGATGCAAAGAGAATTGATTAATAAGCCCATCACCCTATCTGGCGAGAAGAAGAAAAAGGAAGAAGAGATTCGTTTCAATGATGGACAAGCCTATATACTATCCCATTACTTTTCATCCTATGAAAGTGTCAAAGAAACACTATTACAGGACACATCTTTCCTAGAAGGATATCAGATAGCAGAGAGTTTCCTAAACGACTTGACTGTGTCCTCTTCCCAGGCTGGATATACTCTTTTATTACAGACAAGCCTGAAAAAAGGAACATCGTGTTATAATTGGATGTATTTGATTCTACATGATGTTTTCGCTTCTGTTTTGCTAGACAATGCCAAGGAAGATAATCCCTTCCGGGATATCATCCAAAAACTCAGCAAAAACAAAGATAAAATCGCAAGAGCTGATGCAGTAGTCAAAGAAGCCCTTGCTTATCAGCATATCAACTACAATCCTACTTTGCTTTCCGCAAGGCTGATTCGAGCCTTAGATGAGGAGAAATGATTATGATCACATTATTAGGTATCCCATTCGATTTCATGGGAATGACGTATTATAGAACAGACAAAGACATCAGTGTTGGAAACAACGTTGTCGTCAAGACAAGTCACGGAACCTTTGTTGGAACTGTCGTTAAGACAAGAGTTGCAACCGAAGAGGAACTCAAAAAGAAGGATTTCAACACCGTCTTCCCAGCGATTGAGAGAATCGCAACTTTTTCCGATTGTTCCTTCAAAAGAAAAGCAGAAACAAAAGAACTTCAGATATCACAGGCTACACAGAAACAAGCCGACCAATTGAATCTTGGAATGAAGGTTCTCAAAACCTACTTAGATGTCGATGATGACAAAGCTTTGATCACCTTTGCTTCCGAGACAAGAGTTGATTTCCGTGAACTCGTCAAAATCCTCAATTCCATATTCCAGCTCAAGATCGAATTAAGACAGATCGGTCCTCGTGACCAGGCTAGATTAGTCGGTGGCATTGGTCCTTGTGGACTCCCTTTATGCTGCAAAACATTCCTTACCTCATTTGATGGTATCTCCATCAATATGGCAAAGAATCAATTGCTTCCTATTAACATTCCTAAACTTTCAGGACAGTGCGGAAAACTTATGTGCTGTCTTAAATTTGAAGATGAAGCATATAGTAAATTAAGACCGACCTATCCAAAGATCGGTGAAAAATTCACCTATATGAATAAACAATATGAAGTCACAGGTTTGAACCTCTTGACCGATACGATCACAACCTACAATGGTGACAACTATGAATCCTTCAGCAAGGAAGAATACGAAAGAGTCAAGAAGGGACTTGCTAAGAAAGATGAAAAGTCATTGAATGCCAATAAAGATGTTAATGCCGGCGTCAATCTTAGCGGATATGGTATTTCTGATACAAACAATCGTATTGCCCAAATCAAAGAAAGAGAAGAAAAGCATAAAGAAGAACTCAACAGCAAAGAAAATAAGAAGAATTTCAACAATAAGAACAAAGGAAAAGGAAATTCATCCTTTAACGGAAAGAACAACAACCACAAATCCTTCAACGGAAAACAAGATCATCATTACGGAAACAAGAATAACTTCAACAACAAGAATAAGCCTTCATCCTATTCCGGATTCATTCCTGTTTCTCAATTGGACGATTCCTCCTTCGATGATATCACACTAGTCAAATCAAGCCATGATAAGAAATAAGCCATACGAAAACGAGAAAGACGGTCTTGTCGCTTTGGTGACAACACCGATTGGAAATCGTGATGACATCACACTTCGTGCCCTCAAATTTCTTAAGGAAGCCGATATCATCGCTTGTGAAGACACAAGAAACACATCACTCCTTCTTTCCTATTACGGAATCAAGAATAAGAAGTATGTTTCTTTGTATGCACAGACAGAAGCAAAAGAAGCCAGAAATCTTGTAAGTACAGTAAAGAAAGACAAATTAAAACTGGCATACTGTTCCGATGCCGGTATGCCTGGTATCTCTGATCCGGGTTCCATTCTTGTTCAGGCATGCCTAGAAGAGAACGTCCCTGTCACTATCCTTCCCGGACCAACCGCTTCATTAAGTGCGTTAGTCTTATCTGGCATTGATAGTGCAGACTTTTCCTTCTATGGATTCCTTCCAACAAAAAGCGGCCAGATCAAAACAATGTTGACAGAATTAAAAAGCAGAAAAGAAACCTTAATCTTCTATGAATCTCCAAAAAGACTCGTCAAGACATTATCCTACATGAAAGAAGTCTTCTCTCCTCAGAGAGAAGTATCCGTCATCCGTGAACTCACAAAGATACATGAAGAGGTCATACACGGAACATTAGATGAACTTACTTCTTCTACTATTGAGGAAAGAGGTGAGTGTGTCATCGTCGTCAAAGGTGCAACACAAGAAGAAACAAAGTTAGACGATGAAGAATTGAAGAAAATCATAAAGAAATATAAGAAGGACGGATACTCCGTCTCTGATTTATCAAAAGAGATTGCTTCTCAATATTCACTGAAGAAGAGTGATATTTATCAACTAGCACTAAAAGTTAAATAACGATGGCAATGCCATCGTTATTTTATTTCTTCAGCGCAGTAATTGGGATGGCATAGACGCCATCCGGTCGTTAATTTGTGGCATTTTCACCGGTAATTATGCGGAACTTTTACCACATTTTATGCGGCATTTTTCTGCTTTTCACTGAGCAATTTTAACTAACACAAGACATCTAAAAGTCTTTAAAGAGTAATCAGCCTTTAATGCAATACTGAATCAGCCAACTGACTATTTTGAATTTTCTTCATCAACCTGTTGGTAATGAAGGCGATAGAGTTTATCCATCGGAGCAACCTTATCAATGATGAGTTTTGCAATATTATCGAGCTGTTTCCCTTCTGAATAATCGGCTTCGCAAAGGAAATCAACACGTCTATCATTAAAGAGTTTACTGGCCGGCTTTTTCTTCTTCTTATCATATACAGCAATAGCAATACCACCATTGCTTCTCACTGTCTTCATACACGGAACATCTGTTTCTCCATCAGCAATATAAACCATATTCTGGAAAGGAACAGGTTTATCTTCATCTGGCATAGATGCATTTACCTTTGCATTCTCAGAGATATCAAGTACACCTTTATTGATACGATACAAGAACTGTGTCTTTGTCGTATAGTTAACTACACTCTTTGGCCAAACAGCAATTCCATCTTTATAAAGGTATTCACAAGCATATACTTCTTTGAAGTAAGAAAATATAGAGGAACCCTCTATAATCTCTTTATTTCCAGAAGAGATGACATAATGCTGAACCTCAACACCTTTCTCTTTTCCGTATTCATCCAAGCGTTTGAACCAAGTCTCAACACCAGGGAAATACTGAATGTCTTTACCCAACTGAACAAATGCTTCTCTGTTGATAGGAAGATTCTTTTTCTTTGATTCTTCAATCATCAAATACATATAGGCGAGAAGCGGATCCATATGGTTGTCCTGAGTCAAGTCATTCGCTTTAGACCAGAACTCCTTTGGCTTAATATTCAAAGATGGAATGAAAGAATAATTCTGCATATCCGTTGTGCAGAGCGTATGATCGTAATCATAGATAAATGCAACTATCGTCTTTTTCTTGTTCATATTTTCATATCCTTTATAACATTATAAAGGATTAAGAAACATTTTCAAAAAATATCATAATATTTCTACGTCAAACAAGATGAATTTGTTTCTGGATAACACATTTTTCGGCGCAATAATTGGCACATATGCCACTTTTTCAATGGAAAAAGTGGCAGATACAGAAATCATTCATTGTATTTTTCGGCATAGAATGTGATAATATTATTAATAATATTACGTGGAGGGATACTCATATGTATAGAAATGCAATCGAGAAATTATACAAATGGAAAAACAGTCCATATCGTAAACCATTAATCATCGAAGGTGCTAGACAGGTCGGAAAAACTTGGTTGATGAAGGAATTCGGAAAACAAGCCTACAAAGACACCCTCTATGTAAACTTTGATTCTAATTCAAGAATGGAAGATTTATTTTCTGGTGACTTAGATCCAAAGCGTTTAATCCTCGGCTTAGAATTATATGCCGGTCATAAGATTGATCCTAATAATACCCTACTGGTCTTTGATGAGGTTCAAGAAGTTCCTAGAGCATTGACTTCCCTAAAATACTTTTGTGAAAATGCACCAGAATATCAAATAATCTGTGCAGGTTCACTTTTAGGAATAGCATTACATCATGGTACTTCCTTCCCTGTTGGAAAAGTCGATTTTCTTAAACTATATCCGCTATCCTTCAATGAATTCTTAATGGCCACTGATAATGAAAGATTCTTAGATGTTCTTAAAAACCGTGATTATGATATGGTTAAGAACTTTAGCCAAGTATATATCGATGCATTGAGAATATATTATTTTGTTGGTGGTATGCCAGAAGCAGTTCAAAATTATTCTAAAAATAAAAATCTCGAGGAAGTAAGGGCAATTCAAAAGAGAATTCTTCTTGCTTACGAACAGGATTTCTCAAAACATGCACCTGCTGATGTCGTTCCAAAAATACGTATGGTATGGAATAGCATTCCATCACAGCTCGCAAAAGAAAACAAGAAATTCGTATATGGTGTAGTAAGAGAAGGCGGTCGCGCAAGGGATTATGAAGTCGCCATCATGTGGTTATCTGATTGTGGTCTTGTACATAAGATCAGCCGTGTGAATGAAGCATCCATTCCATTAAAAGCATACGAGGATTTAAAAGCATTCAAACTCTTCATCCTTGATGTCGGTCTTCTTTCCTGTATGTCTGACATCACTCCACGAACTTTGCTAGACTGCAATTCTATTTTTGTAGAATTCAAAGGTGCTCTAACTGAGCAATATGTCTGCCAACAGCTAAAAACTCTCGACAATCTCGGCGTCTATTACTACACGAACGATAGAGCCTCCTGCGAAGTTGATTTTGTCATTAACACTGACGAATATATTGTTCCTGTTGAGGTAAAGGCAGAAATAAATTTAAAAGCAAAAAGTCTAAAAACATACCACGAAAGATTCAATCCTGAAATTTCAATCCGAACTTCAATGGCAAACTACAAGAAAGAGGATTGGCTTATCAATCTTCCGCTTTACGCAATTGAAAACATAAAAAAAGAGATAAAGAGTGATGAATGACTTCTTTGGTGAACATGTAAATCAATAAACAAGAACATCGTATTGTCAGTCAAAAAGTCTATAATAGAATCAGCTTCAAAAAGCAGAGTCTTATCATTTTAGAGGTAATTATGAGAACCTGTCCAAATTGCAAAAAAGAAGTTCCGGATCATGATTGGTATTGTCCGTATTGCCATAAGAAACTACCCTCATTGAACAAACCGATAACCGGCCATGCTTCACTTGGTGATTTAGATGCTTATAACGCAAAAACAGTTGTCTCTATCGAAGATAAGAATATGATCCGTGATAAGAATCATCAATCATCTGATGGGGATGATGATTTTGATTGTGCACAGCCTTATAACTTCACAACAAGAGAAAACGGAGACAGAAACTAAGACTGAATTTCTTTTGTTGTATCTACAACAGAATAATACTGGAATCGTTCCACATGATACTTGGATAGTTTTGCATCGCTATAAGTATTATCTGAATTATAGATAATATAGGTATTTCCTTTTTCGAGTTTGGAAGGAAGAGAGAAGACATATCCAGAGAATGATTTTACATTTTCAAACGCAGATCCTGGATTTGTGAACAGTACACTATCTACATAGTCCCTTGTGTTATATTTCGTATAATACAAAACTAAAGTATAGTTAGCCCGTGAAGATATATAAGTAGTTTCATGTTCGATGCTTTCCGAATAGAGCAGTGCTTCTTTAAAAGAGTAGTAGAAATTCGGCTCAATCCTGTTTTTATTCCAATAGATAGAATAATAAGAGAAGAACGAAATAAAAGAAGCGATATAAAGTGTAGAGATAGAAGACTTTGCGATTAACTTTGCCTTTTCTTTCTTGTCAAACAAAGATACAAATAGTGATATGCCATCAATCGAAAGAAGGATCAACGGGAACCATATAATATTGATACGATTGATATTGCTGCTTAAAATAAACATCATCATCAAAGAGACGATAAGCCAATCCTTCACTATAAATAAATAGGTGTCTTTCATAACGACTTTCCTATCAATACCAGCTAACATTCTATCCTTATAAGACTTAGTGAACCCTTTAAGCAATCCTAATATTGAAAATGGAATTGTGAATAGATACAAAGTGCCGAAGAAAGGTATGCTATTCCACGGAAGTCCATCATTCTGAGTGAATAGAAGTGCTAAACCATTCTTTAGATTATTCATTCCATCTTTTAGGAAACTACTAGAGAAAATAGAAGTGACAGCATGGAATCGATCAACTTTCAGTTTAGGAATATCAAAGAAAAGAATATGCATTGTCTCTTGATCAAAGATATTGATATAAAGGAAAAGCATGATCGGAATGCATAACACTCCAATCGTTAAAAGGTAAAGAAGCACATGATACCACGCAAATACCTTTTTCACTAAGAGGTACACCAAGAAGAAGATAACAAAGAAGAATAAGAAAAAGTAAGACGTTCCATAACTATAGGAAGATAAGGCAAATAGAATCGCAGACAAATAGAAGAAAATATAGTTTCTCTTCCGAATAGACACTAGAAGGAGAAGAACCGCAAGAAAGACCATCTCTGGGAAAAGGTTGCTTTCCAATGCCCATCTACTCTTCATAATATGCCATGGATTGATTGCTAAGAAACACAAAGATAAAGTAGCAGTCTTCTCTTCTGACATAGATTTAATCACATAGTAGAAAACAAACAAGGAGACACATCCAGATAAAGCCATTGGCAATCTTAGTGCAATTTCTGTATTGGACATTACCTTCAAAAAAGGAATACACAAATACGAATAAGCAGCATTCTGTCCACTTCCCCAGGCAATCAAATGAACAGGATAGGACATTCCATTCCTATCAATTCCATATGTCATAATGCTAAAAGCATCATAACCTGAACTTGCTTCATCCTGATTCAATCCACCAGGCAGAAGATCAAGGAATGCAACACGTGTAAGACAACCTATCATCAAAAAGATTGTGGCGACAAAAAGAGGAATGTTTTCGCTGAGTACAAATCTTAGTTTCTTTCTTCTATGCTGAAAATAGGAAACCATTAAAGGAATCGAAGAAAAGACAAGAGATAACGCAATCAGAATTCCGTTGATCATAAATAAAGTACCATCACCGGAAATATAATATCATAATCTAACATATACATATAAAAAGAAACCAGAATGAATCTATCCTGGTTTCTTCAACTTTAATTTTATTATCTAGATTGTTTAATCTCTATGCTTTGGTTTAAAGACTCTTGTTGCTGCCACAGCCATCTTCCAACCATCATAGAGTTCATCAACTTCATTCTTGCTCATCATCGGATAATATTTTTTCTGAATGTTGTGGTTCTGTTCAATATCGGATTTGCATTTCCAGAATCCGACACCTAAACCTGCCATATAACCAGCACCTAAAGCTGTTGTCTCGATATACTTAGGAAGATGAACTTCACACTGCAAGATATCCGATTGGAACTGCATCAATAAGGAGTTTGCACTCGCTCCGCCGTCGACACGAAGAGACTTCAATTCCAGGCCGGCTTCTTTCTTCATCGCTTCAATGACATCCTTGGATTGATAGGCGATAGAGAAAAGAGTTGCTCTGACAAAGTTATGTCTATCGGCGCCTCTTGTCAATCCAAAGACAGCACCTCTTGCCTCATCATCCCAATAAGGAGTACCTAAGCCAACGAAGGCAGGAACGACATAGACACCTGCAGTATCATGAACACGGTTTGCATATTCTTCACTTTGAGCAGAGGATTTGATCATATCCATCTGGTCTCTTAACCACTGAATGATAGCTCCACCCATGAAGACAGATCCTTCCAAAGCATAGGTAGTGACTCCATTCTCTCTCCAAGCGACAGTAGTCAAAAGTCCTTGTTTGGAGATGATAGGTTTATCACCAATGTTCATCAGCATAAAGCAGCCTGTTCCATAGGTGTTCTTACTATCACCGGCCTGATAACAGCACTGACCAAACAAAGCAGCCTGTTGGTCACCGGCAACACCGAATATATGAACATTTCCTTGGAAGAAGGAAGCTTCTCCATAATCATCCGAATTATCTTTGACTTCAGGAAGCATACAGGCAGGAATATTCCAGATCTTCAATAGTTCATCATCCCATTTCATATCGAAGATGTTGTATAGCATGGTTCTAGAAGCATTGGAAACATCCGTGTAATGATGCTTTCCATTTGTCATCTTATAGATGAGCCAGGAATCAATGGTTCCAAACATAAGTTCACCTTTTTCAGCTCTTTGTTGACCATCAGGAATGTTGTCTAGGATGAATCTTATCTTCGATGCTGAAAAGTACGGATTCATTCTCAATCCTGTCTTCTGTTGGATCAAATCCATATACTCAGCATTCTTATCGCAATATTCCTGTGTCTGCTTTGATTGCCAAATGATGGCATTATAGACCGCATTTCCAGTCTTCTTATCCCAAACGACTGTGGATTCACGCTGATTGGTGATACCGATAGCAGCCACCTCATCCATAGATGAATTGGAGACAACCATCAATTCATTGATGACGTCAATGACGGAAATCCAAATCTTATTTGGATTGCTTTCAACCCATCCTGGTTTTGGATAGAGGCACTCGACTTCTCTCTGTGCCTTGAAAATCTCTTCACCTTTGTCGTTGATCAAGATGGCACGTGTTGATGTTGTACCCTGATCGATTGATAGAATGTATTTTTTCATAGATTTTGAATGTTTGTTGCTTTTTTAAAGCTCTCCTTACAACATTATATACATTGTAAGTGCTTACTCCAACAATTATTCAAAAAAACTGCCGTTAAAGTGATGAAACAGAACCATAGAACAACATGACATCATCATAGAAACTCGCAAAGAGGAATGGTCTATCGAAAGTGATATCCAAATCATAAGCAGGATCAACAGATGTCGGACCCTTTACAGTAAAGGAAGAAGCAGTGACACCATACTTATCAAAACTGAACTTGTTTCCCTGATAATGGAATACCGTATCATCTTGTTTCACATACTGATATTCTTTTTCAAACTCAGGAACATAAGCATGTACTCTCTTTGTTTCACTAGACTCAGCATAAAAATCAGATAACGAGACATCCGATAAGCTATGGCTATCAGTAGGCATAATCAGTCTTAATTCTGTCTTATTGATCAAGAAGGATACCAACGTATATTTTTCATCCTGAACAGTAGAGTAATCACCGATAAACTCTACAAATTCATGCTTTCCTTCCTGATTGAAAGGCATATCTTTCTTCGTATCATGCGGAACAAGGAAACGATCTTTCAAATCCAATAAGGAAAAATAATAGGTTCCAGGATTTGCAATCTTAATGTCTCTATCATAATAACGAGATAAGGAGTTAGATAATTTATCTGTATCCCCTTCAAAGTATGAGACATGACTGACATCCTTATTTGCAATAGTTTCCGTTGAAGCAACTGAGAATTTATCAGACAATTCAAAATTGACAGCTTTCACATTGAGTTTCTTATACAGTGCCGAAAAGGTGCTTACATCAGTTGTAAAACTATCAATCAATTCAAGACTGACAGGTGAAACAACGGAGTTGTCTTCAATTGTTGTTACCTTAGTTGATTCTCCCTTAACAGCTTTCTTTTCCGTTTCTGAGAAATCGACTACTTTATCAGAAACATCTGGTTTACTGATGGTCTCTTCTGCATACGAGAGATTGTTGCACGAAACTAATAACACAGCTACCAATGGCAAAAATTTTCTTTTCATAATATCATTACCCCTTTATATATCCACAAATTGAACACTTAAATCTTATCTTACTACCCTGTCTTACTGCTTCCATTACATGCTTATGGTAATAAGGAGTAGTACATACATCATCACCACAATAGCAATAAGCTGTTTCAGAAGATGAGTCAACATACAAATAATTATGAACATGCTTTAAGAAACAGGCAGTCACAATATATTGAATTCCTGGATCTTGTTCACTTCCATCATCGTTAAACAGCATTAATGTTGAACTTTTCCAACCATTATGAACAATCAATTTCTTTGTATCAGGCACATATCCATAAACAATGAAGTAATGCTCTGGTGTACTAGCCATCACAGGTTGACCAGCTTGTAACAAATCGATGATAGCGTTATAGACATAGCTTATATTCAACACAGATTTCGTTTCTGAAACTACAAAATCAGTTTTTTCAGTATAACCAAAGTCAGTCAAATAATCTCTTATCAAATCAGCTTGTTCCGAATATCCGAGCGATGTTGGCATATATTGCATAGTGGGATAAGTGTATGTTGACCTATACTTATCTACAAATGAACCATAGAATGAATCCTGAGAGTGAGAATCTAGAACACCAGGTGATTCAGTGTAAGAGGAAATATCTTTACCTGATCCAATAGTTCTAACGACATCAGTATCGTCAATAGTCGGACAATAAAATGTATTTAAATAAGTCAAATACATTACAGTTGCAACCCATCCACATTCACCATATATATTTGTCGGGTAATTCGATTTCAGATTCAGGAAATAATAGTAATCGTTGATAACATATCCCTCATCAATCTTTTTCATCAATAGTGAGGCATCAGTAGATGTAGCAGAAACAGAAATGTCATCAATAGCAGTCACATTAGAATTCTCACTTTCAGAAGCATGCGGACTGAAAACAAATGTTTTAAGCGATAACGGTAAAACATTGATAGACAATGTGATTAAACTGATAAGCAAATAATTGATTTTCATATTTAATACCTCCAC
>CAVALL010000033.1:0-18615 GCA_963589675.1 Alistipes onderdonkii | reverse complement strand
AGGAAAAAGAAGAGTTAGTGAAAATCATAACCAACACTATTCTCCATTAACCGAAAATCAGTTTTCTTTTTGTATGTCTTCAGGAAGTTTCAATAAGGACAATAGGATAGAGTCCATCGTATAAAGATATTTCTCCTGAATGGAAAAGTATCCGTCCTTTACTTGGACATAGTCTTTTACTTCCTCTATATTCCTGTTATAAGAGGAAAGGAAGTCTTTGTTGAATAAGGAGTTAAATTCATCAATCAAGAATCCCTTTACAAGTCTTAGATGAAGCATGATATATTCAAACTCATGATCATAGATAGAAATCGCTTCCTCTTCATGTCTATAAGTTCCTGATAGATACTTGTTCATCGATAAGGTGTTCTTATATCTTATCTGATTGACGTATCCGCTCGCGCCAAGACCGGCTGCAAAGTACTCATCATCATGCCAGTAGGTAAGATTATGAAGGCTTTCTTTACCAGGTCTAGCAAAGTTAGATACCTCGTATCGATGATAACCATGCTTCTCTAATTCAGATAGTACAGTGTTATACATGTTAGCCATAGTCTCATCATTCTTAGCTACTACTTTGTTATTATAGAAAACGGTTCCTTCTTCAATCTGAAGAGAGTAAAACGATAGGTGTTCGACATGACTGTCGATTGCAAAATCGATGTCATGCTTTAGATCCTCATCGTTCATATTGTCTATACCATAGATGAAGTCTAGATTGATGTTATCAAATCCGTATTTTCGAAGTAAGGAAAGAACATTCGTCACATCTTTTGTCGTATGTTTTCTATTGAGATGAGAAAGAATCCTATCGGATGTTGATTCCACACCTATAGAGATACGATTGACATGATATTTCTTCAGTATCTCTATCTTTTCTTCGGATAGTGATTCTGGATTCGCTTCCATTGTGAATTCAATCAGTGGATAGAACCGAGAATCGAGATAGGATATTAGCCTCTCTAAAGAGGAGACGGAAAGAGAACTCGGTGTACCTCCACCGATATAGATCGTCTTTAAGGAGTGGCCTTTGATATTTTGGCTTTCAATGTCATCGATAAGTGCGTCGATATATTTTTCCTCTGAAAAAGTACCTGTGAGGACTTTCGGAAAATCACAGTAGGAACAGATATGACTACAAAATGGAATATGAATATATAATGACTCAGTCATTGATCTCTTTTATAGGAATCGGAGTATAGACAAATTTCTTGCCGATCTGTAGTTTTCTATAGAAGCCACGATTGGCAAGATCTTCCATGGAAGTGCGGGCTGTCTCATAGACAGACTTTTCTTCCTTCTTGAACTGCTCGATTGTGTAGTTCAATCCAACTTGGCAGTGTCCTGCATAGAAATGAGCTTGTTTCTTCTTCAACTGAGGATAGACAGACATCAGCTTCTTGGCTAATATCTCAATCTCACTTTCATTCTGCATAGTCGGAAAATCAGGAAGAGCAAAGACGACACTGTTTGTTGTGACATCACTCTTTTCCTCTTTGAGAGAAGAAGAGAGTTCTCTCTCTTTGTTCTTCTCTTCAAAGGAAAGGAAGTCTTTTTCCGTCAGATCAAATCCATAGTGAAGGAAACGGATTGTGGATTCTAAGAAGTAGGTGAGATCCAAAGAGGTTTCACTCTGTTTCAGTTTCTTGAAATAGGATGCAGAAGTCGTATAGGACAACGACTCAAAAGGAAGGAAGAATCCAAAGTAGGATAAGTGATTGCACTTTAAGAAACACTTCGCGACAAGTCCAGATGTCTCTTCATTGAATAGTTCAAATGGTCTAAGGTAGGAGAAGAAGTAGACGATTCCTAAAGCACGGATAAGAAGCGGAATCTCTTCCTGGGAAAGGAAGGAGAATAATGTCTCAAAGTATTTTGGAATATCCGTGTAAGAAGGAAGAATCAGCGGATTGATGACATCCGCATTGTTTTCCTTTCGATAGGAAACAGTAGAGTCTTTATCTTCACCGGATAGAAGCTTATTGATATTCTCAATCGCTTCTAAATCGAACTTCGGAAGAGAAAGGGCATAGCGGAAAGCCTTCTCATAGGCAAGAAGTGTGAAATGCTTTGGAGTTGCATTCTCTAACTCGTTTCTTGCAATCTTATCAATGACGGCATCACTTAAAACGATGCTGTTGAATTTAGCAGTCTGTTCTAGAGATTTCTTCAACTGTTCGACGGAGAATAGAACAGAAAGATCCTTCTCTAAATGAGAATAGGAAAGCAGTCTTTCAATGATTCTAGTCTGAAGGTTATAGCATTCGGAGAGGATATTCTTTGTCAGACATACCTTATAGTGATTCCCTTCTTTATCGATGAGTTCCGTTTCCTCATCATAAAAGGAACGATAAAGAAGAACATTATCCCAAATGCTCTTTACGTCATCGCTGTTATATGCCTGAGAAACGTCCTCTCTGCTCGCATAGAGGGAATCGGTATATTTCTTTCCAATCTCGATTTTGTTCATACGAAAATATTATACAGCAAAGAAAGCATCTATATACTAATTTTTTACTACTTTTGTGTATCGTCAACAGTCAACATAGCGATGAAGGCTTCCTGCGGCACCTGGACCTTACCGAATTCCTTCATTCTCTTCTTACCTTTCTTCTGTTTCTCTAAGAGTTTCTTCTTTCTTGAGATATCACCGCCATAGCACTTGGCAAGGACGTCCTTACGGACGGATTTGATGTCGGCTCTTGCGATGATCTTGCTACCAAAGGCGGCCTGGACCGGAATTTCAAACTGTTGCTTAGGGATGACATCCTTAAGCTTATCGACAACAGCTCTTGCTCTTGAATAGGCAGTAGGACGGAAGATGACAGTCGTCAAAGCGTCGACTGCTTCTCCGTTGAGAAGGATATCCATTCTCTCGACATCGCTCTTCTCATATCCGATAGGAGTGTAGTCTAAAGAGGCATATCCCTGAGAGACGGATTTGAGTCTATCAAAGAAGTCAAAGACGATTTCACTAAGAGGCATCTTATATTTGAGTTCAACACGCGTTTCATCTATATAGTTCATGACATCAAAGATTCCACGCCTTGCCTGACATAAAGTCATGATGTTACCGACAAAGTCCTTTGGTGCCATGATGACAACATCAGCAAAAGGCTCGGCTGTCTCTTTGATCTTGGTTCTGTCACGCGGGAAATCAGCAGGATTCTGAATGTATTCGATTGTTCCATCGGTATAGGTGACCTCATAGACAACAGAAGGTGCTGTGCACATGATATCGAGATCAAACTCTTCCTCTAATCTTTCCTGTACGACTTCCATATGAAGTAGGCCTAAGAAGCCACAACGGAAACCAGAACCTAAAGCAACAGAGGTTTCCGGCTCATAGACAAGTGCAGCATCATTGAGAGATAACTTATCCAAAGCGTTATGCAAATTCTCAAAGTCTTTGTTGTCGCTCGGATAAAGTCCAGCGAAGACCATCGGCTGAGTCTTTCTGAATCCCTTTAAAGGAGTTGTGACTCCGTTTTCAAATGTAGTGACGGTATCACCAACCTGGACATCCTTGATGTTTTTGATGGAGGCGGCTAAGTATCCGACCTCACCAGCCTTTAAGGATTCCACCTTCTGTTCCTTTGGTGTACGGATACCGAGTTCCGTTACTTGGTAGATATTTCCATTGGATAAGAGTTTGATCTTGTCACCGACTTTGATGGTTCCATCAAAGATACGGATCAAGATGATGACACCACGATACGAGTCAAAACGGGAATCAAAGATCAAAGCGTTGAGTGGTTTCGTTTCATCACCGTTTGGACAGGGAAGGTCTGTTACGATATGTTCTAGAAGGTCTTCAATTCCAACACCGGTCTTAGCGGATACAGGAATGACAGTCTCGGGATCGATGGATAAAGTATCGATGAGTTCTAACTGACATCTTTCCACATCAGCGGAGGGTAAGTCTACCTTGTTGATGACAGGTAATAGTTTCAGTCCATTATCGACGGCAAGATATCCGTTAGCAAGTGTCTGTGCCTGAACACCTTGTGTAGCATCGACGACTAATAGTGCACCTTCGCATGCACTTAAAGAACGGCTGACCTCATAGGTGAAGTCGACGTGACCTGGAGTATCGATCAAATTGAAAAGATAGGTTTCTCCATCTTTTGCCTTATATGTGACATTGACGGCGTTGAGCTTGATGGTGATTCCTCTTTCTCTTTCGATGGACATATCATCGAGAAGCTGTGGTTGAAGTTCTCTTACTTCAACAGCGCCTGTCTTCTCTAAGATTCGATCACAAAGAGTGGATTTTCCGTGGTCGATATGAGCGACAACACAGAAGTTTCTGGTATGTTTCTGATCAAAATTCATTTTTCGTTGTTCTCCTTCCAAAATTCACGTAACTTCATCTTCAATTGACTTGGTGAGACAATATTGATTCGATCTGGATAGATCTCTTTCATGATAGCAGAGTAATTGCTTTGCCTGTATCTCGAATCGATATAGAGGACGAATCCTTTGTCCGTCTCAGTACGGATGACTCTGCCTGCAGCCTGCAAGACTTTGTTGATTCCAGGATAAGTGTAAGCATAATGGAATCCCGCCTGAGGGTCATCGCTATAGGCGTTAAAGTAGTCCTTAAGTCGATCTCTTTCAAAGTTGATCTGAGGAAGACCGACTGAGATGATGATAGCGCCGATCAGTCTGTCTCCGACTAGGTCGATGCCCTCGGAGAAGACACCGCCAAGGACAAGTAATCCAATCGTCGTTTCATCATTTGTGCTTTTGAAATTGTCTAGGAATGTTTGCTTGTCATTCTCTCTCATGTATCTAGTCTGTGAGATGACTTTGACTCCTTCTTCCTCTTCCTGAGAGAAGAAAGAGGATAGTCTTTCAAGATAATCGAAGGATGGACAGAAGACAAAGTAATTTCCTTTCTTCATCGATGTTGATGTCTTGATTAAGGAATAGACAGAGTAGAGTGTTGCATCTCTATCCTTGTAACGTAAGGATAGGTTCGTATCGAAGAATATCTTTCTGTTCTCTATCGGGAACGGTGAGTCAAGAATCAGTCTGTTGGATAAATCATTCTTGTCTCCGCCTAATAGGTCGATATAGTAATCCTTTGGAGAAAGCGTGGCAGAGAAATAGACAACCGATTCAAAGAATTCAGAACCTTCGATGATGAGTGGACGGCTATCGAGATTCATGATTCGAATGGATTGAATCTCATCATTCCTTTTTGTCACATAGCAGTAGAACGCTTTTCCCATATTGTCATCTTCGACAAGTTCGGCAAGATAACTGAAACTATTCATCGAATAGAAGAACTCTAAGAATTTGTCATCGAGAAGACTTGGATTCTTCTTCATCAACTCTCTCATATCCGATAGACAATCGGAGATATCATCCATTATCTTTTCAGGTATCTTCTTGATTTCATAAAGATTGTTTTCATGAATCTGAGTAGCAATCTCCTCAATATCCAAGTCCTCAATCAGTTTGATAAGGTCTTCTAAGTCCGCATTGAGCATCTCAAAGGCAGGGGAGATGCAGAAGTTGAGAGCGTCCCTGATCTCACTTAAGAACAGCTCATGAGAATACATGCTTCTCACTCTGTCTGGAAGATTATGGCATTCATCGACAAGCAAAAAAGAGTGGGTATCTTTGATTCCACTATCTTCTAAGCATAACTTGTCATGATAGTCATAGACATAAGAATAATCACAGATTAATACATCACAATACGCAGAGAAGTCGATCTGAAGCTGGAACGGACACATCTGATTCTGATAAGCGATATCTTCAATTGTCTTCCTATCAAAGAGGTCATGATATTCAAGGTTATCCATGATGACATCGAGAAGCTTGTCATAGTAGTATTTGCTGAATGGGCATTCATCCGGATTGCAGTGTCCTTTCTTGTCATTGAAGCAGAGATTCTCCTTGCTTGTGAATTCAATCGTCTTTGTCTTGATTCCCTGGCTGATGAAGAGGCTCATCGCATTGACTGCAATCTTCTTGATGGAATTCTTGCTCGTGAGGTAGAAGATTCGATCCGCTTTTCTACTATAGAATCTTTTCACAAGAGGATAAAGGACAGAAATCGTCTTACCGATTCCAGTCGGTGCCTCTAAGTAGACATCTCTTCTAGAATTAGCTGCATCTTCTACAAAGTCGATTGCCTCTTTCTGTCCTTTACGATACTGAGCAAAAGGGAAGGCGAGATCCTTAGTGGATTCATTCCTTTCCATCTTCATCCTTTGTATCTTCTTCTGGATGTGTGTGTATCTTAAAATAAGATCTGATACGAATCGATCTAATTCCTCAGCCTTATATTTCTTTGTGATATGTTTCTTGAGCCTATAGTTGTTCTGCTTGATGTATGTCATCAAGATTGTGACAGTCTTCAGATTCTTCTGCTTAGATAGAATGTAGGCGTAAAACATCGCCTGACCTAGATGCCATTCTCCGTGGTCACGGATAAAGTTATCTAATTCATCCACTGTTGTCTTGATTTCTTCTACGATGACTTCTCCATCCTCTTTGAAGATGACACCGTCCGCTTTCCGGATACACGAAAAAGAAAGTTTTCACTAGGAAATTCATAGGAAAGAGGAAATTCAGAATAGTAGTCATCTCCTTGCTCTTTCTGATATCTGGCATGAAGCTTTGTACCTTCCTGCATAGAGGATTGGTTGAAAATGCGGGTATCTAAATGACCGCGTCTCAACAACAGATCTACGATATCATGAACGGATAAGGATATAACTTGGCTCATATTGGTTATTTTAGCATAGATTGATAGGTTTCGGCTTGAAATCAAGAGTGAAATTTGAAAATACTTCTTGAATATCCTTTTTTACTTTGCTACAATATCAAAGCGCCTTAAAAGCGTGAACATAGTTGGCCCGATAGCTCAGCTGGCAGAGCACAGCACTGAAAATGCTGGTGTCCGCAGTTCGACCCTGCGTTGGGCCACCATTGTAAATAAGGACCTGGTACTTCGGTATCAGGTTTTTTGTTTGTTCACTTGAATTTTTTGCCTTTACTATGCTTAAACTCGTCTTTTTTTCTTTTTCTTATCCTTGTTGAATGTTACAATAAATCACGAGAAAAAACAGCATGAAAGAAATTGAAGTAATCAATCTATCTAAGATCTATAACCAAGGCGGCACTAATGAAGTCAAGGCACTCAATGATGTCTCTTTTTCCTTGGATAAAGGTGAATTTGTAGTCATATTAGGTTCAAGCGGAGCTGGTAAAAGCACCTTGTTGAATATCTTAGGGGGATTAGATAATGCGACAAGCGGAATCTATTCCATCCATGGAGAGAATGTGACGGAATTCAAAGAGAAACAAATGGTCGATTTCAGAAGAAAGGAAATCGGATTTGTCTTTCAGTTCTATAATTTAATGCCAAACCTTACCGCATTAGAGAATGTAGAACTAGCAGCATCGCTTAACGATAAATCCTTAGATAGCAAAGAGGTACTCAAGTCAGTCGGACTTGAGAAGAGAGAAGGAAACTTCCCGTCTGAATTATCTGGCGGAGAACAACAGAGAGTTGCAATCGCTCGTGCCATCGTCAAGAATCCGAATCTTCTTCTCTGTGATGAGCCGACTGGTGCCTTGGATAGCAAGACAGGAGGAAGTGTCCTCTCCTTACTCAACAAGGTTGCAAAGGAATATCAGAAGACCGTCATCATTGTCACACACAATTCCAAGATTGCACAGTGTGCGGAAAAAGTCCTTCATATCAGTGATGGAAGACTCACTTCAATCGATGTCAACGAACATCCTGTTCCTCCGGAGCAAGTTCAATGGTAAGACATCATAGACTTTTGCCTCTTTTGCTGAAAATGCAATTGAGGAACATCAAAAGGAATATCGCACAGTTTCTAGCCATCATTGTCATAGGAGCCATTGCTGTGACACTCTTTTCTGGTCTTCAGGCCAATGCCGATGTTTTTCAGAAACAGATCGACACTGCCTTTCAGAATGGTGTGATCCCAGACTTATATGTAACGACACAAAAGTATGATGAAAATGATATCGAAAAGATAGAGGGAATCCTACCTGATGAATATAAATTCGATAAACGACTTTATATCCCATCTAAAATCGGAACGCATTCCGTCTATGCTGTCATCGTCGATTGCATGCCAAGTCTTGCGAAACCATATGAGATTGTAAAAGAAAGTTCAACTTCAACAGATTCTTACTTTGCCTATCTTGATTCTGCTTGGGAAAAGAATGATAAGGCTAGTTCTTATCAAAGGTATGAGTTGGATGGAGAGTTTATCCTCTCTATCGATACCTCAACCTTCAATCTGGGAGATTCCGTAAGTCAATTGAACAATCCAAAACTCTATAAGCCAGGCGGAAAGAATATCCTAGAAAACGGAAATCTATCTCTTTCGATGAATGTCACTGGTTTCATGAATCATCCTGAGAATGTGACAAAGTCCAGTTACAATCCGGCTGTTGTGATTATCTCCTACAGCATGCTACAGAAGTCGATCAATCAACTGTTAAGTGATAATTTCACTGATTTTGGAAAGTCCCTTATATCAATCTATATTGAACGTTATTTTGGTAGTGGATTCCTAACGAAAGAGAAACAAACCTATTTCAATCAGTATCTCATCAAAGGAACGGAAAAAGAGATACCGCAGGAATATGTTGAGAAGATACGTAAGTACTTCAATAACAAGGAAACAAATAATCTTCTTTTGATTACGACAAAGGAAGAGATGCCTTACTATATGACAGTCAATTCCGATTATTCTCAGGCGAGAGCCTTTACCTATGTTTTCCCCATGGTCTTCTTCTTTGTCGCTATCTTAGTTATCCTGACTACATTATCTCAGATGATTATCAAGGATAGAATTCAGATAGGTACCTTAAAGGCGTTAGGCTTGAAACGAAGTGAAATATTATTCAATTATCTGATTTTGACAATGCTTCTTGTCCTATTAGGATCCATCATCGGACTAATAATAGGACCATTACTTGTTCCAAACATATTAGGACAGAAATATCAGATTCTATATTCGCTTCCAAAACGTACTTATCAGTTCCCAGTTGTCTTCTCTCTTCTTACTGTCGCAGTCTTTCTATTTATCTCCTCCCTTGTTACCTACGTTGTTGCAAGCAAAGAATTGAAACTGAAACCCGTCGAATCGATGAGACCACTTGTTCCCAAGATCAAAAAGCTGAAACCAAGGAAGAAATCGCATAAGAATGTTTTCGCTCTATCCTGTAAGATGGCATTTCGAAATCTTAGACTTGATAAATTCCGTTCTATCATGGTTATCATCGGAATACTTGGATGTACTGCATTATTAGTCTGTGGATTCGGTATTGAGGATACGATCAATTACGGAATCAATAGCGATCATTCCATCTTCCTTAGAAGCGATATCGTTGTTACGATGAATGAGTCAAAAAGTTCAGAAGACGTTGAGAATTCCCTTTCTTCCATCGATGGAGTGGATAAGGTAGAACCTTATCGAAATACCGAGATGACCTACTATAAAGAGGGTGGAGGACAAGTCACGAAGACACTGTATATCCTTTCTAAGAAAGATACTTCAGTCGGTATGGAAATACCAAGTGAAGGTATCGCTATCAGTGAAAAGATAGCAACGACAATTCAGTGCAAAGTCGGTGATGAAATCACAATAGGAAGCGGACAGAAACAAAGAAAAGTCAAAGTCAGTCTCATATTCAAAGCCTTCTACTATAATTGCGGAATCCTATCTTCTGATAATCCGATACTAGAAGATTCAGATCGTATGTATAACTGTGCCTGGGTCACAGTCAAAGATCAGAATAAAGAGACTGAGATTGCCAATACCATCAAGGACAATGTCAAGAATGTATCTTCCTCTGTATCGACAGATACCTTCAATGCACAGATCAAGAATACGATGTCCGGTGTACTGAAGATGACAAATGCAATTAAGATATTCGCAATACTATTAGCAATCGTCACACTCTACAATCTTGCACTACTTACTTATCGACAAAGATTCCGTGATATGTCCACATTGAAAGTATTAGGATTTAGGAAAAGAGAGATTGCTCTTTCCATCCTTGTCGAGAGTATGACACTAACAGCAGTCGGGGTCTTATTCGGATGTCTATTAGGTTTCCCGTTCATGTTACTTGTCTTGAACACCAACATCGTAGAGATTGTTCAGTATCTCTTCCACATCAATGCGATTACTTATATCTATGCGATTCTTCTTACCTTCGCCGTTGCCTTTGTCATCAATCTCTATTTCGGTTATCATACAAAGAAAATCAAGATGGTTGAATCCTTGAAGGCGGTTGACTAAACACATGAAAAAGTGCAGACCTACCTATTCGTATAGGTGTTGTCTGCACTTTATTTTGATTACAGGATTCCTACCTTCTTATAGATGTAATCGACATGCTTTAAGTAGGGATCAAAGGTGAAGCAGGATTCAATTTCGTCATCGCTAAGATGTTTCTTGACTTCTTCATTGTTTTTGATGTTAGCTTTGAAGTCCGTGTGATTTAAGGCACTATCCATAGCGGAAGGCTGAATCAGATCATAAGCGGACTCTCTTGTCATTCCCTTTTCAATCAAAGCGGAAAGGACACGGGAAGAGAAGACAGCATTATTGGTAAGTCTGATATTCTTCTCCATGATATCGGGGAAGACAACAAGATTCTCTATGACTCTTGTCATTCTTCTTAAGGCATAGTCTGTAAGTTCAATCATATCGATAAGAGAGACTCTTTCTACACAGGAGTGAGTCAAGTCTCTTTCATGATATAGTGCATTATCCTCTAGTATCGGGAAGAGGTAGCCTCTTATCATCCTAGCACAACCAGTAATATTCTCACTGGAGATTGGATTTCTTTTCTGCGGCATGGCAGAAGATCCTTTCTGACCTTTGGAGAATCCTTCCTCGACTTCATGAATCTCACTTCGAGAGAGGTTACGGATTTCAACTGCAATCTTCTCTAAGGTAGAGGCAAGGATAGCTAAGGACGATGCATAATGCTCATGTCTATCACGGGATAATACCTGAGTAGCAATAGCAGAACTCTCTAAGCCAAGGATCTTACTTGCGATATCCTGAATGCGAGGATCGATATCAGCATAGTTACCGACTGCTCCGCTAAGCTTGGCGCTTTCGATGTATTTACGGTTGATTTCAAAGGAAGAGAGAGTTCTCAAAGTCTCATCATAATAATTCGCCCATTTTAAGCCGAAGGAAGTGATCTCGGCGTGCATGCCGTGTGTTCTACCGATACAGGGCGTATTCTTATACTCTAAAGCCTTGTCTTTCAAGACATCTAAGAAGGCATGGATATCCTTCTCAATGATGTCATTGGCATCCTTATAGAGAAGAGACATAGCGGTATCGACAACATCGGTGCTTGTTAGGCCGAAGTGTACATATCTTCTTTCTTCGCCTAATGTCTCAGAAATCTGGCGGGTAAAGGCGATGACATCATGTTTGGTGACTGCCTCGATCTCATGGATACGCTCTACATTGACTTTGCCGTTCATCTTTGCATCGAGAACATACTTCTTATCGATGACGCCGATTTCGGAATAGGCTTCCATGACGGCAAGCTCTACTTTCCAATAGGCGTTGAATCGATGCTCGTCATCGAATAGAGATGCCATCTCTTTTGTGAGATAACGGCCGATCATCAGAAGACTTCCTTTCTGAGAATTGTTCCATCCTTATCCGGAGAAACAGAGATGATATCAATCTGGATGCCAAGATATTTCTCAATTGTAGCGATATAGTTCTTACAGTTTTCAGGAAGCTCATCATATGTCTTGCAAGTGGAGATGTCCTCTTTCCAGGAAGAAACTGTGACGAAT
Organism: Alistipes onderdonkii; assembly: GCA_963589675.1. Classification (GTDB taxonomy): domain Bacteria; phylum Bacillota_I; class Bacilli_A; order RFN20; family CAG-288; genus Enterosoma. Next base: position 6,773 of record CAVALL010000033.1, on the reverse strand, counting down.
TCCGGCTTGACTAAGGAGAGCTCTTTGACATTGCTTGGCATGAAGTCGATCTTCTCTCCGTTTAAGGTATAGCCAGTGCAGATCTTGATCTCATCGACACAGGATAGGACATCGAGAAGCATGATAGCGACATGGGTGATTCCGGAGATTTCCTTGACATACTTCAACTGCGGGATATCAAGCCATCCGACTCTTCTAGGACGGTGTGTGACGGTTCCATATTCATGACCTTTTTCACGGATTGCGTTAGCGTATTCGTCATCGATTTCACTTGGGAAGGGGCCTTCTCCGACTCTTGTGGTATAGGCTTTCATGACACCTAAGACACCCTCGACTGCCGTAAGCGGAAGTCCGGTGTTCGATGGAATGGCTGTTGCTAAAGGAGAGGAGGATGTGACATAAGGGAAGGTTCCGAAAGTGAGGCAGAGCATGGCACCCTGTGCACCTTCAAAGAGAATCTTCTTTCCTTCTTTGATCGACTTTTGTAAGAATTCTGTTGTGTCGGTGATATAGGGAAGGAGGATTTCTCTGTCTTTCATGAGTTCATCATAGATTTCATCTTCCGAGAACTGCTTTCCGCCATAGGCGAGAAGTTCTCTGTTCTTCAAAGGGAGAACCTGGTGGATTCTTTCACGGAGATATTCGGGATAGAGAAGATCTCCGACACGGATAGAAAGACGGGCAGAACGGTCCTCATAGCAAGGACCGATACCATTCTTTGTCGTTCCGATTTTGTATTCGCCAAGAGCATTCTCTCTAGCGATATCGAGTTCAATATGATAAGGAAGAAGCAAAGTTGCTCTCTTGGAGATGATGAGTTTGAATTCCTTGACTCCCTTTGCATGGATGTTCTCAATCTCTGAAATCAAGGATGTCGGATTGATGACCATGCCATCGGCTAAGACATTGACTGTATCCTTATTCAAAATGCCGGAAGGAAGAAGACGAAGAGCGTATCTGACACCATGATGCTCGATAGTGTGTCCGGCGTTATTTCCGCCTTGGGAACGGACAACAATCTGTGCTTTGCTCGCACAGAAATCCGTGACTTTTCCCTTTCCTTCATCACCCCACTGCATTCCTTCTATCGCTAAAGTTCTCATAAGAAAAACCTCCTTTGGATTTTCATTGTAATAAGAACTTCTTATTACTTATGTATCTTATCACTTGAGAGATGAAAAGTTAAGGGAAGAATTTCTCTTTCTCTACTTTACTATCGATTGACAAATCCTATCCGTATCGTTTTAATAAAGTGTAAGGAGAAACACTTATGGAAAGCATCGTTTATTTTTCAAGAGACTTAGACGGAAAGCATATCAAAGAACTCTATAAGAGATATGAAGGAAAGCTGAGTGGCAATATCGCCATCAAGCTTCATTCCGGAGAAGAAGGAAACCAGAACTTCTTGAAACCGGAATACTTAAAGGATGTCATCGACTATGTCAAAGGAACAGTCGTAGAATGCAACACTGCCTATGAAGGCGCTAGAAACACAAGTGAAAAGCATCTGAAGACATTGAAGGACCATGGATGGAGCGTTTACTTTGATGTTGACCTTCTCGATGAGGTGGATGATGATCTCGTTCTTCCTGTTGAAAACGGTTTCGTTCTCAAGGAGAACTATGTCGGAAAAGACTTAGCCAAATATGATTCCCTATTGGTCCTCTCTCATTTCAAAGGACATCCAATGGGCGGATATGGTGGAGCCTTAAAGCAGTTATCCATCGGTATCGCATCCAGCCGTGGAAAGGCCTGGATTCATTCCGGTGGAAGAACCAAGGATCAGAATAACCTTTGGAATGATCTACCACCCCAGGACACCTTCCTTGAGGCTATGGCAGATGCCGCTTCCTCTGTTGTCAAATACTTCAAAGGAAACAGTCTCTATATCAACATCATGAAGAATATGTCTGTTGATTGTGACTGCTGTGCTGTTGCCGAAGATCCCTGCATGAAGGACATGGGAATCCTGATCAGTGATGATCCCGTCGCTATCGATAAGGCATGCATCGACCTAGTCATGAAAAGTGATGATCCAGGAAAGGAACACTTCATGGAAAGAGTCAATTCCAGAAATGGTATCCATACAATTTATACCGCTGAAAAACTCGGTATCGGTACGACGAAATACAAACTGATTGAAGTTGAATAAACGTTAGGCTGCTATCATTGTCTTGATGATAACAGCCTTTTTTAACTGAAAATGCACTGGTTTGATCCAGTGCATATATCAATCATTCTTCTAATACCATCGGATGTTTCCTAAAGAGGAAAAGCAATAAGGATACACATAGTGTTGAGACAAATAGGCCGGTAGAGACATCGCTTAAGAAGTGAGCTCCACAACGGATTCTAGTGAAAGCGATAAGTAGCGTGTAGGAGAGAGTCACAAAGTACGTGACATACTCCATACCCTTATACTTGAAACGGAATAAAGGACATAGGCAGGTGAGCATCAGTGTCAAAGTAGCAGTTCCTACATGACCGCTCGGCCAGGATTTGAAATAGTCACCGCTCTTCTGAAACGGCTGGAAGAGATACCAAGGACGGAAAGTATCACCGTCAACATTGAGACTTGAGTCAATCAGATATCTATAACGGGGCCTGCATCCGATCTTCTTCAGTAGGTTGATGAGCAATAACTGAAGCAAAGAGGCTAATAGAATGATAAGACCGACCTTCAACGAATTATCGAGATTATGATGATCTAAGAAGACAATGGCTAGTACAGAATAGAAGAGCATCAAGATGACACTGACTGTATAAGCGAGTGTCTTATTCATAACGATGCCGTGATTGGTTCCATTGTCTGTCATATGGCTTCCTAAGTAGTAGATAGAACCGATTAAAGCGGCTAATGCAATGATTACTCCAAGAACCTTATAGACTGTTTTCTTTCGTGGAAACAGTCCGAAGAAACATAACAGTCCTCCTAAGGCATAGATGAAGTAACCGATGGATTCACCTAATGTCTCACAGAATGCACTGAACTTATCACTCGTATAGACAATGTTATCGGATATCTTCAAGTCATAGAAACTGCCAAGTATGATTCCAAAGATAGATAACACAAAAGGAATCAATAAACACCATAATGGAATGGAATAGATTTTTCTTTTCATAGCTGTGCTCCTTGTGTCTTTATTTTACACGAGAAGGAAGAAATTATGAACTGATATCGATAAAACGTGCAAAACTTTTGTATAGTTGTACATTTGTAAACACTTTCTCAAAAAAAAGATACAAATCGGCAGAAAATCTATATAATATAGATATCTGATGGAACTGCGGATTTCCGCGAAAGGAGAAAATTATGGCAAAACCAACAAAAAGACATAGAGAGCCGATTAAGAAAGTCGACGTCCTTAACTTACCTTTAGGCATTTATCTTGATGAGAAGGGATTTGGAGAAATCCATCTTCTTCATGCACATCGTTCCCCGAATGGAGAACCGGAAGTCATGTATGAAGGAAAGGTCCATAAGGGAGAACTCGCCCTTGTCACCGGAAAGAATCTTGAACTTCAGGTTCCGACTCAGGGATTCAACCATGGCTACACCATCGAAGGTTTCGCACAGCAGTTGTTCTTAGTCGAGAATGCCTGCGTTTCCTATAATGCCAAGGAAGACAGAACCTTTGCTTACATCAATCCGACATCCAAGCTTGTTTTCACAGGCAATCCGGATAAGAAGTATAAGATCTACTTCCACATCTATGAGAACTGCATCGGCAAGGATAACAACCGTTGGGTCGTCATCAACGCCGAAGAAGCCTAAGTTTAAGAACAATCTTCGATTATCTTTAAATCGTTTTGTCAGGAGTCTTGCTGATCTGCAGGACTCCTTTTGTGTTGTTTGGAAAAGATGATTGCAGTGGAAAATCTATGCATAGAAAAAGGGATTGTAGTCATTCGATTCTACACAAGGTAGATGGAAATGAATGATACGATCCCTGACTAGACTTATTCTTCTTCCGTTGGAACGGATTTCTTTTTCTTATTCTCTCTTACTAAAAAGCGGATAAAGATGGATACTAATGAAATGATAGCGATAGAGACACCGACAATGATACCGATGACTCGATGATCCGTGAAGTCGATTAAGAACATAATGTACCATCCTTTAAGTGATAGACTTTGTCACAGATGGAAAGGCTTGTCATCCTATGAGAGATCATGATGATGGCCTTATTCTCTTTTTCCTTCTTCAGCTGATTTAGAATCAAGGCTTCGTTATAACTATCGACATTGCTTGTTGCTTCATCAAGCAGGATGACAGGAGCATTGGATAGGAAGATTCTAGCTAATCCTAAGCGTTGTTTTTCACCGGTAGAGAAGTTATCTCCTAAATCGTTGATCTCGGTGTTAAGACCATCTTTCAAGGACATGATCTTATCGTAGACTCCTGCTTTCTTCAAAGCGTCATATAACTCATCATCAGTAGCATCTTGTTTTGCGATCCTCAGATTATATGCAATCGTATTCTTGAACAGATAGGTGGATTGAGAGAAGAGAACAATATTCTTAGACAGTGCCTCTCTTGAATAGGATGAGATGTCTTTTCCGTTGTAGGATATCGTACCGGAATTGGTGTTTTCAAAGTGAAGCAGCAATTTGAAGAGAGTTGATTTGCCTGCTCCACTCTTTCCTTCAATTCCGATAATCTCACCTTTATGAATGGAGAAGGAGACATCTTTCAGGATTTCTCTTTTATCGTATTGGAAAGAGACGTTATCAAGCTCTAAGGATTCGAAACTGAAGTCATCATTTCCATCAACAGTCTTCTGCTTCTCATCCATTACATGGAAGATTCTCTTAGCAGAGGCGAAAGACATCGTAAGATTGCTAGGAAGATTGGCTAAGGCGACAACAGGTCCGAATGATGTGGCAAGCATCATATAGGCTAAAATTATTCCGTATTGATGGATGCCTTCTCTTCTCATCAGATAGTTTCCTAAGAAGATGATACAGATATCAGCTAGGATGATAAGGAAATTGACGATGCCAGAGAAGACAAGCTGACGATCATTGAGCTTATCGTTGATTGTGTTGATCTTCTTTGTCATATCAAGAAGATTTGTCTTCTGTTCCTCTTCCTTTTGGAAGTAGAGGATTTCACGGATACCATAGCAGCTATTGAGATAGCAGTTTTCGCTTTCTGCCAATTCTTTTCTGTATTCCATGCCTAACTTTCTGTTGGACAGATAGAAAAGGACAGGAGTCAGTAATCCGATAAGCAAGTAGAAACCAAGAGCAAGCAATGTGAAATTGTAATTGAGAAGGGCAAAGAACAATACGAGTACGACAGCTTCCGTCAAAATTGCGATGAAGAACGGAGTGATCGTATGAGCGTAGAAGACTTCCAATGATTCCGTATCCGACTGGAGAATGGATAAGAGTTCTCCTTTGTTTCTGTCATCAAGGACATTGCTGGCCTGCTTTCTCAGGGAAGCGAAGACCTGATTTCTCACAATGGCAAGAAGAGTGAATGCCATATAGTGATTCAGGTATTGCTCGATGTAGCGTAAGAATCCGCGTAGGAATCCAGAGACGAACAGACAGGTGATGATTCCTGCAAAGGACATCGAGACATCAAATGAAACTAATTTCAGTATGGCTAGACCACCGAAGAAGGTAATACCCATGCCTGAGAGGTAACCAAGCGTTCCGACAATGACTGCAAAGACAATCAGATATCTCTTTCCTTTGACTAATTTCAGCATTCGATTGATCAGATGAAAGAATGATTCTTTTTTCATAGGATTTCCTCCCATTTGTTTTCGTTTTCGATTCCTTGACGGAAGAAATCACAGTTGGAAAGAAGCTCATCTGGCTTTCCGAATGTCAAAGTCTTCTTATCATTGTCAAACAGATAGATTTCATCAGCATATAATGCATTCTTCAATCTGTGGGAGATGAATAGGACAATATGATCTTTCGATAATTCCTTGATGGCAGAGAGGATGATCTCTTCGCTTTCCTTGTCGATATTGCTTGTTGTCTCATCAAAGACATAGAAATCCTTTTTCGAGGATAGATAGTAACTGAGAACAAGTCTTTGCTTCTCACCGCCAGAGAGGTCACTAGCTCCCTCTTTTGGGACATAGGATAGACCGCCGCTATCTAAGATCCTCTCTTTCAATGAGACTTTCTCAAGAAGGGATAACATCCCCTCTTCATCTAGTTTTGGATTGTAGAAGTGGAAGGCGTCAGAAATGGAAAGATGGAGAAGATAGGTGTCTAGTGCAACATAGCAAGTATGTTTACGATAGTCGTAGATATCGATATCTTTCAATTCTTTTCCATTTATCTCTATATGACCGGAATAGGTCTGAATCTGTTTGGTAAGAATCCTTGCCAAGGTGCTTTTTCCGCATCCGGAGTCACCGATGACAGCAACAAGGCCTTTGTTCAGATTTATACTGATGTTAGAAAGAGTATTCAAATCAGAATCCTCATAGTGGAAGGACACATTCTCTAGAGTGATTGAGGAGATAGAGTCGATAGTCTCTTCCCCATTCTTGACGGGTTCTTCCTTTAGTAGAGATATGACTTTCTTTCCGGCAGTTGCTCCGTTCATTGCGATATGGAAGGCAGAACCGAGTGAACGCATCGGAAGGAAGAATTCGGCTCCGACAAGAATCAAGAACAATGTAATGGCATAAGTGATTTCATTGTTCTTGAAGGCAAGCAAAGTTAAGACAATACCGACAGCAGCACCACCATAGGCCACAATATCCATGATGGTCGTAGAGAACAACTGCATGACTAGCACC
>CAVALL010000032.1:0-19161 GCA_963589675.1 Alistipes onderdonkii | reverse complement strand
TGATTATTATACCAATTCTGAAGTGATTTCATCCCTTACGTGCACTAGAGAGTTTTTATTCAAAATTCGATTTCCTTTTCTTGAATAATCAACAATTTTCATTTTTGACAAAACAGCCATTTTGTAAAATAATTTTTGATATGTGCTAAACGTAGGTGAAATGCAGTTTTTTAGCAAAAAATATCAATAATTATTCTACTTTTATATGAAATATGAAGACTTTTCGTAAAAAAAAAAAAAAAAATACACTCTTTTTACTTGTTCTTCAAGGCAGTTGAGATGAATCTTGTTTACATTCTGAAATTACTTCCTATAATTTTAGGCTCAGAAGGAATTCACTATGCCTGTCTATATTCCTTCAATCAACATGAATTCGTTCTAGGAGGAATGAAATGAGTCTTGAAGTCATCTTCATCATCTTCATCGTCTGTTTGATTGGACTTGCTCTGATCGCTATCGGTTTTTGTGTCGCCTTTATCCTTGAACACAGAAAAAAGAAGAAAGAGGAAAAGTCCGATACAGCTTCTATAGAGGAGGCGAAAAATGACTAAGGCTATCAAGACACTATCCATTATCGGAGCCGTTTTTCTTTCCGGAGCAATTGCTAGTGGAACTGCTCTTGCCATCAAGAAGCATCAGAATGTAAATGGTGAAAAGGAAGCGATTCAATTGAGTTTATTGGACTCTGTCGTTTCATCAGACTCTGACTTAGGAAAGATAAATCCAGGGGATAGCAAAACACAGATATTCTCCGTCACTTCCCTTATCGATATGAAGACAACTGTATTCGTAGGCTTTGCGTCCAATGAAAAGAATGATGCTTATGACTATGTCAATGTCAGCATTGCCGTAGGTGAAACTTCGAAGGAAGGAAAACTCACTGAGTTCGTCTCAGGAATAAAAGACTATCACTTCCATATGAATCCGAAAGAGACAAAGAAGTTAGATATCACCTATTCCATCAAGGATGATGTTCCTGAAAACATCCTCGGTACGAGCTTGAACTTCTCTGTCACATTCGATGCTCATTCAGCACTATAAGGAAAGGAGAAAATATGTCAGATTCAAATGGTACAGCAAAAAAGTTTGCTCTGTCCTTACTTGCTGCGGCACTCTTTGGCGGAATCGCATTAGGCACAACCTATTCCGTCTTTACCTCTTCGAAAAGTGTAAACACACATATTGAGATAGCTGGTAAAGATTCACTGAAAGCATCTCTCTATCTTAAGGAGTTAAAGCAAGACGTCCTTGCTAATGACGGCACAATCCTGATCGATCAGGATATGATGTCAACCATCAAAGATGATTCCGGAGAGACGATTGTTCCGGATAAGAGAGGATATGTTGATTTATCTCTCTATTCTGGGAGCATCTTCTCAACCGTGAAGCTTGTCCCTACGATGCAAGGAAGTGCAACCTTTGTTCTTGTCAACACCGGTGACTTAGCCTTCGATTATGTTATCGAAGATACGAGGAAAGCCTATAAGGCAGATGGAAGCGAGGATAAGAATGCGAAGATACTCGATCAAGTAGTCTTCCATAGTTCCCTTCCTGAGACAACATCTCTGAAGAAGGGTGAAAGTGAAGAGATAACTCTTAGTTATGTCTTCAACGACTTGAATGAGAACAACGATGTAATGGGAGAATCCATCAGTATCGACCTTACATTCAAGATCTCAGGAGTCAAGTCTACTCGGGGAAATTAACCCGAAATCAAATTGTTTTTCATAAAAAGGAGATAAATATAGTTATGAAAAAGATGAGTAAGTTAGGAAAATCCGTTTTGTTGTCTACTTTGGCCGCATTAGCATTTGGATCCGTCGCAGCAGGTACAACCTATGCACTGTTCACAAGCGATGCAAAGACCGATATCAGTGTCACAACTGGTAAAGTCTCTGTCGACATGAAAGTCGATTCTATCCAGCTCTATTCGTTGAATGAGAAGACTGGTACAGTCGATTCTATCAACAGCACTACCACATTCACAAATAGTGGTACATTCGCTTATGATTCCAAGACCGGTGCTATCAAGCTTGATAGACTCACTCCTGGTGACAAAGTCGAATTCAAAGTCACTGCTAGCAATGCATCCAATGTCAACATCAAAGCACGCACTGTCATGAAGACCTTATCCGATAATGGTCTCTTCAGTGGTTTGGTCGTCAAGATCAATGACAAAGAATATGATGGAAGCACCACAATGTCCGACTATGTCAATGTCGAAAAGGGTGCAGAGATTCCGGATAATGAATACAACTTCTCCATTGAACTTCCTATCGATAAGGGCAATGATTATCAGGGTAAGACCTGTGAACTTTCCTTCAAGGTAGAAGCCATCCAGGGCAATGCCAAGATTGAACCTGTTGATGCTACTACCTATGAAGTCTACACTGCTACCGATCTTGCTGCCTTTGCAAAGAAAGCCAATGCTGGCACTTTAACCTATAGCAAAGTGGTCTTGATGAATGATATCGATATGGCTGGTATCAGTTATGATTCTCCGCACTTAACAACCAAGATTGATTTCGATGGTAACGGAAATACCATTAAGAACTTGACACCTTCTGTCCATTATGATGGAAGCAACTATTATGCTGGCTTGATTGGCCAGCCTGCCAGCGGCACAAAGATTCACAATATCAACTTCGAATATGCCAAGATTGTAGGAACCACAGAAATCGAAGATCCTTCAATCGGTTCTGGTGTTGTTGTCGGATATCTTGACAACGGACAGACTTCCTTAGAGATCAGCGATATCACAGTCAAGAATGCTTCTCTTAGCAAGACCAAATGGTCTGGTGGCATCATCGGATTCACTTCCTGCCCTGATGTCAAAGTTTCCAATATCACAGTTGAAAACCTTGCTGTTTCCAGTTACACAGCTGGTGGTGTCATCGGTCAGGTAGGTGGCGGAAGCACTGTCATCAACAATGTTGTCGGAGGCAACATCAATGTAACCGGCATTAAGAGAGAAGGCGGTATGGTTGGTGCTGTCTCTGGTGCTACACTTGATATCACCTATGACACAACCAAATATTCCGCTACCATCTCTGAAACTGCTATTGCTGATAAAGGTAGCATTGTCGGATTGACTGGAAACAATACTACAATCAATGGTACACATTATGTCACTGTATTAGATTCAGATTCTTTGAATAAACTCTCTGGTTTATCCGCTGATAAGCTCAATGTCATTGAAATCGGAGCCGGCACCTATGATGGTCATGCTGCTCCTTTCACCGATGTGAAAGGTGGCATCAAGATTGTCGGAAGAGGAAAGAAAGAAGGCGTCAAATGGGTTCAGGCCTATGAAAATTATGATGGCCATTCCAATTCATTTGCCGGAACCGCATTACAGATGGAGAATCTGACAATCACTTCCAATGCTGTCGGTTACTATTGCGGTTTCATCCACGCTGCTTCTACCACATTCACAAACGTCAAAGTCTTAGTCGACCATGAAAATGGTGCTATGGGCTATTGGGGTGATGGCGATGTCAAATTTGTCAATTGCGAATTCGATTCTACAAACGCTAAGGAATCTAATATGTTCGCTTATGGTGGAAAGAATTTCACATTTGAGAATTGCAATTTCACAAGTGATGAAACAGCAATCAAGCTTTACAAGAGTCCTTCATCAACTTATACAGAATGTGTTGTTACTATAAAAAATTCTACATTCTATAACAACCATAGTACCGCATGGGATTTAGAAAAAGATTACAAGACTGCCCTTCAGCTTGATTCCGACTCAACCACAGATATGAACTACTTTAATGTCAAGGTTTATAACAGCAGCATCAAAGAAGGCAGCAATTACTCTTCCGGTATCTTAACTGGTGCCTATAAGGGATTGATTGGTGTCAGAACAAAGGCTAATGTCAAAGCTAGAAATGCAACATTGACCATTGATGATGTCAAGCAAGATCTCGGCCTTTCTGAATAAACACATCCTATAACAACAAAAACTAATCCGTAGTCAATAAAAGCCGACTTCTGATTCGATTCAGGAGTCGGCTTTTTGTTATCCTACTGTATTATCTTTTCATCCCCTCTAAGCACTCCTTAATCTGTCTCTTGTTAAGATGTGCTTTCTCGTATAGTTTGTCTGCAATGGCTTTAATTTCCTTCTTATGCTTTCTTAAGTACCATTTAGCCTGTCTTTCACTCTTTCTAAGGATTCGTTCTATGATTCTCTCATTCTTTCTAAGCTTGACTTGTGATTCTCTTCGATTAGGTGATCCGCTACGAGGAAGAACGCGCCAACAAGATTTGTATCCGACAGCGTTGACTAAATTATATGCTTCGATTCTAGCATCGTTTAAATCTTCATGGCATCCCTCCAAAGCAGATTTAAAGAATAGTTTTTCAGCTAGATTTCCAGCCATCAATATCTGAATATGAGCAAGTTTGACATAATAGTCTATATATTCTTCGTCAATCAATGCAGTATGACAAAGTCCACCACGATTATAGACAGTCAATGAATCTGCGGTGAAATACTTCGGATATTTTAGTGCCATGATGCAGTGTCCAGCTTCATGGATTGCGACCTGATAGTTCTTCTTCTCCTCACTTGGGAAATTATTGTCGACATATTGAATGGAAGCTTCAATCTGTTCCTGAGTCACATTATCGAATCCATTTCGTAGAATGATATCATTCACCATTGCTTTGATTTCAGATCCAGCCATGGAAGACATTAAGCTTCCGATTTCAAACTCATCTAGATCTTCAGGCAATTTCAGTTGATATTGTTTTGCGAAATGTTTGAACAGTTCAATACGTTCCGCTAGGCGTGGGTCATCAATAAACAATTGTTTACCAAAACGACCTGAGCGCTGCAATGCATCTGGAATCTCGGAGATGTTATTAGCGGCTGCGATGATGAGGATATCACCTTTGTCTTCAACTCCATCCATATTCTGTTGGAGGACTCTTTGTACATCCTGTCTATTTTTGACAATCAGATCCAGTTCATCAATGAGAATGACAGCGTGAGAGAGTTCTTTCGCTTTCTGGAATGTCTCGGACAATGATTTAGCCGGATTATCGGATTTGCCTTGGTAAACTAAGACAGGGCACTGGCAGAGTCGAATCAGAGCACGCATCATCATCGTCTTTCCAGTTCCTGGCCTACCATATAATAGGACACCTCGTGGAATCATGATTCCTTTTTCCATCCAATACTGTGAATGATTGAACCAATCGATGACTCTTAATAGTTCTTCTTTTTCCTTCTTATGACCGATCACTTCATCAAATGGGTTTTCATTCTCCTTCAGTTCAGTAGGTTGAAACAGATGATAGGATTCTCCTTCAGTCGAATCATCAAGTATGCTTGCTGAAAATGGAGAGGAACCATAATCATTATCTTCAACATTGTCATCTTCGCCATCATCATCCATCTCGGAAACCATATCATCTAACTGAGCAATCAAATCATCCGAATCGATTTCTTCTGGTTCGTCGTCATCTAGATACACGACTTTCTTATATTGATAGTCACCATAATCACGGCTCTGTTTTGAATTGTTTTTCATGTTTTTTTACCTCCGTGATTTCATTATAGTGATGTCGAAAGATAAATGGATAAGCCAAATTAGTTATGTACCGTTATCGGTACATAACGAGATTATTTCAGTAGACAAATATCAGTACAGAGTCTTAAAAGTCGTAATTGAGGTCGGATTTGATATGCCAGCTCGGATTGATTTCAATCATAATGGATTTCATATCAAATTCTTTTCCTAGTTTTCTTTTTAGATCCTCATGCATCTGTTCTATGATGTCTTTCTTATTTCTTTCTTTGATCTCCTCAAAGCGATTTATGACAAATCCGTTTCTTTCCGCTAATAGAGTAGGTGCTTCAATATAGGCTAAAGCATCCGTATCAAAGACAAGAGCATTCCTTTCCATGCTCTCTGTATAATTCAATCTAAGATTATAGTGATACCCACGATATCTCAGTTTCAGGCATTCTTTATTCTTACTAGAAAAGTATTCGTAGTATCCTTGGTGGTAATGGTTCTCTTCTAAATAGGAGATGATGAAACGTATCGCATTCTCTTCTGCCGGATTCTTCTTGTAGATTTCTAAGTCTTTTTCAGACTTCGTGATTCCTCTTTTTTCCGACACGGAAAGAAGAGGTATCAGTCTTTCCATCGTCTCTTCTTCCGTTAAATCCTTGTATTCCTTCATCACAGATAGGATATTCATAAAGTCAGTAGAGGAATAGACTTCATCAAAATCATCATATAGCATCTTGTTCTCATATAAGAAGACATAAAGAGCAATAAGAGCTAACTTATCATTATCATTCTTATACGGTTTTCTAGTGTAGATGTTATAGAAGAGTTTAGCAGCGTACCACTCCTTGGATTTTCTTTCTTCTCCCATATTTTCAAAGGCGTCTTCAAATACTTTGTCAGCTTTGTCATAGTCTTCAAATTCACCAAAATCCTTACCTAGTGAATATCTTTCCTTTGCTTCTTCAATGAAAGGAAATAGGTCATAGAGGGCAACTCTATTACAGTAACTACATAATCTCTTGTAAGTATTGTCTTCCACTTTATCCATAGAGTAGAAGACATCATCTAGTTTTTTCCAAGAGATACTAGGTTCACAAAGAGAATGGATTTTCTCTAATGGAGCAATCAGTTCACTATCGATCATACCTTCTATGTTCTTTTCTTTGATTACACTATAGATAGCTTCTGCTACTTCTGGATTCTTCTCGATAGCATAGTGAAGAGTGATGTTGATATCGTAATAGGGAAGATATTCTATCTCAATCGATAGTTTACGGATATGAGATAAGAGTTTCTCTTTCTCATCGATGACCTTCTTTGTCTCTTCCTCAGAGATATCAAATAACTCTCTTAATGATAGTTCATCCAAATAGAGTCCGTTTTCACTCTCAAACATTTCATAATCTACATATGCGTATTTGAATTCAATGGTATTCATAGAACATTCCTTTCCGGATATCAAACTGAAATCTTATAGATATAGTTTAAACCACAAAGAGAGAATACAAAACAGATTTTTCAATCGACGGATATATTTTCTTCGTATCAGGATCTGATACTTTAAAATAGAGGCTACAAAACCTATAATATTAAGCAAGAAAGAAACAAACAGAAAGGTCATTTATGGATTACAAAAAGTACTACAGAGATTTAAAGAAAGCGGAGAGACTTGAGTTCTATGACGACAAGCATGAAGAAGCTATCTCACTTCTTTTGCCGTATAAGAAAGAGATCGAAAAAGAGTTAGAGTCCTACCACAACCCTCGTTTCTTCAAGAGACCGATTGACAAAGACTCATACATGATTGATGCAGCAAATGAAATACTAAGCCCTGAGCAGATAGAAGACGCACCAGAAGAATTGAGAGAATATCTTGAAGGAGACGTCTATCCTCTAGATATCACTGAATTGGAGAATGACTACTTCACGTTCTTCTTTATCTTAGGAGTTGCATATTTCAATCTTGGCTCCATCCAAAATAGCATTGATTGTTTGAATAATGCTGGACAATTAAACGATAACGACTCTTATACTGCAAGTTATGATGCAAAATGTCATATCGATGAAGATGATTTAGAAGGTGCATACGTCTGCCTTCTTTCTGCCCTCGATACTGCAATCAACCCTGTCGAATTCGCCTTTGCCTACGAAACTGCAGCTTGCTACTTCATGAAGGAAAAAGATCCAAGAGCAACTCTCGCCGCCTTTGTTCTTGCCTACAAGTATCTACCAAAGCCGGAATACATGGAGTACATACAGATGATTACAGGTCAAAAAGATCCGGATGAAAATTATTTTTCTTCCGACTTCCTCGACGATACCTTGGAAGAATATTTTATCTCTTCTTCCTTCATCGATTATTCCACATTCGATAAACTGACTAGTTGCGCTTATTTCGCTAATCAGGAAAATGATATAGAGGCTTTAACCTATTATCTTTCTTTCCTTGCCCTTATGGATAAGAAATATGAGAAGATGTATAAGGATGTGAAAGCCGGAAAGAAGGTTAAGATTCCAGAGCCATTCTATACCATCGAAAAGACTTACTACAGAGAAATCACAGAACGTAACAGAAAACTCTCTATCGATGATTAATTGTTATTATTCAGGTACTTATATTGAAAAACTTTTTCATTGAAAATTCATTCATACTCTTTGACAAGAAGTCTGACTTAGTCATACTTCCTCTTTACCTTGCCCCGAATATCAAGGATGACCCTATGATTCAGGAATTGATTAATTCTCATCTTGCGAATCATTCTGGAGAGATATTCAAAAAGAAGCACATTTCAGGTACAAGGATTGAAATCTATGATCAAGTTTTTGGAAAGACTTATTGGCTCTATGTCATTCCTGTGAATATGGATAATATCATTCCTCCCCTTTTGATACAGATACAAAGTGATATCTCTACTTGCATGTTCAAGAACATAGCGATTTCTCAGTTTGCTATCCGTGAATACGGATACAAGGAAACGGAATTACTATCTCTACAGAAATCAACCTGGAAACAGTTTGCTGAAAAAGAATCTAACAAGAATATTACATTCTATCTTGTAGATGACAACCATAGGCCACATAGTTCAGAATCAAAAGATGATGAAATACAGGATGGAAAGCCTGTGCTTGGTCCATCTAAAAAGATTGATCGAAACGAAGTCATCATCAATGAGAAGAAGTTAGATAATTATCTTGACTATTTCAAGCAATATATTCAAATCAGAACAGAGAACAAGGATTATATCCACTCCATACTATGTGAAACAATCACGGACATGAAAACATTCTTAAGTGCAGTATGTCATAACTTCACACTGATGACCAGTAAAAGACTGAACCACTCCAAATGGTCTCATACTTACAAAGATAAGAATGATAAATATTACTGTCAGGCACCTTGTAAACAGATTTTGAAATATCTTGTCCTTATTCTAGATATGTCGGAAGCGGAAGCAAAAGCCTGCTTTAACTTCTTCGGTTATGGATTATCACCGTTCAATAGAGAGGATGTTTTATTCCTCCGTGTTTTGCGTAACTGGGATAGGCCTTTTGATATCGATGATATTGATAAGACTTTGAAGCATTACTATGGGAAGAAGGCTTCCTTATACTACACCGGGAAATAGTTCTATGAAATGTTATGCGTTTGATATGGAGCACGAATACTATTTCTGCTCTGCTAACAAATCAGAATGTGAAACGATTCTTCGTCCTTTTCTTCGTATCAGAAGAGAGATAGACAAAGGCACTCAGTATGATCAGTTATTCTGTTCATCGGAAGAGTTTTTGGATGAATGCATCAAGACGAATAAAAAAACAAGACTATCCAATCGATACACATCAAATACATTGAACTTCACCCTTCTATTTGATGAATCTCCGGATGAATACATCTACTTTGTCATCAATTCAAATCAGGATGAGTTTTATATTGTTCCATTCTATACTCCTTTAAGACAAGTTTGGAGTGACTACAATCCGTTTCAAAAGATTGACTCATTTGAATTCAAAAGTCTATTAGAAGTCTGTTACCATCCTATTACGAAGAATGGGAAAGAGTTAGAGAAACGATATCTCTCTTATAATCGTGCTGATCTTAACGAGAATCGTTTTGAGATACTTACTAAGATTCGTAATAGAGATGTCACTACGATGGAAGAAGTCTATTCCCTTGTTTATCCTGCCTATCAGAATTATCAGATATTCTATGGTGAATTCATCAATTACTTTATAGAAGCACACTGTTATCTTCCACCGATTTTTCATCATCTTGATCAGATGAATCTTCATCTTCTGAAAGATTACTTTTCCTATATTCCAAAAGAGAATCTTCTCTCTTATGAAAAGGATAAACTTCAGAAGGAATATGGTGGCGATTTCAAATATATATTCTGGGATTTTTTAGATCAGAAGATTCCATTATCTGTCTTTATAGAAATAACGAATATCAACTTTGGTGAAGGAACTGATTTAACCGAGGATGAGATCAGAAAAGAACTTTGGTTCTATCTTTTGTCATTTGAGAAAAAGAGGAGGGAATAGATATGGAGTGTATTGCCTGTTCAAGAAACTTTGACTACTTCCTCTGTACTGCTGATATTAAGGAAGTCGAGAAATACATTAAACCGATGCTATGTTCTCTTATTGAGAAGCACAAAAAGGATCAACATCCTTATTATTTCGTGTCTTCGTTAGAGACATTTGAAAAAGAACTTGTTGATCAAAAAGTGATGAAAGAGAACCCATATCAAAGTTCGACTTTACAATTCGGACGTCTTATTGGAAAGGAGCCTGTTTCTGATTGTTATTTTGTGATCAAGAGCGATTTATCGGAACTCTATATCGTTCCTTACCATATCTTCTATACGACGAATGTAATCGATGGCGATAGCCATATGTTTGGTTATTGTGATCATTTTGTGTTTCATACTCTTACCGAACTCGCAAGACATAACAAAGCATACAGAAGAGAAAACTATAATCCTTTCTCACATACGAAAGAATATAAAGACAGAATCAAGAAGTTCTACAAAGACTATATTGAAACCAATCATGTCGATGATGGTATGTGGATCTTCTCACAGCTATATGTCTATTATCAGTCCATGGATATTGAATTTGATGAGTTAGAGTACTTCGTAAGGAAATACCAGAAGCAAAATCTGGTTCCTGAATGGTATTGGGAGATGGACCAAGTCCATCTTCGAAATGATAAGTCTCTTATCATTCCAGAGATGAAAAAAGAAAAGAATAGAACGTATGAAGAAGAAATTGAATGGATAAAGAGATTCAACCCATCCGGTATGCTTGATAATCTTGTATCCGTTCTCCTGATTGAACATTATCTTGATGACATCATCTTGTATGATACCTTTAAAAGTATTACAAATGATGCATATACCTTCCTAGATTTCTTATTGGAAAAGGATAAGAAACGATATCTTTGGAATCAGTTGGTCAACATGAAAATAGATTGAAATAGAGGGACTCCATGTTCCTCTTTTTCTGTTTTTAAGTGTGTCAGCATCATTTCAACAATATTTTGCACAATAAAATAGGTGACATTTATTGCGATAATCTCCATACTTTTCCAGATTTATGTTCCACTAGTTTCACATAGTAGTTTTTAGAGGTGTCATAATTTACTCGCTATCAAGCACTAACACCCAAGGAGGAAAAGACATGACCATCAGAATCACAAGACATGCTGAGATGCGAATGAAAGAAAGACTCAATGTCAAAAACATCCATAAAGGAGAACGGATTGCACAGAACGCATGGGAAAGAGGTAGAAGACTTACTAATAACATTCCTGATTATGATTTTGGTAAAGAGATCATCTGCTACTCTCAGAATACCTTTGTCTTTTCTAACAGTGGAGTATTGGTGACAGTGTTTCCGGAAGCGAAAAACAAAAAGAGTCTATACGATCTGAAGGAAAGATATCTCTTCAACAACAATTACGACTTCTATGAAGAGGAAGAAAGGATTTACTGACATGTGTGAAAATGAAAAGAAAGATGAAAAGACATTCAACGAACTCGAAAAATGCATCTTAGATTACTTAAAGGAGAACGGTCTGAATCTCAAAGACGGACTTGAAACATATACCGCTGAAATCAAACAATACTTCCAAGAGAATTCGATTGAAAAAACCCTGTCTGACTCTGCAATCAGCTTTTGCTACTACAGTGGAATCGACAAGGAAACGATCTATCGAATCTATACCGAGAAAAGATTTCCGCTCAATAGAAATTATCCAAAACACATCCGAGAAGAGTTGAAAACCATATTGCCTTATGATCCTGGAATTCTCGATTTGAAGAACTACAGACTCAGTCTTGGCTATACCCAGAAGATGATGGCATCTGTACTAGGTGAACCAGATACAAGCTACCTCAATTGGGAGAGAAAAAAGTCAACACCAAGATTTCAGCAACTAGAGACGATGCAAGTGGTACTCAATATCACAGATTCAGATATGTGGACATTCATCAAATCGTTCAAGGAGGATACGAGCAATGAAAAATAATATTAACACACTTCTTTATTCTTCCATGATCGGTGAATTATCCGGTTCATTCTATAAGGATACAAAGATAAATAATAGAGAACCATTCGGAGTTAGATTTAATCTATATCCTAATGATACCGATAGAATATCAACTCTTCCACTTTCTACCGCATTAAAAGAGATGATAGTGAATTATGTTTCGACAAAAAAGCTTGTCCCTGTTGAAATCGATGACTGCTATCTTTCACAGATAGCAGCACTGACTCTCGCTTATTTTGTCAAAGATTATGAAGAAGGAAAAGAGAAGCTAAAAGCATTCAACAGAGATAACAGAATCATAAGTCACTATAGAAGTTTCGGTGAAGCCTTCTACAATATGATGTACTATCTTCTTCATGGTGCATGTAGAAAGAAGATGAAGCGTTTTATTCCTTACAGTGTCCGTGTCGATACTCCTTACGAATATGAGATACTCAAAGATGAAAAGGAACCCCTAGAAAAGAAGTATCTTAAGAGTTCCATCCAAATATTCATGCAAAGTACGGGCTTTGCTTCAGGTCTTCACTTAGTTGATCAATTAGGAGAAGATACGGATGTCTATGGTTTCTTCACTGGCGCACTGCTTGGCGCCTACTATCGAAACATCGATGAGGAATTGATTCGTCCTGTTGAAAAGAAAATGAAGATAGAGAATCTGACTATGATTCCAGTATCGTATCCTCTTCTTCACTATCATCTTGAATTCAAGACCACACCTTTATTCATCGAAAAGAAATCACTGAGATTCTCTCTGTTGAAAGGTGAATACACCTTTGTAGAAAATACGGACGAATCCATCAAACGTTCTGTACAAAAACTCATCACTGAGATCGAAGAAAAAAGAAAACTGAATTATCCATTGGATGACTGGAATTTCCATGAATTCATCCTAGAATTTACTAGAAGATTAAGAATCTATATGGGTAGTATCCATCAAAGATCCGCTGTTGAGGATTTCATGAATGACTACATCATGGAAATCATGGCATGTTATCTAGATGACTGGAACATATCTCGCTCATTAAGCATACTTTTAAGCGGTTATCACTGTGATGACTGGGTTCTTCCGAAGAAGTGAAATGAAAAGGATTATGAATAGACCTCCGTAAATCATTCTTAGAAGAGAAGATACGGGATGACAAAAAAGAAAGAAAAGAAAGAAAAATCATGAAAAGCAATAAGCATTTAAAAATTGTTAGCGCCCAATATAAATTAGGCAATTGTCCGATGACAAGCAACGTTATCGGTGAAGTTCAGTTAGAAGATGAAAAGGGAAAGACTGTTTTCTATACAAACAGTGAGTTTGACTCTATGCCCTGTTTCATGAAGACAAAGGATAGCATTATCGATATGCTCATTGATGAAAAAGAAGAAGATACGGAAAGAATCGAAGAACTCACTAACAATGGCGAAAGCTTCCTCGATTATGATGAGCTCTCTGAGATGAGAAAGACTACAAAGTATTATATCTACATGTATCTTACCTACCTTGTCAGATCATCTGTTGAAGATGCAGATCAATTCATCAAAGACACTGTTGGTAAATACTTTGATGAGATTGAGATTCCTGAATTTCATGATGAGGATGAGGAAGAGTAGAAGATAGATTCTTCAGCCACTCATCGAAACTGAGCAAACAGGTATCCGTGTTGGAACCATCAATTCAATAGCTAAAAGGAATTATCGATTGTAGAGTCTAGAAGGAATCACTCATCCAAAGGAATCCCCTTTGGATGAGTGTAAAAAAGGAGTAAACAATGGAAACAGAAAGTGTAGTGACACTCAGTCTGACTAGCAAACAAGCTAAGTTAGTTTTGAAAGCAATCGGAACGAAGATAGCAAAAGAAAGAAGAACATACGAAAGTGATTTGAGATATGATAAATTTGAGTTTATCGAATTTCAGAAAGCGAAAGTTACTGACTATATGATGTTGCTAAATTATCTAGAGGATGAAATCAACAAAGAGGAAAACAATAATGACTGATATATTAAAGAAATTATTCCGTGGAAAGTACTATTACACGGATGAAGATGGAACGCGATTTGTTTTCATGAGAAAGATGGCGCCTGTCTATCTTCTTGATGATGAGAGTATCAATGAATTAGAGAGTCATGGATTCACAAATCTCAGCAATTGCAAAGAGAACCGTTACAAAGTCACTGTGACCTACAAAGGAAAGAAAAAGGTTATTCCGATTCTTGCAAAAGATGAGAATGATGCTATCGATGAAGTCAAAGACATGATGATCAATTCATTTCATCTTGATAAAGACAAAGTCGAGGAAAATGTATTTGAAGTCTGTCATTCAGAAGAAAGCCTAGAAGAAGAGGATATGAAATTCCAGGGGAAAGTAACACTCCTCCTTTCTGATGACACGGTGAAGACAAGATTCATCAATGAACCATCTGGCATCAGCACCATCATCGACTCTATTTCGGAAGTTGTTCCTGGTGGAGAATTCCATAACGGTGATGCTCTCTTATTCGATGGTTCCGCTTATCAATGTCCTTGTTATGCAATGAGGTATGAATCAGAACACGGTTTTCGCATCATTTGATCAAGTCGAAATAAACCATCTAAATCTAACAGGCGCTATATCTGATTGGCGCCTTTTCTTTCACCTATCTTTCAATTAATGATATAATTCAGCTATACGCAAATAAGAAAGGAATCATATTATGGAAATTATCTTAGGTGTCTACTCTAAAGAATATCCCGACATGGCTCGCCTTCATGAGGAAGATCTTGATACGATTGAAAAAGTGAATGATAAAGTCCAACAGGTCGGCCAATTGTTCTTCACTACTGCCGGAATCGAATACATCAAGACTCATTTCTCTACAGAGGAACTGATTCAGCTTACCAATGATAACGGTTTTACTGATTTAGATTATTTCATCGGATATATCAGTCACTATTCCGAAGATGATTTCTCAAAGATTCTCATTTGGAACAAGGATGATGTCTTAGCCAATCTCTCTGGTGTTCCTAGTGTGAAATTACCGGAAGGATTTCATATCATCTTTACTGGTGAGAAACTTCCTTTTACCGCAACGGACTTCAAGTATTACCTGAAACTCATCAAGGAAAATTACGATGAGAATACTTTCAACATCGATCTTTTCAATTATATCTGGCAGGATGATTTCAATGATGATGAAGACAATCGTGGTGTCACCAAGTTCTTTGATATCAATCCTTATTCCACTTCCTATCTTGATTATGATCATGTCAGTATCTATTACCGTCTAGTTGACTATACTAGGCCTGTCATCGATAGAGTCGAATTAGCAGAACACGAATTGAATACCTACATAGAAGAGTTAGGTAAGCCTCTTTACGAAAGAACACTTCCTCCATTCGCAATGCGCAACACCATAGAAAACTTAGAGAATACTTCAGAAGTCACTGAAGAATATAAGAAAGCATATGTCACCTTCCTTGATAAGTTAGCTTCCATACATGATAGAAGAGGATTGGAGCTAAAAGCTTATGCCTATTATGGCGGCAATAAATTTGTGAAAGAAGATTACAAGGTGTCGGAACAGTGTCTTCTTGAACTGATGAAGGATGGATTTGATGACAACTATGCCGATACTTTGGGTTACATCTACTATTATGGAAGAGTGAATAATGGTGTACCTCAATACGATAAGGCGTTTGAATACTTCATGATGTCTTCCATTGCCGGAAACGTAGAAGCCACCTATAAGCTAGGAGACATGTACAAGAATGGATACGGAGTCGTGAAAAACGAAGAGGCCGCAAGACAGTGTTATGAAAACCTATATCCAAAAGTGTTAAGAGAGTTCTATTGGAAACCAGAATATGCAAGTCTTGCTGATGTCGCTTTAAGGCTAGGTTCCTTCTATACCGATAGCAAGAACTGTCATATCGGTGCAAGACTGTTTCTAGAGGCCTTACTTTCCATCAATATCAGAAATGGAAAATTTGATTCCAGTGTAAAGCATTCCATTCAGAAGTGTCTATTCGATGTCTACGAGAAACAAAGAGATGCGATACTTTCTCATAACAATCTAGAATATTCATTCTTCCACATCGGAGAATTCAAAGTAAAAAGAGAAGAAGATAAAATATTCATTGAAACAGAACGAAATGAGATCATATTCGATCTTGAGCAAATGAATTGCATGAACACATCTTCATTCATAATCCAATTTGAAGGAGAAGTCATACTGGATTCAAAAGAAGAGGAAAGATGTGATCAAGTCACTATATATGATGACGAGATTCATTTCAAGTTTAATTCTGATGACGTGTTAGTCATCAAAAACGGAAAGACAAAGATACTATTCGATCGTCAACTGGTTGAAACAGCACCTGATGAAAACATCTATCATGTCGCTATCTGCCAGTACTCAAAAGGACAAGGCAGAAAGTATACTTTCCTTGTAGAAGAGGAAGGTAACATCAACGATGAATGGATCATCAAAGAGAATGATACTGTCATCTATCCGATTGAGTTCAAAGACCAAAAAGGATATGAGTTACCGTGTGATGCCTCTGTGTTAAAACACATCATAAGGAAGAAATAGGAAAGACAACTTATCAATTCACAAGAAAGTCATGTATTCTCAATTGCATACAAAAAGCCACCCGAATGAGTGGCTTTTTGTGTGTAAAACAATAATTTAATAGTCTGTGTTGTTGGCAACGATTTCAAGGATCAATGTGCTCGGGCTGTCGTTGAGTGTATAGATGTTATAGGTGAGCTCAACCTTTGCGAATTCATCTTCCTCGTAGTAGAATTCGCAACCCATACGGACACCTGTACCGATCTCAACTTCATTTTCATAGCGGGAGAAGTTGGACCAAGCGACTTCATCACCAGTATCAACATCCATTGTGTAACTGATGACGAATCCTTCTGGCATAAGTTTGCCTTCGCATAAGGTCTTGAGGGAACTTGTGGAGACGGTTGTATCCTTGGATGTATCGAATGTAAGAGTCAAGGAAGCATAACCATCGCTGTCTTTTCCGCTGACAGCATTATCGTATCCGTTTGCCTTAAGAAGCTTATTGACAGCGGCAATTGCACTATCTGCATCATAGTCTAAGACTTCAATGGCAGTGACTGTGCAGGTGGCAGTGATTACTTTTCCTTCACTTGTTGTGACCTTGGCTGTGATTGTAGCAGTGTCTCCGCTTGTTGCAGTGGAAGAGACTGTGACAAAGCCTTTGTCATTGACTGTGATCTTATCGGAAGAAGAGGAATAGGTGACATCATAAGGAAGCATATCCTTGTTAAGCTGGAGTTTCTGAGTCTTTCCGATGCCGATGCTATAGGATTCAGAAGCGAATTCTAAGACAGGCTCATGTGTTTCTCCGCTACCCTTTTTGATGGTGATGGTTGTAGTTCCGGAATTGTAGTCCTCGCTCCAGACAGTATTAAGAGCAATATTGACCTTGCCGTCCTTATCTTCAAAGTTTGTTCCGCTGAAGCCAAATTCCTGATGATAGCCGAGATTGTAGAGAATCTTTTCATAGGCTTCATAGCTTGCGTTGACATCATTGTCTTTGATCTTGATTTCGATTCCAGCGTCTGCCTTTGCTAATTTCATAGCCAAAGCCTTGATATCATCCTCGGTATAGTCTTCCGGAAAATCTTCATACCAAGAAGGATACTCTTTGATGTCTTCCAAGTAATACTCATACTGAGACTGGACATAGTCCTCTCCGAGAACTTCGTATTTGAGCTTATCGGATGTATAAGAAGAGATAGTATCAAATGCAGGAAGAGTATAGTCTGTTACACCAAGGACATTCTTGATGGTGTCATTGATTATAGAAGTCGGCCATGTTTCAGTGAATGTGGAGGTCGGCTCTGTAACAGTGATAGCGAGCTGAATTCCGATAGTGGAATAATCATTATCATAGATATCGTCGCACTCAACAGCGATTGTCTCATTCCAGTTGGTGTATGGTTCACCATAGCCGTCCTGAATCAAGCCAGCATTATGAAGATCCTCTTCATAAGACCAGGAATCCACTGTTGTGGTTTCACCCTGGATATAAAGAGTATCATTCTTGGTAAAGACATAATACTTTCCGTTGATATCGACAGGGAATTCAGGGATAGTGACACCGGTCTTATCCTCGATATCTTTAAGGAGGGCACTCGGCCATGTGGTATAGCTTGTGACCTTAGGAGTATAGATGAAATTGAAGTTGTTGCCGTTCATGTAATAAAGATAAGCAGAAACAGTGGCACCATCCGTAAGAGTCTTAGTTAAGACATACATATCCTGGGAAGCACTAAGAGAGTCATTCTTGACAAAGCCATCATCGACCAAGGTGTTGACGTAACTCAAAGTAAGGTCTTCCGTGTAGACATCGATAAGGGAAAGAACATTGCCTCTCGGAGAATAGACACGGTTCAAAGAGCCTAACTGGACAAACGGGACCTCTGTGGTAATTGTGTCGATCATCGTGTCCTTTTCATCATCGGTCCAGTTTGTGCTATCGGTAGCAGTTGCAGTCAAATCGTTATAGCACTGAATGACATTGCAGCCAGCCACATCATTTCCATCTTCATCCGTGGAAGCTTCTTTATAGTAATAGACCATGTCATAGCCGACGGACTGATCGGCAGAGGCACGTGTCAACTCAACAAAGCTGATGCCAGTGCTATCGGTCTGAACAGCACTTCCACTATAGCCTTTGATGACATTCCATCCGGCTTTCTCAAGGACCGTATAATAGTCTTCAATGGTGAATGTGTTTGCATCACTTTTGATGACGAGGAATTTGTTTCCGTCGCTATCTTCCATCTCTTCCATATCAAGCTCACCGCCGGTGACTTTCTGAAGCTGAGGAAGGATTCCACCGCAGTATTCATTCATCAATGCAGTCTCTTCGTTGCTCCAAATCTCACTATCACTGCTAGAGGATGTATCAGAAGCAGAGGAATTCTCTGAAATAGGTGAACTAGAAGAACCAGTATCGGTCTTGTTGGATGTCTTTTCATCACAACCTGCAAGTGCTAATGCAGCGATTGTCAAGAGAAGACCTGTTTTCCATTTTTTCATAGTTTATATATCTCCTTTGATTATAT
>CAVALL010000031.1:0-19202 GCA_963589675.1 Alistipes onderdonkii | reverse complement strand
TGTTCCATAGGCTTCACCTCCTTTCTAGGTGTCGACTATGGCTCTCAGTCAAGGCGGCTTTCCTTGACCAAAACCATTATAAGTCCATTTCTTCAGTCGTCCTTTTTTCGTGCATGCCTATGGGTAGGGTACCCCCAGTCTTAATTTTCATGGGGTTATGGAAAACAAGCGGCCGGGAAGTCTGAAAATATATATGACCCATTTTCGCAATAAAATAGGCTTGTCAAATAGAGTATCTTGCTCGTTATGAGTGCGATTGTGTCACTTTCATGGCTTTCCGATGATCCATATATTCGTGATTTTTCAACGCCTAAGATTTGGATGTATAGATCATAAAATAATCATCTTGATTTTTAAGAAATCAAGACTGAGTGTACGAAACTATGTACGGACAAAAGCATCACCAATTGTTTAAAGTTTTATGCCTGAAAACTACCATAAATACAACCTTATTTAAAAAAACGGAAAAGGGAAAACGGACACGGAAAAATCGAAAAAATAATTTTTTATCTTTGTTTTTTCTAGAAAAACGTGTTTTTTCGCAAAATGTGGCTTTCCAGTATGATTCTTGTATCATCCTAGTAACGAATATTATTTTCATGAAATGCTTGACAAGATTTCTCGTGATTGCTTTTTATGGCGTCTAGTCAAGCAATCTTCAAGTTTGACAAAGAAGAATTGATAGCGTAATATAAGGGAGCCATAGCGTTACGCCTTAAGACTGCTTAGGATAGAGACTTAAGCAAGGCTAGTGGTTATCTACAAGTCGTAGAAGAACGATTAGAAGAACGAGTAGAATGATGGTTTGTTCCATAGGCTTCACCTCCTTTCTAGGTGTCGACTATGGCTCTCAGTCAAGGCTGCTTTCCTTGACCAAAACCATTATAAGCCCATTTCTTCAATCGTTCTTTTTTGTGTATGCCTATGGGGAGGGTACCCCCCGGCCTTAATTTTTAGGTGGTTAAGGAAAATAAGCGGCCGGGAAATTCTGAAATATATATGACCTGTTTGATAATGTAATCGTCTTTTCTTGTAACGAATAAATGTCATTCAAAACTGGTGGCTGATTGTTCCTATGAAATATTGTTGTTTTTCAAAATTCCTGTATAAATGCCCCTTTTAACAAATAACCAATTTCTATATATCTTCTAGCGTTTGTATAGTCATAAAAAACCTCAGCTGCTACACTGAGGCATCAATTTAGAAGTTAGGATAATATCCGTCTTTGATGTATCCGTTAAGGATCTCTTTGACTTCATCAAGGTCTTCCTTGTATGTAATTCCACACCATCTATCTAAGTTGTGATAGACCTTACAGGTCGCATTTCCCTTTTTGAGCTGATCAAATATGACATCAGCAATGATCAGTTCATCTTTCATCTTGTCACAGGTGGAAAGGAAGTGATTGAAGTTTTCTTCTAAGACTGGGAAGATATCACTAGTGAGACCCCAAAGATTCATAGAGACTGGAGTATCTAAGGAAAGGTGATATTTGACACTGTCTTTTGTATAGTCACCATCGGAATCGATATTTAATGTTTCAACAACCTCTTTTAAAAGTCCGTTTTCAATTTTGCAGACACCGCGATTGACGTCACCATTTTTAGAAAGAGTCTTGTCCAACTGATAAGCAACCATCGCATATTCGCCATTTCTAGCATGAATGAGATGCTCGTGTATGCTATCAAAGGCATGTCTTCCGTAATAGTCATCTGAATTGATGATACAGAATGGATTCTTGACAACATCCTTGCAGTTTAGAATGGCCTGTGCTGTCCCGAAAGGTTTCTTTCTTCCTTCCGGAAGAATAGACATATCCTGAAGGACATATTTTACAGGTATTGTTTTTTCGATTCTTTTTCCGACCAATTCTATGAAGTCGGCTTCGATTTCTTTGCGGATGATGAAGACAACTTCATCGAATCCAGCTCTTTTTGCATCGTAAATGGAAAAGTCTAAGATTCCTCTTCCTGTTTCGGTGATGGGGGCGGCTTGCTTCAGTCCGCCAAATCGACTGCCCATTCCGGCAGCCATAACAACTAGTGTAGTTTTCATAATCGTTTCTCCGTCGTGACAATATTATAAAACGGATTGACGAATATAGCCATATTTAGAAAAATGTTACATGAAAAAGAGCCACAGCGATGTGGCTCTGGATTTACTTTTCGTATCCGTTTGGATTATGGCTCTGCCAGTTCCACTGGTCACGGCACATATCTTCCAAATCGTATTTGGCTTCCCAATGAAGTTCTTTCTTGGCAAGATCTGCACAGGCATAGCAGCTATCGACATCACCGGCTCTTCTTCCGACAATCTGATAAGGAAGAGTCTTTCCACAAGCCTTTTCAAAGGCGTGAATCATATCGAGAACCGAATATCCTTTTCCGGTACCAAGGTTGTAGATATGTACACCCGGTTTTGTGCAATACTTCAAGGCAGCGATATGTCCTAAGGCAAGGTCGACAACATGGATATAGTCTCTTACACCTGTTCCATCCGGAGTGTTGTAGTCGTTTCCGTAAACCTTGATGCAAGGAAGCTTTCCAGTAGCAACCTGAGCGACATAAGGCATAAGGTTGTTCGGAATGCCTTTCGGATCTTCACCGATCAATCCGCTAGGATGAGCACCGACTGGATTGAAATAACGGAGAAGCATGATATTCCATTCGTTATCAGCGACATAAAGGTCTTCTAAGACATGCTCGAGCATGAGCTTCGTGGCACCATAAGGATTGGTGACAGAAAGATGGCAGTTCTCATCCAAAGGAAGACGTTCCGGTTTTCCATAGACAGTTGCGGAAGAGGAGAAGATGAAGGTCTTGACACCGAATTCCTTCAAGACTTCCAGCAATGTGACTGTGCCACCGATATTGTTATCATAATATTCCAAAGGCAAACGGACACTTTCTCCGACAGCCTTAAGACCAGCAAAGTGAATGACAGCATCGATCTTGTTTTCTCTAAGAATCTGACGATCTGCCTCTTTGTCTCTCATATCGACTTTGTAGAACTTGACATGCTTTCCTGTAATCTGTTCTACTCTCTTCAATGCTTCTTCATTAGCGTTACAAAGGTTGTCCATGACAACGACATCATAACCCTGATTCAGCAATTCGACAACTGTGTGAGTTCCGATGAACCCTGCGCCACCCGTAACTAAGATTTGCATAATTAACCCCCTCGGTTGGAGATTATAGTATACTCTAAAAAAATGCAAAATGGGAGTGTTTCACACCCCCATCTTTACAAAATTTTACAATAGCAATGTTATCTACGCCGCTTGTTGAATTTTCTGGGCGTTCTTATCATCGATTTCCTTGAATGCTTTCTTCTGTATCATCAGTGTGACTGGGATATAAATGAGGTCAACAAGGATCCAACTTAATGGATAACAGAAATAGAGCCAGAAGATTGTATGGAAGTAGGAAACATAGGTGAACAAAGTGAGAATAAAGACGATTCTCGATCCAGTGCAGCCTACTAGTGTGATAATGGCAGGGGCAGTGGATCTTTTCATTCCTCTTAAGTATTGGCTTGAGATATCCATGAATCCATCAAGGACATAGGTGAAGACCATCATATACATTCTCTCTTTTCCGGCGGCAAGTGCATTTTCTCTGACGATGGTCACCTCTCCTTCTGTATTCGTATTCGAGATGAAGACGGATAAGATCTGATTCGGTATGATGAGGACTATCATGGCGCAGACAAAGCAGGCGATAGCCATCCAAGCCATAGTGTACCAATATATCTTCTTGATGTTCTCTTTCTTTCCGGCACCATAATTCTGTCCGACAAAAGAGACACATGCTAAGCCAAAGGCTTCAATGAAGGCATAGACATAGGATTCGATCTGACTGCTTGCGCTAGATCCGGACAAGATTTCATTTTCAGAGATGGCAACACCAGAAATCGTGTAATTATGAATGGTATAGAGAGAAGATTGAATCAAGACATTCGGAATACAGAAACCTAATCCTTGTAAACCGGCTGGAATGCCAATCTTAAGAATATCGGATAAACTCTCTCTGTCAAATTTCAAATGTTTGAAATCAAGACGGACATAGCCTTTCTTGTTGATAGATAACCAGAGTATGACTAAAATTGCAGAAATAGCTTCAGAGATGACTGTGGCTAATGCAACACCAGCAACATCCATGTCACAGACAATGACAAAGAGCATATCAAAGGCGACATTGATGAGTCCTGAAATAGTAAGGAAGTAGAAAGGTCTTCTTGAGTCCCCTAAGGCGCGAAGTATCTGAGAACCGAAGTTATAGATCATCAAGAATGGAAGACCGGCAAAATAAATCTTCAAGTAAGTGCTAGCTAAGGGAAGAATGTTATCCGGCGTATTCATCATCTTCAGAAGATAAGGGGAAAGAAAGAAACCGAGAATTCCTACAAAAATACCGACAATGACAGAAAGAATCATAGATGTAGAAAGGATTCGTTGGGCCTTTTCCTGGTTCTTGCTTCCCTTTGCGTTTCCGATTGCGACATTGCATCCAATGGCAAGAGATACGAACAAAGTGATGATCAGATTGATAAGAGGGGAATTGCTTCCGACAGCAGACATCGAAAGGTTGCCTCCGCCATAATGAGATACTGTGAAAAGGTCTACAGTTGAATATAGAAGCTGCAAGACAGTTGAAAAAGCCATAGGTAAGGCAAATAACGGAATTTTAAGGAACAGATTTCCATCGGTTAAATCCATTTCAGGATGTTGTTTCAGTTTCATAATCTTATCGATCTCCTAAACAAGCCTCAATATTTTATATTGTTTATTTTTTAATTCAATGGATTGTATCCGCTTACTTTTGCTATAATCTTTTATAGGAATGTTGAGGAACATTTATGGAACAGCATGAATTGAAGGAAGGCAAACTTCTTGATGAGAATGGTAACCTGATAGAGGCAGGATACGCTTTTTCCCTTGTCAAGGATTACTCTAGAGATGACATCAAAGCTAGGAAGTCTCGAATCAAAGAGTGGGACTATTACTATTTTGGAAATCATGATATCGGTCTAGCTCTCACGATTGATGATAATTCCTACATGGATCTATGTTCTGCTACTTTCTTTGATTATAAAAATAAGGGATATCATGAAAAATCAAGGATGCATCTTTTCTCAAATGGGGAAAGAAATCTTCCATCGACAAGCAAAAGTGGTGAAACAAAGTATCAGGACGGAAAAGTTTACTTTCTCTTTTCTAACGATGGTGAGACAAGAGAGATCGTCGGCACTTATGACCATTTCAGAGGGAGAGATAAACTGTCATTCCATCTGATTGTGAAAGAGTCTAGAAAGGATTCGATGGTCATCGCCACTCCCTTTGAGAAAGATAGGCACTTCTATTACAATCAGAAAATCAACAATCTGATTGCAAATGGAGAAATCAGGATAGGAGATGACATCTATCCTGTGAAAGATATGCCTGGTGTCTTGGATTGGGGAAGAGGCGTGTGGACTAGAATCAACACTTGGTATTGGGCTAGCATGAATGACTTTGTCGATGGACATGCTGTTGGATTTAATCTCGGGTATGGTTTCGGTGACACATCCAAAGCGAGTGAAAATATGTTCTTCTTTGATGATAAAGCCTATAAGCTGAATGATGTCGTCTTTGATATTCCCAAAGGCAAAAACGGAAAAGAGGAATATGAAAAAGAGTGGACTATGACCTCAAAGGATAATGCAATCGATTTGACATTCACTCCTTTGATTCACCGTAAAGGTGGCGGAAATGCTCTCTTTATCCATTCGATACAGAATCAAATATTCGGAATTTATAATGGAACCTTTGAAATAGATGGTCAATCGTTTAAAATTAATTATTGTTACGGCTTTGCAGAAAAAGTATACAATCGCTGGTAATGAATAGGAGGGGAAGCACATGTCAGTGTTTGAAGTAAAATACAATGATGAATTTGTTCAAAAGGGAAATGACTACCTTATCGAGAAACCGAAAGCACATCTTTTGATTATCACCGGTATGGATGAACATTCATCCCGTTATGAGACTTTTGCTCACGAACTGAATGAAAAAGGATATTCGGTCTCTGTTCTCGATCATTGGGGACAAGGCGAAAATGCTAAAAGCGTAGAAGAACAACAGCAGTGGCCCAAAGGTGCTTGGAAGATGACACAGGCCGATTTGAACAAGAAGGTTCAGGAACTGAGAAAAGATGGAGTTCCTGTCTACTTGATGGGACATTCTATGGGATCCTTCGCTGTTCAGAATTACCTGATCAATTATCCTGGCACTGTCGATAAAGTCATTATCATGGCTAGCAACGGAAAGAATAACAAGGCCGCCATCAAAGCCGGTAACCTCGTCTGTAAAATGATGACCACCAAGAAGAACTGGAATAAGCATGCCAAATTCATTGAGAACATGTCTATCGGTGCCTATGCAAAATCAGTTAAGAACAGAAAAGATGATCTTGAATGGTTAAGCTACAATGAGGAGAACAGAAAGAATTATGCCGCTGATCCTTATTGCGGACATTATAATACCTTCGGTTTCTTCCACGAATTCATGGATGGCATGAACGAGCTATACAAGAAAAAGAATCTGAAACGAATTTCAAAGGATGAACATATCTTAGTCATCGCCGGTGCTGATGATCCTGTCGGTGCCTGTTCAAAAGGACCGAAAGCATTGGAGAAGATGTATAAGTCATTAGGAGTCAAAGATGTAAGGCTCTCTATCTTCCCTCATATGAGACATGAAATCCTCAATGAGACAGAGAGAGACAAGGTCGTTGACACTATTGTTGAATTCTTAGATTAGAAATAAAAAACTTCCACAATCGTTGTGGAAGTTTTTCTTTATCGATAATCGGGATAATCCTTGATGTGAAGAAGATTCTCCGCATTCTTGACACGCTCATCAGAAGGTGGCTCAATCCCTTTAAGAGGATAGGGGATCTTCAGAAGATCGTATTTGAATGTACCTAACGTGTGATAGGGTAGGACTTCAACTCTTCTTATGTTTTTGAACTGCTTCAGGAATTCATCTGTCTCTTTTAAGAGTTCATCATTATCGCTAAGAGTCGGAACAAGGACATGTCTGACCCAGATAGGATAATTCATTTTATCGAGATAGGAGAACAGTTCTAGAACATTGGCGTTGTCTTTTCCTGTTATCTTCTTATGAAGGACAGGATCGATGCACTTGATGTCAAGAAGAAACATGTCTGTCACCTTCAAGAGTTCATCAAACTTTTTCAAGTAGGCTTCATTCATTGAGAATGTTGCACCGCTTGTATCGATGGCGACAGAGATTCCGTTCTTGTGGAACAGAGTTGATAGTTCGATGATGAAATCGAGCTGAGCCAGAGGCTCACCGCCGCTGATTGTCACACCGCCATTGTCTCTCCAATAGGGCTGATATCGGGTCAGTTTCTTATATGCCTCTTCCGGAGTGATTGGGTTCTTTTTCGAGAATTCCCAAGTGTCCGGATTATGACAAAAGAGACAGCGATATGGGCAGCCTGCTAAGAAGAGTACACTTCTAACCCCGGGTCCATCGACTAATGCGAAGGACTCGAGGGACTGATAATAGCCGACCGTCATGAATTATCTGTGGTCGTGGAATGTACGGGAGAGAACGTCCAACTGCTGTTCTCTGGTGAGGTCAATGAACTTGACGGCATAGCCAGAGACACGGATTGTGAAGTTGGCGTATTCTTCTTTCTCCGGATGTTCCATAGCATCGAGGAGTTTTTCTTTGTTGAAGACGTTGACGTTGAGATGATGGGCACCCTGTGTGAAGTAGCCGTCTAAAACCTGAGTGAGGTTTTCAACACGTTCTTCATCGCTGTGTCCTAAGGCATCAGGGTTCATGGTCTGGGTGTTGGAGATACCATCCAAAGCATATTCGTAAGGAAGCTTTGCGACGGAGTTGAGGGAAGCGAGAAGACCGCTGTTCTCAGCACCATAAGACGGGTTGGCACCAGGAGAGAGAGGCTTTCCAGCCGGTCTTCCATCCGGAAGTGTACCAGTGGCTTTGCCATAGACAACGTTACTTGTGATAGTAAGGATGGAAGTGGTAGGTTCACTGTTACGATAGGTGTGATGTTTCTTAAGCTTGGTCAAGAAGGTATGGAGAACTTCGATTGCGATATCATCGGCTCTGTCATCGTCATTTCCGTAGCGAGGGAAGTCGCCTTCGATCTTGAAATCGGTGGTGATGCCCTGTTCATCGCGGATAGCGGTGACCTTGGCATACTTGATTGCGGAAAGGGAGTCAACGACATGGCTGAAGCCAGCAATACCCGTTGCGAAGGTTCTTCTGACATCGGTATCGATCAAAGCCATTTCGGCTGCTTCATAGTAATATTTGTCATGCATGTACTGGATGAGGTTGAGGACGTTGACATAGATGCCAGCGAGCCAATCCATCATTCTGTCATAGCTCTTGATGACTTCGTCATAGTTGATGACTTCGCTTGTGATCTTCTCATAAGCGGGACCGACCTGCTGATGGCTCATCTCATCGACACCGCCATTGATGGCGTAGAGCAAGCACTTGGCAAGGTTGGCACGGGCTCCGAAGAACTGCATTTCCTTACCGGTCTCAGTGGCAGAGACGCAGCAGCAGATGGAATAGTCATCGCCCCAGATCGGACGCATGACATCATCGTTTTCATACTGGATGGAGGAAGTGGTGATGGAGATGTGGGAAGCATAGTCCTTGAATTTCTTGCTCATTCTTGCGGAATAGAGAACGGTGAGGTTCGGTTCCGGAGCAGGACCCATGTTTTCAAGGGTGTGGAGGAAACGGAAGTCATTCTTTGTGACCATGTCTCTTCCGTCCATACCCATACCGCCGACTTCCAAAGTGGCCCAGACAGGGTCGCCGGAGAATAAGGCGTCATAGGAAGGAATACGAGCGAACTTGACCATACGGAACTTCATGACGAGATGGTCGATGAGCTCCTGAGCGTCCTTTTCAGTGATGACGCCGTTCTTAAGGTCACGGCTGATGTAAATATCCAAGAAGGTAGAGATTCTACCGACAGACATAGCGGCACCGTTCTGGCTCTTGATAGCGGCAAGATAGCCGAAGTATAACCACTGAACAGCTTCGTGAGCGTTGGTGGCAGGCTTAGAGATATCATAGCCATAGGAAGCAGCCATTTCCTTCATCTGCTTGAGACATTTGATCTGCATGGAGATCTCTTCTCTCTGACGGATGACATCGTCGACCATGGTGCCATCACCACAGTTGGCTAAGTCGGCCTGCTTCTCCTCGATGAGGATATCGATACCGTAAAGTGCAACTCTTCTGTAGTCGCCGACGATTCTTCCTCTTCCGTAGGTATCCGGAAGACCGGTGAGAATCTTGTTGTGACGGCACTTCATCATCTCAGGAGTATAAGCATCGAAGACACCATCGTTATGGGTCTTATGATATTCG
Source organism: Alistipes onderdonkii (assembly GCA_963589675.1). Classification (GTDB taxonomy): domain Bacteria; phylum Bacillota_I; class Bacilli_A; order RFN20; family CAG-288; genus Enterosoma. The sequence goes on along the minus strand of CAVALL010000031.1, from coordinate 9,772 downwards.
GTGAAGATCTTGTGGAGTTCCGGATTCGGAGTGTAGCCATGGGTGGTAAGAGCCTGTTCGGCCATCTTGATGCCACCATAAGGCATGAAAGCTCTCTTCAAAGGCTTGTCTGTCTGAAGACCGACGACCTTTTCGAGATCCTTGTACTCTTCGCTGATGTAGCCAGGCTTGTGGCTGGTGATGGAAGAGACGATGTCGGTATCCATGTCGAGGACACCGCCTTTGGCTCTCGCTTCTCTCTGAAGCTTCTGGAGTTCGAACCAAAGAATGTTTGTGGATTTGGTCGGGCCTTCCAAGAATGAAGCATCGCCTTCATAGGGTTCATAGTTGTTCTGAATGAAGTCACGGACATTGATGTCGTGTTTCCAATGGCTTCCTTTGAATCCTTCCCAAGCTGTAGAATCAAATTTCATATTTGTTGTACCTCTCTTTTTAACTTGATTTGGGCAAATGATTATTTAAACCAAGATATGATACTCGCTAAAAAACAATAAGAAAAGAAAAATGCTCTTACAAAACAAAACTTTTTCACTTTCAAATGTTATGCATACATTTAAAAGCCCTTACATCGAAAATATGTATTATTAATGTGAGTTTCAGGACTGGAAGAGCTTGAGGAACATATTGGAAGCTTCAAAGGCGTCAAGCCCTGCATTTTTCTCTAACCAAAGGAATAGATAGCCAGTCAAAGCCTCGCTTAAGAAGAGGGAGAAGAACTGACGCTGCAAGCCTTCCTTGTGGATGATTCCGCATTCAACAAAGGACTCCATCACGGGTAGTAGACCCTCTTTCATCTTGTCGTAAAAGAGATTCTTTCCCTCCTTGTCATGAAGGAGTGTTAAAAGATCATCCTTATCCTCTTCTAAATGAAGGAAAAGGTGGGAGAGCAAAGAGACAGGATCGGATTCCTTGGAGAAGTCATGCCCATCCTCTTTCTTTTTCTTTTCGGCGAGAACATGTTCGAGAACATTGTCGCCAATAGCCTTGATGATGTCCTCCTTGCTTTTGAAATGAGAGTAGAAAGTGCTCGATGAGACTTTTGAATTCTTGATGAGGTCGGTGATCGTGATCTCAGAGTAACTCTTTTCTTTCAAAAGAGAGAAGAAAGTCTGAATCAGTAACTGTCTTGTCTTGACCTCCCTTTTATCTCTTTCTTCCGTCATAGAGAACAAGGAAGGGGAGAGTTTCTTCTTCTGTTTCAGGAATCAAAAAGAAATCAGATTCACTTAGATGAATCTTTCCATTGGCATGAGTCCACAAAACCATGCCATCTTTTACATACGGATATCTAGCATCGCTTCTTTTGTCTTTTGTTAAAAAGATACCATTCTTATAGAAGAGATAATGGTTCTTTTCGTTATCAGCTTTTTCTTTCAAGGTTGTAAATTGAGAAATAAGTTCTTGATAAATGTTCATATTCTTAATCCTGATCGTGTTTGATTACAAATTCTTTGATAGCAGCAATATCCTTTAGACAAGCCTCTTTGTCTTTATCGCTTTCCACAAAGATTCGAATAAGTGGTTCTGTTCCAGAGAAACGGAGCAAAGCCCAATCTCCAGATGGGAAATAGTATTTGAAATTGTTCGTGACTTCTTTGACTTTTGCATTACCTTCTGTGAATAATGGCCTCTCATTTCGACATGCTTCTTTAATCTTCTCTTTATTTTTGAAAGTGATGCTATCTTCATAAGATACCTTATTGAATGATGCAAAGTCTCTGACCTCTTTTATGATTTCAGATACGGGCTTTTTCATCTCGGATACCATTTCTAAAAAGAGGGCAGTGGCAAAGGTAGAGTCTTTTCCGTATATGTATCCTCTCATAGTGAGACCGCCGGAACTCTCACCACCTAATAGAGCATCATATTCTTTGATTCCTGCAGAAATGTTTTTGAATCCAACATCGACTTCATGGCACTTGTATCCACATTTTACAGCAACAGAATCAACAAGATTGCTCGTTGCTAGGTTCTTGACGATGTCTCCCTTTTCATTTCTGTATTTGACTAGATAGTAATAGATGGAAGCTAGTATCTCGTTAGCATCTACGTAGTTTCCTTTTTCGTCTAGAATGGCGAGTCTATCACAGTCAGAATCAGTTCCGATACAGATATCATAATGCTCGTTTAAGACGACCTCTTTATCCGATAGCATATTCTTCTCGACAGGGTTAGGAAGAAGCCCACCGAATAAGGGATTGTGTTCATTGTGTATGACTTTGATATCACTGAAACCCATTGCTCTTAATGTCGGCTCAAGTGTAAGTAAACCTGTTCCATAGATTGGATCAATCAGGATTCTTGTGTTCTTTTTACAGGTCTTATCAATCGATACAAACTTCAGAATATTCTCAAGGTAAGGTTTTAATGGATAGATGTAGCTGACCTTCTTTTCCTTTAATGCCTGTTGAATGGGAAGCGTATTGATTTGATCGACTAACGAAATCTTCTTCTCTAATTCATCTGTTAAAGATTTTTCTGCATCCATACCTTCGTTCTGGAATAGTTTGACACCATTGAACCAATAAGGATTGTGGCTTGCTGTTATCATGACACCGAATTCGTTATCCATTCTCTTGCTCTCTTCCATAATGGTAGGAGTAGGGGAGGGCTCGTCAGATAAGAGAACGGGAATATCGTTTCCGGCTAATACTTCAGCTATCCATATGGATGCTTCCTTGGAGCAGAAACGGAAATCATAGCCGACAATGATCGGTTTCATGTGTTTTCTTTCTCTGTATATGTTTGCAATACCTTGTGCGATGGCTTGAATATTGGCTTTTGTGAAGTCGTCAGCGATGACACCACGAAAACCACCGGTACCGAATTGAATCATAACGAAATCCTCAACTTTCTTGTAAGATTGTAACATATTTGAAAAGAGATATGGTATAATTATTTTACAAAGTAAAAAAATACAGAGGAGGACAGAATGATCATTAAAAATTCTGCTATCTATATCGAGGGCAAAGGTATTGTCCGCACTTCTCTTCGCACAGCTGATGGCATCATCACGGAAATAGGAGATGATATAGAAGGAGAGGACTCTCTTACTCTTGATGAGAATCTGATTTTAGTGCCCGGATTTGTAGATGAACACACTCATGGTGCGAATGGAAGCGATGCTATGGACTGTAAGATAGATAGCCTTAGAAACATAGCTAAATCCATTTTAAAGGAAGGAACGACATCCTTCCTCTTTACGACGATGACAATGCAAAAGGGGAGGATTCTTTCTTCCTTATCCGTTATCCGTGATTATCTTTCTAAACCGGATTCCTTCTCTTCCACTGCTTTGGGTGTTCATCTAGAAGGACCATTCATATCTCCTTCTTTCTGTGGCGCACAGAATAAGGAAGATATTCTTCCTCTCGATGTTGAATCATTATCCGATTTCATAAAACAATCTGGAAATGCTATTAAAGAGATGACTTTCTCCTATAAGCCAGGACATGATGATTTCATTCAATTAGCAAAGGATAATGGAATCGTATTGTCTCTTGGTCATACAGATGATACATATGATGAAGCAAGAGAAGCATTTGATAAAGGTGTCCATCTTACGACACATACATTCAATGCCATGAAAGGATTCCATCATCGTGAAGCAGGAACAGTAGGAGCAGCGTTGTTAGATGATAGAGTATCCTGTGAACTCATCTTTGATCTTCATCATGTCTGTAAGGAATCCGCTGAAGTTCTCTTCCGTATGAAAGGAAAAGACAAAATCATATTGATAACTGATAGCATGGAAGCAAAGTACTTAGAAGATGGTCAGTATGAGTTAGGTGGAAATCCAGTCTATGTTAAGGATGGTACAGCAAGACTTATCGATGGTACATTAGCAGGCTCTATCTTAAAGATGAATGAAGCGGTGAGAAATGCAAAGGATGTATTCTCTCTTCCTCTTACGGATGCGATTGATATGGCTAGTATCAATCCCGCTAGAAATCTAGGCGTTGATGATAAGGTAGGATCCATCCGTGCAGGAAAGAGAGCAGACTTCCTTATCATTGATAAGGATGTGAATGTGTATCAGACTTTTGTGAATGGAAACTGTGTATATAGAAAAGGAGAATGATTCAGATGAAAGTATTATTCATGAGAAAAGAAGAAGTTGCTGTTGCTGTTGCATATAGGATTTTGTATCTTGTAGAAACAAAACCGAATTGTGTCTTAGGCTTGGCAACAGGATCTACTCCAATCGAAACCTATCGTACAATTGTTGAAGTAAGCAAGGAAAGAAAGATATCTTTCAAAGACGTTAAGACATTCAATTTGGATGAGTATGTCAATAACAATGACTATTCTCAGTCGTATCGTTACTTCATGGATTCTCATCTATTTGATTTCATCGATATCAAAAAGGAAAACACAAACTTCCCACCGGAAGAGAATCCGTCTTCTTATGATGAGAAGATCAGAGAGGCAGGTGGAATTGATTTTCAGATCCTAGGCATTGGAAGCGATGGACACATCGCATTCAATGAACCTGGCACTCCATTTGATAGCAAGACCCATATTGCAGATTTAAAGGAAGAGACTATCAGGGATAATTCCCGTTTCTTTGCATCGATTGATGATGTGCCTACTCAGGCAGTCACTATGGGATTAGCTACCATTATGGAAGCGAAAGAGATTGTCTTATTGGCTTTTGGAAAGAACAAAGCAAAAGCAATAAAGGCCATGTTTGAAAAAGAAGATATCAATTGTCCAGCATCTATCTTGAATTCTCATCCGAATGTCACATTGTACTGTGATGAAGATGCTCTAAGCGGCATACTAAAGAAATAGGACTATATATATTGATTATATAGGTTATATAGGAAACATTCATGATCAATAGTATCAATAGAATGTTTCCTTTTTTTCGTCTTATTTTGAATGATTTGTGAACGAATTCAGATGGTTTACGGATATGGTTTAACTTTACACAACAAAATATTTTGTAAAAATTTTAAAATAATGCTTGCAATTTAATTTTGAATGTATCATACTATAGCCATAAAAGATACAAATGCATAGCAAATGTAACTAATAAAGGAGGTAACAGCTATGAAAATCCGTAAAAAATTATTACTCACTGCTTTTATCCCATCTATGCTATTCAGTACAATCCACTCCACTTCCAATCAGAAGAATCAGTCTGCCTTTTCCACAAAAGAACCTTTGATGGCTCAGAATGTTGAGACAAATCTATTGACTGCAGAAGGCTTGCCGCGTCTTACTGGCGAAGTGACTGATCAGTCTGCCGTTGATAGTTTCATTGATTTAATCATCTCCAAAGGTGGTGAAGCAATCGCTGGTGGACTTTCGGTCTATGCCAAGACAATCGTTCTGAATCTTTTGAAGGAATGCGGTCTTGACCTTAGAGATGCTACTACAAAGACCTTAGAGAAGATTCAGCAACAGCTTGGTATCATTGAAGCTAAGGTAGATGCTATTGCTACAAAACAGGAACTCTATCATGCAGAAACCGTTCTTGGTCCTATCCTTAAGACCTTTGATGACGCACATGCTAAGTATATTCCGTTCGTAGTCAAATCCCTTGGTGATTTGGCAACGATGGAAAATGATCCTACTTACACAGAAGAAGAGATTGAAAAGGCTAGAATTGCTGCCTATGACGATGCTATCTATGCTCTTACATTCGATGGTGCTCCGTTTGCAACCTATGTCACATCCTTAGCTAAGGATATTCTTACACCGAATAGAGCCGCTCCGACATCTACAATCTTCACTTATTATGATAAGACAATGGGTACATACGATAAATGGACCTATCAGTACTATCGTAACATGAAGAACTTCATCGCTTACATCGACAGTACCTTGATCATGTTATCCAATCTTGCAAAGTTCCAGATCTACTATCGTGCGAAGGATGCATCCCCTGCTATTCGAGACGCTTATGCTGATATGATGACTACAATGGCAGATACTGTCAATGAAGTCAATGTCTTGTTCAAGAAGAAGTTGGAAGAACTTGCCTATATCGCCACTGATTACAATTACTATCAGATGACAAAGTACATCTCTACCAATAAGTACTATAGCACCAGAATGGCAACTCTTACCTACAATCTTGAAGACGGAGACTCCTACGATTCAAAGCAAGGCTTATTAGTCGGATACAAGAATGACTCCGGAACACACGGACGTCTTCAGGTCTCCTACGCATATCAGCCAAATCAGGATATCATCAATGCTGTTGTCAAGGACTACAAGGAGTTTGCAGGAGATTACTGCACATCCAGCTACACCATTCAGGACTATCTTGCTTCTGCTGGCTTCTGGGCAAATGATGGTAACGCCTTCAGAAATTCCGCAGGTCTCTTCAATGGTAACCTCTACGTTGACTGCCACGGCTTCATGCATGATGACGTCGACTACTCCACTAGCTATTATGATTCTAACTGTAACTACAGAAGAAAGAACGCCTTCGAAGTTGCTACCTATCATACCTGGTATTCCGTTATCGATCATACAGAACTGAGAAGCTACGATAAGAATTACTATCTCTGCTTCGGTGTTCCAGTAGCAGGAACTAGAAACTGCGTCAGACTTGACGGACAGTATCAAAGAACCTATATGTGCGACCTCATGTTTACCGTTGCAGAAAGACTCTACTTCCAGTATCCATATATGAAACTCTACAACCAAGTTGGTCCTATTGACTATCACCTCTACTGGTAAAGCAATAATGCAATGAAGAATCCTTGCCTGGAAACAGGCAGGGATTTTTCGTTCATGCTGTAATGCAAACACGATAGCATTTTCTTCTTTAGTAACATTAGATGCTGATATGTACAATCTAAACTTTTTTGTTTGACTCTTGTTTGTTATCATATTGTATCGTTGAAACGTGTTTTGATGATAGGAGAAGTGTTATGGAAGAAAACAAAAGTCTAGGTACAGAGAAACTTGGGAAACTATTATTGAAGTTTTCAATCCCCTGTGTTGCATCGTTATTGATTTCATCTTTATACAATATTGTTGATCAGATCTTTGTTGGTAACTCATCTTTAGGATACCTAGGCAATGCAGCAACTGGTGCTGTCTTTCCTATCCTTGTTGTCACCCAAGCTTTTGCTTGGTGTTTTGGTGATGGATGTGCCGCATTCTTAAGTATCTGTCAAGGAAGAAAAGAACCGGAGAAAGCCAATAGAGCTATCGGTACAGGAATATTGCTGACACTGTTATCATCATTACTCATTATCCTTATCTCCTTAGTATGGTCAGAACCGATACTTCGCTTCTGTGGAGCAAGTGATAATTCTCTTCCCCTTGCAAAATCCTATTTGACAATCGTTGCCTGTTTCTTCCCATTCTATATGCTTCAGAATATGACAAACGGAATCATACGTAGTGATGGTTCTCCTTTATATGCAATGCTATCCACGGGTATTGGTGCCATCTTAAACATCATATTGGATCCTATCTTTATCTATGTTTGTGATTGGGGAATTGAAGGTGCAGCCTGGGCGACTGTCATTGGACAGGTCATCTCATTCCTTGTGGGTATCGCTTATTTCTCTAGGTCAAAAACCTTTCGACTTAATTTAAAGTCGTTTGTTCCTGATATGAAAGGTTTCAGGGAACCTTTCATGCTTGGTGTAAGTTCATTCATTACTCAGATTTCAATCGTTGTTGTCAATTTGGTTGGCAATGCAATGCTTGTCAAATATGGCAATCAATCTATATATGGACAAGATATTCCGATCGCAATCACATCGATTGAGACAAAGGTATTCACCGTTGTCCTCAATGTCGTTGTTGGTATTGTTTTAGGCGGTCTTCCTATCATCGGATACAACATCGGTGCCGGAAAGATTAAGAGAGTACGTCATCTCTATTTCCTTATCCTTATGTGGACAATCGGAATATCCTTTATCGCTACTTTATTGTTCGAAATATGGCCTGATTTCATCGTAGGTATCTTCGGTGCTCAGGATGATCCTCTCTATATGGAATATGGAAGATTAGTCTTCCGTCTCTTCCTTGCTACGACGATGCTGACTTGCTTTATTAAGATGTCCTCCATCTTCTTCCAAGCCTGTGGAAAAGCGGTAAAAGCGACAATCGCATCATTAGCAAGAGACATTCTCTTCTTTGTTCCTGCTGTCATCATCCTTCCTATGATCAGTGAGAAGAGGGAGACTGGCTCTGGTATTGTAGCTCTTCTTTATGCACCGATGATTGCAGATATTTTAGCGTTCTTTATCGCTTTGACCTTCACCTTCATCTTATTTAAAGAATTAGGAAAAGAGGATATTACTCCTATTGAAACAGTTGAGATACAGGAATCTCATCCTGGTGTTATCTTAACCATTTCTCGTGAGCATGGCTCACAGGGAAAAGGAATTGGTGAGATTGTTGCAAAAACATTGAATATTCCATTCTATTCTAAAGAACTGTTATCTCTTGCTGCTGAGAAGACTGGTCTTACAGAGAAGTTCTTATCCAATACGAATTCTATGAAACAGAGTGTACCTTCTAATCTCTATCTTAGTAAGAGTGCAGAAGCACAATCCATTGAAGCACAGAAGGAAGTTATCCTCTCTATTGCAAAACAGGGAAGCTGTGTCATTGTCGGTAGAGCTGCTGACTATGTCTTAAGAGATAATCCGAATGTTGTTTCTGTCTTCATCTATGCAACGGAAGAAGTAAAAATCAAAAACATCATGGAGATGTATAACGATAGTTATGAAGAAGCAAAAAAGATGATCAAACAATCAGATAAAGCAAGATCAAATTACTATCAAAGCATCACGTCATTATCATGGAATGATCAACACCATTATGATCTTTGCATCGATTCCTCTATCGGAAAAGAAAAATCAGCTCAGATGATCCTTGATTATCTGAAGCAGCGCGAGTTAGTGAAAGCATAAAGCAAGGATTAAATCTCTAACTTTTATGACACCTATGATCAGAAGCATAGGTGTCATTTTGAATTAGATGAAAAGCCTTAGCGTGGAAGGTGGTGTAGAACGAGAACTTTAAGGAAGAAGGGAAGAGCAAAATTTCCATAAGATCTCGAAATATAGACATTCCGCGAGAATATGTTTATATTTCGAAGAATATTAAAAATAAATTGATATATATATATTATGGTATCCTATTAATACATAGGGGGACTATATGTATAGAAAAAAGGAATGTGTTTGCTATCAACTCTTCTATTGTTGGCTGCATATTGGTAATGACTATCTAAGATTTGGTTGTATCAAGGAATTTTGTTAAAGTTTCAGGAGGCATAGTTATGAAAGATAAATGCTCAAAATGGTTTCTCCGTCCGAATTGGATATTTAAGGCTCTTGCGGTTCTTTTCTCTGTTTGTTTTTGCGCAACCTTTGCTCTTGATATGAACTATTGCATGAAAAATCCGGCACAGGAATTTAGAAAAGACTTTTCTAATAGACAGGGAAATTACATTCAAATCACAAGATCGCCATTTGATATCTTTGGTAGAACTGATAAATTTGATGACTCCGAGGTAAATCAGTTTGATGAGAAGTCAAACGTAGAATTCATTAAAAGCTATAGGATGTATATCGATCTCAGTTCAAATGACCATTCTTCGACATTATATGATAATGTTTTTCCGGATTCCTATCGGGATTGCATCAGCGCAAATTCTATGTCTAAGCTTCCCTCTTCTTATAAAGTGTTGGAAGGAAAACTGCCTGAAGCCGAGAATGAAATCATGCTCACTGATTTTCAATACTGCTATTTCAAATATAACGGATACAATGTGTATGATGAAACC
>CAVALL010000030.1:0-20752 GCA_963589675.1 Alistipes onderdonkii | reverse complement strand
GATAAAGAAGTTCAAGTCAGTATGATAAGAGAAAACATTGAGGTGAAATAGAATGATATTAGTCATCGGAGAAATATTGATGGATATGATAGGAAACGAAAATATCGATTCCCTTCAGGTTCAAGGAAAGCTAGGTGGAGCTCCACTGAATGTGGCAAGTGATTTAGCAGATTTAGATATTGACACTATGTTCTATGGTGTCATCGGAAAAGACATTATCGGTCAGTTCTTGAAAAGACAGCTTAGTGATAGAAAATCTAACTTCTCTGTCCTTTTGAATGAGAAAGAAGATAAGCAGACAACGATTGCATTCTTCTTAAAGGATAAAGGTGAATTTCAGTTCTTGAGGAAGAATGGTGCAGACTATGATTTTGATAAAGATGCACTGCTATCTCTTCCCTATCAAAAGGCAAAGGTCATTCATTTTGGTTCCTTATTCCTCTCGGATATGAAAGCAAGAGAAACTATCTTTGACTGTATTAAGGAATATAAGAAAGAAAATAAACTGATATCCTTTGATGTCAATTACAGATCTGATATTTTTCTAAACACAGATGATATCATTTCTTACTATAATGAGATGATATCCTACTCTGATATTGTGAAACTGACCAAGGACGAATTAAAGCTATTGACTGGAATAGATGATATGAATGTTGCATTGAAGACATTTGGTGATAGTAAAATCATTTTGATAACCGATGGTGAAAATGGTTCATATTGCTATCTTGATGGTAAACTATATCATAAAGCAAGCGAAAAAGTGAATCCAGTCGATACAATCGGTTGTGGCGATTCCTTTATGGCTGGATGCTTATCCTATATTCATGATCATTTTCTTTCTACGGAAGTTAATGTTCTAGAAATGCTTTCACGTGGCAATGAATGTGGAAAGAGAACCTGTCTTGTCAGTGGTGCACTACACGGATATTCTAGTTTAGAAGATTTGAAATAAACGAATATATATTAGTAATGGAATAGATTTCATATGAATTACATATCGTTATCAGTTAGCTTAGTTATCCTAGTCGTAGGTCTTTCTATATTTGTGTTTTTCCTATTGCGGGATAAAAAGTATAAGAAATATATCCAAGAGAAAAGTGAGGCTTTAAAAAGACATTCAGATATCAACGCTTCATTTTGTTTTTATGATGTAGAACAGATCAATCTTTCACATAATTATGATAACGAGAATTTCTATAACGATATAAGCTGCTTAGACTTTCTTATTTACTTTTTGAGAGATTATGAGGAGTTCGCAAAAAAGCAGATTGAGACAGCTCATCAGAATGCAAGGCTATACACTCAGTACATGGAAAGAATGAGAAACGAAGCATATCCTTGTCTATCTAGATTTCATCTTGATGGTAAAAGAATGAATGTGAAGAAACTGAGCAAGATGGAAAAGAAAGAGTTTGAATCTAGAATGAAGAATCCTATTACAAGTACATCTGCAACTGTATTGCTACGAAGAGTCGATCTCCATGAAAACAGAACCTATGAGACAAAGACGACGATTTTCAATCAAGGAACAATCATTTCCTGTTTAGAGAGACTTGATAAGAAGAAAAACGGATTCTATCAGGATAGCGAAATCTGGGATGCACTTTGTAGAGTAGAAAGAGGAAAGGTGACAAATAAGCTTCGCTTCTACATATACCATCGAGACGGAAATCGATGCGTTAAATGCGGAAGCAGACAGAATCTAGAAGTCGATCATATTTATCCAATCAGCAAAGGCGGTAAAACTACACCTAACAATCTTCAGACACTATGTCATCGATGCAATGTTGAAAAGGGAGCAAGAACAGATTATTAGATAGCAGGCGTATGTTTTCCACAAAGAGGACAAACTTTGGAATTCACTGGAATTTCTTTATGGCAGTGAGGACAGACTTTAGATGAACCATAGAACTTTCTCGTTTTCCAATTATAGTTATCAAAACATTCGATAGAAGCCTGATTTCGTTCTAATTGATACTTGAGTTCTGCTCTTTCTTCATCATTTGCATAAAGATATGCCTTTAAGAAATTTGGATTTTCCTCCAAAGGCTCATCGGAATCGTATAAATCATCAATGGGTATATTTAAATCTAATGATGCCTTTAACAAATACGCCTTAGAACAATCATGCTTTAGACTGATGATTCTATCAAGCAGTTCATAAACAGGAGTGAAGTCAGAGTCATCCTCTACGATTGTTTCCTCGCATAAGTACTCGGCTTGTTCTAACAGCATTTCAATTTTATCTTTGCTTTTGATAAATCTCATATAAATTGATTCCTTTCTCTGCTATCAATCACTGATGCTGGACTAAGACAATGATGGCACAGCATTACGGTAGTAACAATGTGCATTGAGCGGAAAAAATATATATAAAAAGAAAGTATGATTGCTTGAAACCTCAGATCAATCCTAAGCAAATAGGAATGATCCGAGGTTTCATTATTGAGCAATCAATTACTTATAACGTCAAACTGAAAACTTAGTTTGTTGCCGCTTCAATTACCTGCTTGATTTCACTTCCGGAAAGAATTGTGTTTTCCATTAAGGCAGTGGCTAGAGCTTCAATCTGCTGCTTGCCATTCGAGATAAGATTTCTAGTCTTCTCTTCATATTCCTGAAGTAACTCGGCTGCCTTTTCAATTCTCTTATCGTATTGTTTTCCTTGATTTGATGGGAACGCTATACGCTCCATATTCAAATTGATGTCACAGAATTCTAATCCATACAATCCATTGTTCATCAGCGAGGCGATAAGATCTGTCGCTTTCTCGATATCTGAACTTGCGCCGGTGGTCTGCGTTCCAGTCATAAGTGGAACAGCTACATATCCACCTAAAGCGATGCAGATCAAGTTGACACCTCTCTCCATAGTCAGAAGCTTCTCTTTCAAATCTAAAGCACATTCAGAATATCCAAGAGATTTACCTCGCTTGATAATAGTGGCACCGTTGACGTTCTCAGGATCGAGCAAATAATTGACATAAGCATGTCCTGCTTCATGATAGGCGATGTATTTCAATTCGTTGTCGTCATAGTTGTTATCATGAGCTACATCCTCGAAACGAATCTTATCGATAGCATCACGGAAATCGGAGAAGCATACACTGTCTCTTCGTTCGGATACAGATTTCAGGATGACTTCATTGACAACTGTTTCAATGTCAGCACCAGTCAAAGAAATCGTGCTACGGACAAGCTCATCCAATGTGAAATCATCAGCTACAGTTACCTTTTTCAAGAAGTGCTGGAAAATGAGTCTTCTATCTTTTTCACAGGGTGTAGGGAAACAAATCTGTCGATCAAATCTTCCACTACGGGTGAGTGCCTCCCCAAGATAGATCATTTCATTGCAAGTTCCAATCACCATCACATTCTTGTTGGACTCGTGAATCTTATCTAATTCATGAAGCAAGATCTTCTGAATCACAAGATTCTCTTTGACATCATATAAACGAGGATGATAGCCTGCTATCTTCTCGATTTCATCAATGAAGATGATGCCAGTATCAATTACTTCGGCTTCCTTGAATCTTTCTTTTACTTCCTCTTCGATTGTTCTCTTGTTTTCAATCGCATCGGATTCGCTGATTTCGATGAAGGGGACATTAAGGTACTCTTTCATGTCACGGACGATACGGCTTTTACCGGTTCCAGGTTCGCCGTATAAAAGCCATCCGCGAGGGAAATGACCGCCTTTTGCGGAATACAAATCCGGATTCTGGAAGATATCGATGATCTGATAGGCTTCTCTCCTGATATCGTTGTATCCAGCGATATGAGGGAAGACTTTGTCTAAGACTTCAGTCGAAACGACATTGTACTTTGTGTTTTTCTTTAAATTGTTCATTTATTATTTTCCTTTTTGTTTTTCGTACCTTCTCAACAGAAATTATGTTTACATTTTCAGTTCCTCGATATGAAATTCTTTTTAACATATATTCGATGATTACATAGTGGTTATCCTTTGAAGAGGGTTTATAGCTGATATGCTAGTTCATCTTCATCACTTAGAAAGAAATCTTCGTAGTCGTAATCAAGATAATCATTATATGTCATATTCTTTCTTCTATCATGCTCTTTTCTTTCTAAGATTCTGATTTCATTTTCTTCTTCGACATACTTGATGTAAGGAGTAAGCTTTTCAATCGTGTGTTGGACACAGTGGTCTTTTGCTGTTCTGATATTCAGTGTTCTTCTAAGTGATACACCGCTAGAGAAGTAAATATTGACGCCTCTATGATATTCCTGGGTGAAGAGATAGTACTGCTTTCCATTGTGTTCGATGTAGAAGTTGTGATTGCCTTGTCTGTTGATTCTGCAACTGATGATTGAATCCATGGTTATGTCCTCCTTTTTGGATTGCATTCTTATTCTATCTGCTTCCTGATAGGCTCGTGATTGCACTATAAGTTCACTATCAGGTTTATGTTTTTGATGATTTTTGATAGATACATCCAAAAATCGGTTCCTGGTTAATGAACAGGAACCGATTTATGAGGAAGGGATGGTTGGTTTAACCGACACGTTTCGTCTCTTCTCGAATACATAAAAAGATGAGAGATCAAGCGTATTGGAATCTCATTTCATTGTGACTATTTAAAATTCCAATGAGATTGTTGAGCTCGTTTGTATCATCATAGGAATTCGGCAGTTCAAGAATCGACACAAATCTTGAACATTTATTAGGCGTATTTAGTAAATTGTCATAGTTACCGATAAGATATCGGTTGACTAATTTACAGACGACACGCTCGTTAAGCATAACATACGGCAGAAGTTCGTTAAGCGGTAGCCAAGCGAAACTTTTGTCCTTGATGATCCTATTCTCAATGTAGTAGAACGTAAACTCGTTCTGCAGGTTGTTATCTACAAGTGAGAAGTATATCGAAAGAAACTTGTCAAAAAGTTCCGGATTGTGCTCTTCTTCCATCTTTGCAAGAAGAGTCCTCTGTTCTTCTCTGGTAAGCGAGAAGAAGGAGTTGGGTTCTTTGACGGGAGAAAGCCCACCATAATGGCAGATGTTGTACTTGGTGTTCTGACTTACATAATCTGCGAGTTTGGTCCACCTGTTGCCGTGACCTTGTTTTACACCTTCTACACCATCCAGTCTCGTCTTGACATGGAGTAACTCATGAATGATGACATTGATGCACAGATCCTTGTCATCGATGATCTTATTCTTAATTGAGATATAGTTTTCCTTGGTAAGTCTCATACCAGGAAACGTCGGAACGAGGGCGTATATGGTTAAACCTTCTAAGTTGATTTTATGGTTTACATTTCTTTCCGTATTGAAGGTAATATCTTCTGTGATGGGAATATTGATCGACTCTAAAACTGAAATGGCTTCTTCGATGTAAGGAATGATCTTAGTCGAAAGTGTGTTTGAATAATGGATATTTTCTCTCATGTGTTTAATTTCCCCTTTTTATTACTTACGACTTTGAATCAGAACTTCTTGAAGCGTAAAAGACCACATCAAACGTAGATGAGTCAAAGAAAAGGACTTAAAGACGACTTGAAATTAAAACGAAATATCTTTTTTCATTCCTCCTTTATGATTTCGGATTCGTAGATCAGATGACATACCAAACAAAACAAAGTAATTAGAACCAATCGATATACCTCCTTTTGTTCTTTCTGAAACGGAAACCAATGACCATTGGTTTTCACTAAATTAGATGACACCACTCTTTTCGACTTAGGATAAATCAGTAAAAGTCAATGAATCACACCTACAAGTTTGATTTTTATAAAGTGAGGTGGTGATTCATTGAACGCGGTAAATAGAAGCTAAGCATATTGAATACTTATCGACTTATTTGAATCATATAGGAAAGCATTAGTTCCGGTTTTGAAAAGTGAGAAAAAGCCCATAGTTATGGGCTTTTTTATGGATTAGTTATCTTAAAATCATCTCTATTTCGTCAATTTTAGGTAGAAATCGAAATATTTTAATCCCTGTTCCTCCTTCGATAACTCATAGTGAAGATGCGGATTCTTTTCCGTTATGAATATGTCTTTCAGAATCTCTTTCGATTTACTGTCTTCAACTAGTTCCTTTAATAATGGATAATAAAGATTCCAGTAGAAACTCTTATTTGATTTGCTATCTCCTTTTTCAGATAAGAGGAATATGGCTTTTATCCTTCCTGTCTTTAGGATATCGTACTTAGCCATGCATTCTCTTATAGCATCTTTTTCATCACTCTTATTCTTTCGTAGTCTTTCATCAAAAGTATATACAGATTTATCTTTGCCTTCGTCTGATTTAGAGCGCAGCATCTTCTCTTTCTTTCTGAATTCTGTTGTTATCTTGTTATATTCTGCCAAAAAGCTCTTTGCTTTCTTTTTGTCTGTTCCTGTACATTCTAAATCTTCTCTTAACATATCAATGATATTCAATCTGTTTCTTTCTACATTCTTCTCTCTTTTCAGTTCTACTTGTTTTACATATTCCATTGTTGTCTTATAGGGTTCTTTGACAAGCTTGTCTTTATGGAAACTATCCTGAATGATGGAGAAGAACTGCGGATATTTATTCGTTTTGTATTTTTCATTGATTTCTTTGATGACTGTTTGAGTATCAATACCATAATCTCTCTTTGCACGGTCTATCTCAATACCGGATAAAACAGCAAGGATACAAATGTCTCCATAGATATCTTTTTCCTCTTCTGTTAGTTCCAATGTAGATTCATGACTGTTGATCTTATCCCAAAGAACAGAATTTAAGAACTGGGAGAGGTCTACTATCTTACCGATGTCTTTTCCTGAATTTGCATTGATATCATCTAATTTTGCCGCTTCGGTAACAGCATTCGCTACAGTCGGTAAATCGATATTGGCAACAGGAACGAGGAAATGACCATCCTGCTTTTTGGCTTGTGAGACAAGAATAGGATTGTTGATGATGAACATCGTATCAGAGTCATAATCACATCCATTGAGTCTTTGCTGGATGTTTTCCTTGACAGCATTGACATGAACGATATGTTCACCGATATCGAAATAATCCCAAATAGGATCATTTCCTAAATCATTCTTTGGAAGATAAATGTTTCCCATCGTAATATGAGGATAACGGACACAAAGAAGTTTCTGATTGCTTTCAGTAAAACGATTTGTTCGGATATATCCTGGCTTTAAAACAGATGATTCACCATCCCATTTTCCGATGATGTATTTTAGATATTCAGGACCATTACCAAACAATGTTGCGTTTGTACCAGTTAGATAACATTTTCCACTTCTTACTCTTTCCCTTAGGACTTTCATTGCGCTTTCTTGAAAATCATAGTAAAAGTCCACATTTGAAAATCCGGAATTGATTCTCAACAGTTCCATGATGAGGTTTCCTTTTACCTGATATTCGTTCTCTGTTTCATCCGATTCGTTCTCTATTTCATCGTAGGAACTCGAAGATTCCTCTCTCTTTTTGTCTTTCCTTAAGTTGATAAAGCCAGAGATGAACTGAGCAAAGAAGGTAGGATCTTTTCTTGCGTTGTATAGGGCATCGATATAAGGGTGGAATAATTGATCTACATCCTCTTTCTGAAGATTGACCGTATTGAGTAATTGATAGGAACTCGAGACCTGTCTTCCAAAGCAGAACTTCGGTGCCTTATCTGTCTTAACGACACCGAAATTGTCATCAACAATATTGATCCAGTTTCTTATGTTTTTTTCGGAGAAACCATCATAGAATTTCAAAAACTTAAGACAACTCTCTGATACGACCATTTCGATGTCTTCAATGTTTTTAGCGAATGTTACAATGCAAGTTTTCTTTTTGTGCTTCTTATCCGTATCATTTCCAAGCGAAAATGAATTCTTCAATTGTTCGATACTTGTTATGTTGTTATCGAGAAACCATTCTTGTAGTTTTGTTCGAAAACAGCATGCTTTGAAGAATCGATTTCTAAGTAGAAGCATATGGCTCTTTTCATATCCGTACTTTACAAAGACACTCTCATCGATAAGACCTTCTCCATCGAACACATTGTTCTCAATTTCACATTCATGAATCTTGGATTCTAAGGAAGTTTCTTTTTTCCTTGTCACTTCTACGACTGTATCGGTAAAGGAAACTTTCTTGTCTTTTACGAATAGAATATGATCTAACGGAATGGAAATGCATCCTTCGATGCTACTCATTGTCAATGATTTATATGCTTCAAAGGAAGATAGATTATGTTTAGTAGGATCAAATTTGATTCCACTTTCTGTCCAACGATTCATCTCATCATACAATTGCTCGATTATGAATAGACATCTTCCATCACGACTGCTTCCGCTTGTTCTTTTATATCGTACATAATGTTGACCATTTAGATAGAATCCATTGTCATACAGATATTTTCTAGCTTGAAGCACTTCTTCTTTTTCTTTCTTGCTTTTTGCAACTTCAAATAGGAGGTTGACTAATAGATAGTCTGTATATTTTATAGTCGGCTTTTTCTTATTCCTCCTATATTTCTCTAGACATCTGAAAAGTTCAATATGATCCAATGAGTTCGAATTTTTGAAGGAGATGAAACTCTTCAATTTGTTCTCATCAAACAGTGCTTTGTTATCGATTCCATCCTTATTGGTATGATAGACCTCTTGATAGGGTAAATATAAGACATCATCATTCTGTTTCTTTTTTTCTGTCATAAAAAGCATCCTTTCTATGCGTATTTCAATCATACCATTTATGTGTATGAAATTGGAAAGCAATCTTCAAACTCTCGTATAGAAAAAAACTACAAGGCATCCATCATTCTCTAAATATTAGAGTATATGTCAAATGCCTTGTAGCCAATTGATAGTTGTAATCGTTATTCAGGAAGAGCGACTTTGTTCTTTTTCTTGAATGTTGATTTTCTGATGAAGATATCAGCCAAATAGATGATGACAGAGACAAGGAAGAAGATCATCATTGTTGAATAGTAACTGTATTGATTCAACTCCGAATCACTGACCTTGTATTCATATTCTTCTCCATTAGCGTAGAGAGTGCCAGAAGATGCCTTCGTCATCTCACTAAGCAGGACATTATCGCCAGTATTCGGAAGCAAGTCATATTCTTTCGAATAATCATAGTAGAAGGAGAAATCATCTTTCTCTACGACTTGATATGTGCCATTATCGTCCTTTTCCGAGTAGGTTGCCTCAACTTTGTACTTACCTTTCTCATTTACAGGGATGTTGACATTGTATGTCTTGTTCTTTGAGTCGTAGATAAGATCGGCTTCAGTTTCTTTTCCGCTAGGATCCGTAGCCTTGATGTGGATGCTACCTTCGGCATCTTGTTCATTGACAAGGACAGAGACACCCATTGAAGTACCGTTTGCACTGAAACTCATATCCATCACAGTCGTAATGCTTCTTTCAGGGAGTGTCTGATAGATGGAATTCTTTAAGAAGGTCTTGCCGGCTGTAGAGGAGCGGAAGTCTTTGGTCCAATCATTGCTGATATTGCTAGTGAAGGAGGAGACTTTTCCTTTTCCAAAGGACCAGTATGCGTATAGCGGAATCGTAGCAACGCCGGTTGTGTTGTTGTTCTCATCTTTCTTGATGTACTGAAGAGTGAGAACAGTAGTCGAACCGCCTTTGACACGGCAGTAGTTGTAACCCTGTAAATCCGGCAATGTCTTGACGTTGTTCAATACGGGATCATCTGAGATGCGATATTGAATCTGAGCCTCTTCTACAATCTCGGTGTTGCCGATTTCTCCAGATACGGAAGAAAGCATGACGTCAATAAGTCCAGACGCAGTACGGCAGAAATAGTAGTTTCCATTACCGATATTGCTCAATGTGGTAAGGATGCTTTTGCCGGAATCGCTGGAGATATTGATGAAGGAGCAGATGATGTTATCATTTGCCATGTTTCTGACGATTCTCTTCAGTTCATCATCCGATTCACTAGGAAGACCATCAGTAAGCGTGATGACGTTCTTGTATTCACAGTTGGAATTATAGACCTGTTCCTGAGCCTGTCTAAGTCCAGAACCTAACTTTGTGCCACCGCCAAGAGCAATGCTATTGATTGCTTTGATGATTGTCGACTTGTTCTTGATGGATGTCATAGGCTGGTGGATGGTGACACTATCGGAGAAGGAGATGATGGAAACGAAGTCTTTGTCTGATAAGACATCAAGACACTTGATGGCACCCTTCTTAGCAATCTCAAGTCTATCATCTGACTGCATAGAACCAGAGCAGTCAATCAATAGGACAAGAGCTTTTGCATCATCGGACTCATACTGAACAGGAAGCATATCGTTGTAGTCATTGATGCCTTCTGCTGTTCCGCTTGTATAAGTGGCACCATAGGTCAATAGACTTTTTCCATAGGTGGATACGGCAGTATTGAGATTGACAGAGAAATCTTTGTAATGATTCAAGGAGAGAATATTGATGTTGTCCAATACAATCTCATCATACTTAAGCAAGTCGGCTAATTTATATGGAACGTTGGCGGTCTCAACATAAGAGGAGATCTTGGTGTTCTCATCGTATCCGCTGATCTCTTTGAATGCAGTAAGATCATCGGAAGTGTTTCCGATGAAGAGGACTTTGAAATCATCTGTGTAATCTTGTGTGAAGTGAACCGTGTTGTTCTCTTCGAACGTATCACTTTCCGGTTTGACTTCAATCGAATATTCGATGGAACCGGCTTTTTCGCTTGTGACATAGAAGGTAACGATGTTGAGTCCAGTAGTCAAAGTGGTTTCCTTCTCTTCTTTGAGTTCTCCGCCACTCATCAAATCGACTTTTGCACTCTTTTCACCGGTTGACTGAATCATGACTTTGACAGTCTGTTCTCTGTTGGTGAAGCAATGATCGACATAATCGACACTCTTGATGCTGACTTCATCGGTTAAGGTATCCTCAAGATAGACGGCATCGAGTGAGATATTCTCGTTTAAGATGGATGAAATCGTATCTATGGCGGAGTTATCTGTTTCAACGCCATCGCTGACTAACACCATCTTCTTGATGCTATCAGAAGAATAGAGATCTTTTGTGTAATTCAATGCGGAAGAGATATCACTAGCGCTTCTGATGAAGTCTGGATGCTTCTTCTCATCATAGGCTTCCGAGACACTCTTTGGACTCTGCCCTGGCTTCGTGAGGACAAAGCTGTTCTCACCGAAACAGACGACGCCTGTAGAAGCAGAAGACTTCTCATAGATGCTTTTTACGGTAGCATCAATCTTCTCGATATTGCCTCTTTCAGAGTCGGAGCAATCCACTAGGATATACATTTCCGTCTTGTGGTTGTTCTGTACAATTTGTATATCGCTGAAGGCAAGTGCAAGAGTGAAGGATAGAACGACATGAAGGCATAAAGATATGATGTTGTTGACTCTCTTTCTCTTTTGCTTTGGAATGAGGAAAAATATGATAAAGGAAAGCACAACTAGTGGGATAGAGATATAGAGGAGATAGGGATAGGAGATTTTAATATTGTTCATATGCGTAGACCCCCCAATCGGCTAAGAAGAATACAGCGGCACAGATGATGATAGGTAGAAGGTTATCGAAAACCTTGCTGCCTTTTTGTGTTGACGTATCGATGTTCAAAGATAATTTGTCTGTATCGATATTGTGAGGAATGCTCTCTGTTTCAGGATAATGTGAGAAGATAGAAATCGTCTTTTCACTTCCATCCTGATAGGTGATATTGATCTTATGGCTTCCGATCTGATCGAGATTATAGCTGAGATAGTCTTTGTTGCTGATGGAATAGGGTTCAACTTTTCCATTCGGTGTTGTAACGGAGACAGAACTCATATTGTTGGATACGGAAAGAACAACATCTTCACCAATCTCATAGGCGTAATTGGTAAGGACTCTTGGATTTGCATAAGCGACTGCGTTTCTCATCAAGACCGTATAGTCATATGTCATTGGAAGGTTGGAATCATGAAGGTCAAAAGCGAAGACGACTTCTCTTTGCTGATTCTCAGTCTTACCTGCAAACACGAAAGGAAGGTTGTTGTAGCTAAGTACTGTAGTGAAGTCACCAGTGAGGGAATAACGGACATACTTCTTGACGGAGATATCGTCATGTGCGATATCCTCAGTCAAACTCTTGTAAAGAAGAGAGGAAGTATTATCGCTGTAGCTAAGATGAACACCATTCTCTTCCTCGATGCTGCGCTGTGCGATGAATCCTGTTCCATCAAGAGTAGTGGATGAATTGAAGAAGAAGATAGAACCAACGCTTGGGAGAGTGCTAGGAGTAAAGGAATCGAAGATATAGAGATCGTAGTTGATAAGCGGATTGTAATTATTCGTTCCGACAACTGTAACAGTGTTCTTATATTCAGTTTTACGGTTGATGGAAGCAAGAATCTTTTGAATATAGAAAGGCTGATCGGATACAAGTAAGACTTTAGTGATAGCTGTATCACTGTTGTTATAGACAGTAAGAGTATTATCTTCCATCAAGGCATCTTCATTCATAATCTCTGCTTTAACCGAGGAAATATTTGAATATTTACTCGTTACATCCTTGTAGTCGATAGAGAATGTGCTAGCCTCGGCAGCTTTGACTGCATACTTCTTTTCTCCGATATATTCGTCATTGATATAGAAATGAACATTCAGATTCTTATCGCTTAAATGAGATAAGACAGAAACGGAAATTGAAATCGTCATGCCGTCGGTCGTGTACTTTAAGTCAGATAAAGAGTAGTTGTCTTTTTCGACACTGCAGTCAATCAGATTGATGTTGTTTAGATTCTCAACCTGTTTGTCAGTCAGAAGATAGCAAAGGTTGATATTGTTGTTCTCAACGACTTCCTGTGCTTTCTTCAAGGAGTCACCAAGAGTGTTCTGAAGATATTCGGCTTTCAGTGAATCCAAATAGAGTGACAGCTGATTCTTATTGGTGACATTTTGGAAGACAACACGGCTTTCCTTGCCGCTATAGACCAAAGAAAAAGAGGAACCATTTGTGCTTGCATTAGCGATCTTGTTGATTTCTTTTTTTGCTTTGTCAAAGCATGTTTCCCCATTCTCTTCCATGTTCATGGAAGCTGATCCATCTAAGATGAACAAGATATTGTCACTCTTGCCTTCTGTTATGAATACGGGGTGCGCTAGACAGATGCTGAGCGCTGTAATCGTAACGATCTGAAGAATCAAGGAAATCAAATGCTCGAATGTATGTAAAGGACTTCTCTTTTTTAAGAACTTCTTGCTCAGTTCCCATAGATAAGTAGAAGGGGCCGTCGCTTCCTTGTACTTGTTTTTGATGAGGTAGATGATGATGAGAACAGGAATCGCAAGCAGTATCAGAAACGCATAGGGATATTGAAAACTCATTGTATGATCCCCCTTTGTATCATCCTATTTAGGAATGTCTCTTTCATGTCATCTCCAGTGGATAGAAGCATGTATTCCGCTTCTCTGGAGTGGCAGAAATTCTCAGCTTTCTGAGTGACGAATTCTAAGGCTTTCTTATAGGCGTTTAAGACATCACGGTTGACGTTGTCTTTGAAGAATTTGGCATCGTTTTCGCTATCATGAAGAATCAGTTTTCCACGATAAGTAGGAGTGATTTCTTCCTGAGCTAGAACCTGAAGGCAAAGAACATCTCTTTTCTTTCCTCTTAGATAATCGATAGCATCCGTATAGTTGTTGTCGGTGAGGAAATCGGAAATCAAGATTGATTTACCGTCTCCATATCCGACCATGGAACGGATGATAGCATCCGAGATGAAGGATTCTCCTTCAAACTTGATGTTGTTAAGTTTGTTGATGGAAGTCAAGAAAGCGTCTTTTCCTATAATGTTCTCTAAGACAGGAACAGCCTGATTTCCTTGAATAAGATAGACATTCACTTTGTCCATCTCTTTCAAGGAGAGATAGGAGAATAGAGTTGCTAAACGTATCGCGTAATCGCCTTTACCGTAATATTTCATCGAAGCGGAGCCATCGATGTAAATTCTAGTCTGCATCTGTCTTTCATCTAAGTAGAGTTTCAGATACATCTTTTCGAATTTACCATAGATGTTCCAATCGATTTTTGTGACATCATCACCTTCGATGTAATCACGGTAATCGGCGAATTCGCAGGAGGAACCATATTTCTTTGATTTATGGTTTCCACCGAAAAGACCGGCGACATTATCTTTGACAGATAAAGAGAGAAGTTCGATTTGCTGAAGAAATTGTTCGTCGATCGCTTGTTTCATGGTTTATTTTTTCTTTCTGATTTCCTTTGTCAGCAAAGAGATGACTTTGTCGACAGTGAGGTTATCGTTGATCGCATTGTAATTGATCTTGATTCTATGTCTTAAGACAGGATAGGCTAAGGCATCGATATCATCATAGGAGACATTGTAGTTTCCGTGAATCAAAGCACGAATCTTTGCACCGGTGATAAGGGCCTGGCAGGCACGAGGAGAAGCTCCGTAACGGATATACTTCTTGGCTGTCTCAGCACAGTCATCCAATTCGGAATGGGTGCTGTGGACAAGGTCCATAGCATATTCGAGAACCTGAGGGATGCAAGGGACATCCTGAGCAAGTTTTCTCATATGGAGGATGGTATCGCCATCGACAACCTTCGTTGCATTTTCATTCATGTTGCCCTGTGTCATGTTGACGATGTCGCCGAGTTCACCGACGCTAGGATACTGCATGACGACCTTGAACATGAAACGGTCCATCTGAGCTTCCGGAAGAGGATAAGTACCATCCTGTTCAATCGGGTTATCGGTAGCTAAGACAAAGAAAGGCTCAGCCATCGGGTAAGTGACACCAGAGACAGTGACTTTATGTTCCTGCATAACTTCAAGCATAGCCGCCTGAGTCTTCGGAGTAGCACGGTTGATTTCATCAGCTAAGATGATCTGTGCGAAGATAGGGCCCTTTTGGAATGTAGTGACTAAGTTTCCGCTTTCGTCTTTACGGATGATGTTGGTACCAGTGACATCGTTTGGCATCAAATCCGGTGTGAACTGGATACGGGAGAAAGGAAGGTTGAGTGTCTGACCTAATGAACGGACAAGACGTGTCTTACCGGTTCCAGGGACACCTTCGAGAAGAACGTTACCGCCAGCGATGACGGCGATGACGACATTGTCGATGACTTCTTCCTGACCGACAATATCCTTGTGCAGCTCTTCTTTGATCTTTCTGACTGATTCACTGAATTCAGTGATTAATTCTTGATTTTCCATTGTTTTTAACCTTTCTTTTATTTATGGATTGTTATCATCGGAATCATTTCCGTAAAGTGAGTTGAAGTAATCATCTAAGAGATCACCTGTCTCATCATTACCATTCTCTTTGTTGTCTTCGATGGCATCATTGTGATATCCATCAATGACATCCCCGTATTCGGAATAACCGTTGTCATCGGTGTAGACCTTGTCATTGCTTCCGAAGTTGGTCTTACCGCTTCCGCCGGATGCTCCATCAGAACTTGAAGAGCCTGAGCCTTCGCTTTCACCTTTTCCGGATCCGCTACCGCTAGAATCCCCTTCATTTCCTTCGCTATTGCCTTTGCCGTCGTTTTCTCCTTCATCGCCGCTGTCGCTGTCGCCTCCGGAGTCATCGCCACCGCTATCTTTGTCGGAACCATCATTGTCAGAGCCGTCGCCATCGCCGTCTCCTTTGTTTCCGCTGTTGTTGCCATCCCCGCTATTGTTAGCGTTGTCTCCGCTTTGGCCTTCGCCATCGCTTCCACTGGATTTCTGGCCGTCATCATCGTTTCCGCTACCGCTACCGGTAGGATTGATGAGCGATTCCATATAGGCTTTGACCTGATCGGCGAGATCGCTGTTTTCCTGTTGTGCCTGTAGGCAGGAATTGATTTCGGATATGGCGGTCTCAATAGCTGTGATAGAGTCTGCTTTTGCCTGATCTTCGGTGATTCCGTTTTCCGTATCACCGCTTAAGTATTTGCTGAATTGATTGTAGACATTGTTTAGAGCTGTGCTTAGATTGTTCAATGATAGATACAAGCCGTCTTCTTTTTTGACCGGAGTCTCAGCTTCAAGAGATTGCTGAAGTGCCTTGTTGATTGCATTCACAATGGCTTCGATATGATCGCATAAGCTATCTTGTGTATAGACAGAACGTGGGCCGAAGTGTTTCTCTAACTGTTGGAGAACAGAGGTTACACCATCCTGATCTCCGTTTTTGATTGCTGTTCCTAACTTTACGAGAAGATCGATTTCGCTGTTCTCTAATGCGGCACCGATTTCCTCTTTGGAATTGGCTCTATCAAGAGCGGCATTAACCTTGCCTTCCGCAACCATGACCTTCTTCATACGGGAGAAAGGATTGGTATCATCTTTCAGTTCGACTAAGAGATCTTCAAGAATCTGATTCAGTTCTGCTTTGAAGGCAGCACTCGCTTCAGAATTGTTGATGATATCATGGATTTGATCAATGATTTTTCCTGTTTCTTCATTGACCTTTCCTTTGTCAGGTTTTTCATCTTTTTTAGCTTCTTTGATGACATTAGGAGTGAAGAAACTTGCTGTAAATAAACTAGCACCAAAGACAAGAGCAGGAATATTGATCATGGCTAGCTTGACTGGAAGCTTTTTGACATCTTTCTTGGAAAGCTGTTCTTTGGCGTCTTCTCTTTGCTTTTCATAGAGAAGACCTTTCTTATCTTGGAAGGTGACCATGCTAGTCACTTTCTCTTGCATATGGAAGTCATTATCGATTCTTTCTGCAATCTCTTCATCGTTTGGCTTCTTCAAGAATGCCAATAACAGGAATGAGCCGATCATGAGTACGGCACCGATGATGATGCTGATGTAGTATGGGAAGTTAGCACCGAACATGTTGGTGAATAGTATGATCAGACCAGCTACGACAAGACCGATAGCTAAAGAGAGCATTGATATTTTCAAATAGAATTCTCGAATCAGTTTGGCTTTGCATTTTTTGAAATTCTCATCCATAAGCGAAGTCCTCCTCTTTCATTCTTGATCGATGGATAGTAGGCGTGGAAAAACGAACGATAAAAATTATAAGGTGCCGAATACTGAATTATGAAAAACGGGAAAAATAGGAAAACGAACAAAATATCTCTGTTTTTCTTAAAAAATGCTTAAAAATCGGTAAAAATTATCTATAAAACGATAGAGAAAATGAATGTAATCGGTTACATTTTTGAAAGGAAATATAACACAGGCGAACTCCTGATTTTAAACATGTAAAATCCTTTAAGGTTCTTTTAAGGAAAACTGGTGTGTATTTTATGCTTTTTGACTAAA
The DNA here is from genome assembly GCA_963589675.1 of Alistipes onderdonkii. Classification (GTDB taxonomy): domain Bacteria; phylum Bacillota_I; class Bacilli_A; order RFN20; family CAG-288; genus Enterosoma. The sequence goes on along the minus strand of CAVALL010000030.1, from coordinate 3,503 downwards.
ACGAGCCTAAAACGTCAAAAAAATATAGAACTTTAAAACGTGGCCTGTCACCTGGTTAACCGCTTACATTTAAGGCTGAGATTAGTTTGCAAAAGCTTAAAACGGAAACAAAATGAGCATTTGGCTATTTATATAACAAGGATATAGGTGTCTTTTCTTCTTTTTGGAAATGAAAATTCAGTATGTTCGGATGGTTTAAGAAAAAATTGTCTGACATGCTTCTTACTTTATAATCTTTTTTGTTTTTGGAGGATTAAAAAACATGAAAAATGTTAAGAAATCAGTCTTGCTTTCTCTCATTTCTTTGACTTTGATCTCCTGCGGTGGCACAGAATCATCTACTGTGGTACCTAACACAGGAACTTCGTCACCGACATCAGAGAAGGCTTCCGATACGGGAAGACCTACAGAATCATCATCTTCTGCACCGGTTTCAGATAGCACTAGCTCTTCGGATTCTTCTGCAAAACCGAATCCTGATAGCGATACTGGAACAGATGATAAGGATGTGGATGCATGGGGAGAGGAAATCAGCGCTTTGATGATCAAGCATCTTGGCGGAACGGTTCTCCCGTATGTTTCCTTAGGCAGAACGGTCGATGGAACATGGAAGAGAAGCATCGGCGATTATGGTATTCTCACCATTGTCGGTGGTAAGTTTGATAAGAAATATCTTGATGATGCTGAAACTGCCTTTAAAGCAAAAGATTGGACAACCGATAAGACAGCAACAACCTTTACCGGCACATCCAGCGAGAAACATATCAAGGTTGAGCTTACCAGCGATGAATACGGCTATAGCAAGATGACAGCTGTCTTTGATGAACCGTTTGATGCAACTAGTGTCGATAGCTGGGATAGCGATACTGTTTCCGCCATGCAGACAAACTTAGGAGGGCATGTTCTTCCGTTCGTTTATTTAGGAATGGCTACACCTAGCACAGAATGGACGAATTCGACAAAGACATTCTCTATCGATGGTGGAAAATGGGATGACAGTGTTCTTGATCTTGCTTACTCTTCCTTAACTGCTGCAAACTTTGTCAATGTCAAGAAGACTTCAGAAGTATATGGCACTGTTGTCAGCGGTGAATTCACCTTTGATGATGGCTGCAAAGTCTCTGTTTCTCTCTATAAGTCTGGTTCTGATACAGCTCCTTTCCCACATCTTTCAGTCTTCTATAAGGAAGCCTATAATCCTGTTGAAGGTGCCACATGGCCTTCTTCTATCTCCTCTCGTTTCCAGACTAGTTTCGACAACCACGAACTTCCTTATGTCTATTTAGGAAGCAATACTCTTTCCTCAGATTGGAACCCGACCGTCAACAAGCTTAGCATTACTGGCGGTGCCTTTGATTCCCGTATGTTTGAGGCGGCTAAGACAACACTTTCCGCTCAAGGATATGCCTGCATCGATGAAAAAGATTCCAGCGGAAATCAGAAATCATTGATCGCATCTCAGACTTTGTCTGATGGCTGCACGATGGTTGCTGTCTTATTCGGAAATTCCACTTTGGCAAGACTTGATGTCTATTATTACACTCCTCTCAATGTTCCAGCTGACTGCACCTCTTTCAGCGATGATGAGGCTGTCAAAGCTAAGATGGACAAATACTTAGATGGACATAGTGGAGACGTTCCTTATGTCTATTTAGGAACAGATACCTTGGATGTCTCTTATGATACCTATTCGGAATCTCTCCAGATTGTCGGAGACAAGTTCAATGGCATCATGATCGATAGAGCAAAGAAAGCATTTGAAGATGCTGGATATGGCATTGCCATTGGAAGTGAAGATTCCTATGGAAGAACTTTCTATGCAAGCAAGAAGTTATCCGATGGCTGTGTTATCACAGCAAGAATGGATTCTAGCTATGGAAGCAAATCCGCTGTTTTAACTCTCTCCTGCGCAGAAGGATTCAATCCTCCGGAAGAAGGAAGCGATGAGGCGGCATGGAGTGCCACGATTGAAGAGGCGATGGAAGTTGAATTGGGTGGAAACGTTCTACCTTATATCTACCTTGGAACAAAGTCCCCATCCTTGAAGCAGAGCTCCAATACAATTGAACTCACAGGTTCTGCTTGGAATAGCAGCATCCTTACATCGGCAAAGACTGCCTTAGAGACAATGGAAGACTTCACTTGGACATTCAAAGATGGTATTGATCGTATCGATGGTGAAGCAAGTGATGAGGAAGGAAACAAACTCACTGTTGCTCTCTATAAGACATCGAAAAATAAGCCGTATTTGAAGGTTACCTATCAGAAAGCGTTCGTCGTTCCGGAAGATGGTGCTTGGACAGAAGAGATCAAGGAGACAATGACTGCAAACTTCGGTGAAGTCTTGCCTTATGTCTATCTTGCCGCTTCCGATGATGAACTCTCTGCTGGCGATTTCTATTCTGGCGAATACGAGATCTCTGGTGGAACCTGGGATGATCAGATCTATGATCTTGCCGAAGAAGCATTGACCAATGCTGGCTATACAATAAGCAATGGTATCAGTCAGTCCGATGATGGAGATATGGTTACTGCTTATAAATCCGTTGATGGAAAATTGATCCGTATCGCTGTCTATAGTTTCGATGGTATGGCAACCTATAAAGCCTGCTTCACCGATGCTGCCACCTATCCGACAGATAAGACTGCTTGGAGTGATTCAATCCAGTCACAGATGACTAGCTATATGGGTGCTGATCATACTGTTCCGTACTTCTATACTGGTGACAATACCCCTACTGTCAATCTGAAGAACTATTCCGCAATCGGAAAGAAGTATCTACAGGTTTCTTACCTCAAGAATTGGAACGAAAACTACACTCTTAACGCGAACAATGTCTTAAAGGCAGCAGGCTGGACAACCACCTTCTATGCTATTACAGATGCTGACTACAATGGTTCTAGACTTGTTGCTAAGCACACCTATGCAGATGGCGCTAGTGTCACATTGACTATCAAGTATGGTTACTCCTATGACACAATGTTTATCGCCTATCAGGATCCATTCACTCCTAGTGATGCTACAACATGGTCGCCGACTGCTACCAATGTCATGGAGAGCAATCTCAACGGTCATTTGATTCCTTACTTCTATATCGGTACGGATTCTCCGGATGTCTCATTCGATAGATCCAACCATTGCATGACTGTTCTCGGCGGTATCTGGAATGATGATATCTATGATCTTGCTGAAGCAGCATTAAAAGCCGATACGGACTTAAAGTGGACTGTCATCTACGATTATTCCGTCGGTGATTCCATTGATGGAAAGACATTGGTTGCTGTTGCTGATGAGAAGGATACAGGCAAGCACTTCACTTTGAAACTATACTGCATGAACTCCGGTTCAAGAAATGCATATGGTGTTCAGGCGCCTGTTATGGAAGTCTACTACAACTAACCTATCATAGGGCTCTCTTCGGAGGGCCCTTTTCAATGGTTATCATGGAAGACTATTCTTAAAAGAAACTTAAAAGAATAAAAATATCTGCGCTTAAACATTT
>CAVALL010000029.1:0-20841 GCA_963589675.1 Alistipes onderdonkii | reverse complement strand
TTTAAGTTTTTTACTTTTCAACATGGCAGAGGCTCTCCTTTCCATTGAAACTACCGCCTTCAAATGCGGAAATGCAGACCTGAGGGAGAATACCACGAGGCGAGACTTCTTCCTGGATGGCTAATTGCTGGACATAGGTTTCCCAGCTTTCATCCAAGGATTCCTCGGCACTGACCTCAGTTGAATTACGGGTAGTATCGATATAACGATTGATAAGCTTTGCATAATCGCCAAGCAATGTATCGAAATCGACATTGTATTCTTTCTTGAAAGCAGCCTTGTTGTTCTCAAAGAGCTTGAACTCAATGTTGGAATCAGCTTTCTTGATCGATTTGTAAAGAGCATCTCTTCTTGTGTTGTATGTGGTGTTGGAGTTGACATCAGTTGTGACGTAGTTGATGAAGGAAGCATTATCAGCATAGCTATCGCTATCAGCCTTGGTCTTATCAGACTCGCTGGCGCTAGGAATGTTGGTACGATAATACTGATAGGTTGTGGAAGCTTTCACAAACGGATCCTTGTTGACAACGATGAAGTGAATTCCCTGATAGCTGGAAGAACCACCGCGAACGATGATGATAGGATTCTTTGTTCCATCATTCTTTTCGACAAGGATCTTCTTAGAACCAGCAATATTGGTGTATTCGCTCTTTCCAGTCTTTTCGTTATAGCTGTAACCGACAAGATTATCGGAAACGCCATCGATAGTCTGGAACTTGTTTTCATCGATCTTACCAAGCTGTCCTTTGACATATTCATACTCTGCATACTTCTTAGGAAGTGCAGCCTCGACATCGCTAGGCTTAGTCCATGTATCAGAATTGATGCCGGCAACGGCGGCAACTTCCTTAGCCTCGGCTAAGAACTTGGCATCATATTCATCGCTATCATCATACATGAAGTTGATTCCATGATAGTTGAAATAGTTATTGAATAAGATATTTCTAGGATACTGAGTTTCCTGAGCATAGTCGACCTTGGTGTTGTCGACAAGGTTCTTCTCAGTATCAGCAAGGTAACCCATGGTGAGAGCAACAGAAAGAGGAATACCGAAGGCCTTCTTCTTTCCGATGTTGACATTGGAAATTGTCTCGCTGACAGAAGTATTATTCTTATAGGTATAGTCAGAAGTGGTGACTTCCTTGCCGGGAACTCTTAAGGAAGCGCGAACAGAGTCATTGACATTGGAATCGCTGGTTTCCGGATTGAGATAGGCATCATAGGCATAAAGGCCAAGCTTGAATTCGTTGATGTAGGATGTGGTCTTTTCCATGGCGACCTGTTCGCTGCCATCAGTGGAAGTGAACAATTCACCATACTGCTTAGCGGAGCTTTCATCATCGGAAGCGACCAAGGCGACAGAACCGAAGCTATCGTTGGAAGCGAGCATTCTAGCGACATTGCCGATCTGGCTAGCATCATCGGAAGAGATCTTTCCGTTCCAAAGTCCTTCGCCATCACTGGAAGCATCAACCTTGATAAGGATGTGGCTGACATGGTAAGGAGCCTGCTTGACAACATAATTCTTTGTCAGTTCTTCAGAAACATAGAACTTGTAGGAAGAATCGGTTGTGCCATCAGCATTGATGTTGTAGTAAGTTGTGGAGTTGGAATCATTCTGAGCATCAGCGATGTACTTGTTTCTCAACTCATCGATGTCATCGACGTTCTCACTGTCGAGAGTCTTCTCCATTTCTTCCTTGTAGGAAGTTCTATTGGTTCTTGCATTGGTCTTCCAGGTGTTCTTCAATTCGTTGATTTTAGAATCAACAGTGGCAAGAATTGCATCAGTACGTTTTGTAACCATCTGTGCAAGAACACTTTTTGCTACGTTGTAATATGCCTGTGCAGAGCCTTTGGTATTGTCCAAAAGATCATAAATCTGCTCAAAGGTATATGTTTTTCCGCCGACAGTAACGATGTCACCTTCCTTCCATTTGTTATCAGGATAAGTGTAATCGTCATTGCACGCGGTTAGACTGGCGATGCTTAATAATGACAAAGCCAAAGTCAGAGATCGTTTGCCTTTCTTCATAAGAGTCCTCCTCAATTGAAATATTGCACACAAAGACAACTTCATCTAATATAGTGGTTTTCAAGTCGGTTTTCAAGATAAACAAGTCTTGTGATATATATTATATATCCATTTTGGCCAATTTCTTGTCCGTAAGCATGTTTTCAAGCCTCATTTTCTTCACCGCTCACTAGTAAAAAACAATCAAAGAGGACAAATCTTTCTTAGTGTTAGTAGAAAAGAGGGCGAATATGTTAAAATCTAGCCATGACCGAAATCATAGCAATCACAAATCAAAAGGGTGGAGTCGGAAAAACTACCACCGCTTATAACTTGGCTGCATCTCTAGCCAGATACAACAAAAGGGTTCTCTTACTCGACATGGACCCACAGGGAAACTGCTCTCAGGCACTCGGCATCGATCCTACTCTTAGCAAGAGGACGATGAGCGAGCTTTTGCTGAAAAAGAGCGACTTGAAACACTGCATCCGCAAAACCGATTATGAAAACATATCGATTGTCTCCGCCAATCTTACTCTCGCCATGGTTGAGAGTGAACTGATGGCACAAGGCAGTTGTTCTACAAAGATCTTAAAAGAAATCCTCGATTCCAAGGAAATCAATCTTTTCGATTACGTCCTTATCGACTGCCCTCCTTCTTTAGGATTTTTATCACTGAACGCATTGAATGCAGCTAACTGCATCCTGATTCCTGTCCAATGCGAATATTTCGCTTTGGATGCTTTAGCTCAGCTTCTTTCCACTCTCTACAACATTCAGACAAAGGACAATCCGGAACTTTCCATATTAGGAATTCTTTTGACGATGTACGATCCTAGAACAAAGCTATCCATCGACATTGCAAAAGAAGTCAGAACAAACTTCAAAGACCATGTCTTCTTAACAACCATACCGAGAAACGTTTCCATTCCAGAGGCCATCGCTAAGGGAATGCCCGTCAATCATTTCCGTCCACAGAGCGCTGGTTCCTTGACATACTTAGCCTTAGCTAGAGAGGTGATTGAACGTGTCAGCAACAAAGCAAAAACGAACTGACCTGAATTCACTCGTCAAGAAGTATCAGAGATACTCGATTGTAAACGAGATTGAGCAGAATCTTTTAGGACATTCTCAATCTGAGGTTCCGATAGAGAACCTCCATCTTTCTGACTTGTTTTCCGAAGAGAACTATGACTTGAATTACTACAAGTCTTTAGAGGAATCCATCACCAAAGACGGCTTTTTCGTACCTCTTATCACGGTCAAGAATGATGATGGATATGAAATCATAAACGGTGTCAAGCGTTTTCTATTGGCTAAGAAAAATGGTTATTCAAAACTACCTGTCTTGAAAGCGGATATCGATGATGAGAGAAAGTTCAAATACATATTGGAGAACATCCAAGCGGAAGGGGATAGCGCACTAGTCAAGTCCTACGCTTTCCAAGTTTTGAAATGCAAATACAAATACGATGACAAAAGGCTTTCTGAACTTTCTTCCTACAGTGTCTCACAAGTAAAGAATCTTCTTAGACTGAACCTTCTTCCCGATTATATAAAAAACAGCATGAAAGACTTTTCTCTTTCCTATTCGGAAGCAAGATCACTTCTTAATCTTCCAAGTGAAAAGCAGGAAGAACTCTACCATTCCATCCTCAAAGATGGGATGTCTGTCCGAAGTCTGGAAAAAGAAAAGAGGTCCTTCTCCGGAAATAAAAGAAAGACCTCAGTGAAACAAAATAAGAACAAGATCATCATAACATTTGAAAACGAGGAAGAAGCGAAGAAGAAGCTGACTATGATCTCTCGTTATTTCTCAGACTGATTCTCTTTTTGTTTTCTTCTTTCCTCTAAGGAAGGAAGGCAACCACAATAATCCTGTCTATATAGTTTGTATTCTCTGCTTATGAGGATACCTTTTAATTGGCCGTTATCCTTTTTGAAATCAGAATAAAGGTATTTCGTTGTTGGGTATAGCAAAGACAGTTTTTCAGCTATCTCATTGAGTTCACGGCTCGGTTTCTTGCATGACACAGTCATGACTGTCGTGAAATATTCAAAATGATGCTCGTATGCATACCGATAGGCTAAACCCATACGATAACTATGACATGCTAAGCACATCTTTCCGCCTTCACGGTCATTCTTTCTTTCTTCGAAGGATTTCTGATATTGTAGGAAGTCTTCTTCATTGACAACGAGAGGAATCTCAACGCCTCTTGCCTTGGAATATTCCTCGATAAACTCTTTTAATGTATCCAATCTTTTCTGATACTCTTCAACAGGATAGATGTTCGGATTGAAAAATCCGACTGTAACCTGGAAATGATCCAAAAGTATAGATAGAGGATAAGTAAGGCAAGGCCCACAGCAGGCATGCAAAAAGAGAGTCGGCTTTCTCGAAGACTTATCTATCTCCTCTACAAGAGACAGATATTTTCTCTGATAGTAGTCTTTTCTCTCTTTGTTTTCTTTCATTATTTATTTCGATAAAGGAACATCGCATCTCCAAAGGAGAAGAAACGGTATCCGTTATCTACCGCGTGTCTGTAAGCATTAAGAACGTTGTCACGAGTCGAAAAGGCAGAAACTAACATGACAAGAGTAGACTTAGGAAGGTGGAAATTGGTGACAAGGCAATCGATTGCCTGATACTCAAAACCAGGATAGATGAAAAGCTTTGTATCTCCGGAGCATTCCTTGAAGGTTCCGTACTTGTGATAGACGGATTCAAGAGTTCTTGTCGATGTTGTTCCAACAGCGATGATTCTTCTTCCTTCCTTCTTGGCAAGGTTGAGTCTATCCGCCGTCTCTTTTGACATCTGATAGTATTCCGAGTGCATGGTATGCTCTCTGATATCATCATTCTTCACAGGGCGGAAGGTACCTAATCCGACATGAAGAGTGACATCGAGGACCTCGATTCCCATCTTCTTGATTTTGTCAAAGAGTTCTTCCGTAAAATGAAAGCCGGCAGTCGGAGCAGCAGCGCTTCCTTCGATTTTTGCATAAACGGTCTGATATCTTGAATTGTCTCCTAATTGCTGATGGATGTAAGGGGGTAAAGGCATCTTTCCTAAGGCATCAAGGACTTCCATGAAAATGCCCTTGTATTCAAAGTGGAAAAGACGAAGTCCTTCATCTTTCACTTCTAAGCATTCGGCGATAAGTTCATCATTGGCGCCAAAATAGACTTTGGTTCCAACCTTGACTGTATGTGCGTTTCCGACAAGGCATTCCCAGACATCCTTCTGATCTTCAACCTGATGGAGAAGAAGAAGCTGAACATGAGCATGAGTTTCTTTCTTCTCACCTAAAAGACGGGCAGGGATGACTTTGGTGTTGTTTCTTACAATCACATCTCCTTTGTGGAGATAGTTCAGGATATTGTAGAAATGTTCTTCATCTTTTAATTCTCCCGTATCTCTATTCATTGTCAATAGACGGGACTCATCTCTTTTCTCAGCCGGAGACTGTGCGATGCGGTCTTCAGGAAGATTGTAGTCATAGGAGGAAAGAGAATAGATATCGTAATCAAAACCTGGTGTATTCATTTTAGCAACCTCTCACGGATCCAAACTCATCCAAGCGTTCAGCAGCATATTCTAAGAAGCGATCATTCTTGATGGCCTCTCTTGCTCCTTCCATCGCCTGTATGAGGAAACGGATATTATGAATGGAGCAGAGTCTTGCTCCAAATCCTTCTTCGCATTTCATCAGATGGTGAACGTATGCCTTTGTGAAGTTTCTGCAGCAATAGCAGTCGCATTCCTCATCCAAAGGAGTGAAGTCATTGGCATACTTACCCTTCATGATATTGATTCTTCCATGGTGTGTCATGACAGAGCCATGTCTTGCCAAACGAGTCGGAAGAACACAGTCAAACATGTCAACGCCTTTGCGTATGCCATCAAAGAGCATATCAAGAGAACCGATTCCCATCAAGTAACGAGGTTTATCATAAGGGAGATAAGGAATTGTCAAAGACACTTCGTGATATTCGGTGATTCTCGGTTCACCGATAGCTGTTCCACCGATAGAGAATCCTTCAAATGGAAGTTTGGTAAGTTCCTCTGCACAATACTGTCTGATGTCAGCATAGTCACCGCCCTGACAGATACCAAACAGAGCCTGATCATCTCTAGTCTTAGCGGCAAGACAACGCTTTGCCCAACGGATCGTGCGGTCAACCGAATTCTTCATGTATTCTTTTGTGCAGGGCCATGGAGCACATTCATCAAAACACATGATGATATCTGCACCGATATCCTCTTCCAAACCGATGACACTCTCTGGAGAGAAGAAGTGTTTGTCACCAGAAAGAGGGTCCTTAAAGGAGACACCTTCTTCTGTGATCTTGTCACGAAGCTTCGTAAGGGAAAAGACCTGATAGCCACCGCTATCGGTCAGCATCGGTCCAGGGTAATTCATGAACTTCTGAACGCCACCGGCAGCCTTGACGATCTTGGTGCCTGGTCTCAGAGCTAAATGATAAGTATTTGCCAAAACGACACCGGAACCCATTGCGACCAATTCTTCTGGTGCAATCGTCTTTACGGTAGCCTGTGTGCCGACTGGCATAAACATGGGAAGTTCGACTGTCCCATGAGGTGTATGGAGATATCCATAACGTGCATGACAGTTTTTGTCTTCATGCAAAATTTCAATGTAAAAATCTTTGGACATAATGCAATCATTATACGATTTTGAATCTTGTTTTTAAAGACTTAGAAAGGAAAAGGCAACCCCCTCTTTCTTTCTAAAGAAAGGATTGCCTGAATGATGCTTTGCTTTGACTCTTCTTTCGATAGAATCAGGCCTGTTTTCCGCAAGGTCCGATGATGGAAAGAATCATCTCCTTGGCAAGGGCCGGATTGGCTTTGCCTTTGCTCTTCTTCATGACCTGACCGACAAGATATCCTAAGGCATGGTCCTTGCCTTTCTTCCAGTCAGAGACAACGGAAGGATTCTCAGCGATGACTTCATCGACAAGAGTTGAGATGAAGGAGGAATCAGAAATCTGTTCCATGCCCTTTTCCTTGACAACCTTAAGAGGATCTTCGCCTTTCTCTTCCATGATGGAAAGGACTTCCTTAGCCTGCTTGGAATTGATCTTTCCTTCTGAGACAAGATTGACCAATGAGACCATGTATTCCTTGGAGAATGGAACATCCTTCAAAGACATTTCCTTCTTGTTGAGATATCCCATCAATTCAACCATGAGGTAGTTCCAAAAAGTGGTTGCGTTCTTTGCACCTAAGGCGATGCAATCTTCAAAGTAGACAACAAAGTCTCTGTCTTTGAGAAGTTCTTCGATCTCATAGTCACCAAGACCGGACTTCTTCAATTCAATACGATACTGTTTTGGAAGCTTGTTCATACTCATGATGGCATCATCGATGAAATCCTCATCGAGATCGATCGGAACAATGTTCGGCTCACGGAAATATTTGTAGTCGATGGCATTTGTCTTCTTACGCATCAGGACAGTCTTCTTAGCAGCCTCATCGTAACGTCTTGTTTCCTGTTCTACGACGCCACCAGCATTGAGAATCTCAGTCTGTCTTGCGATTTCATAATCGACAGCGGCACGGATGTTCTGAATGGTGTTGAGGTTCTTGCACTCAGTCTTGGTACCGAACTTGGTTTCACCCTTCGGACGAAGAGAGATGTTGATATCGCAGCGTAAGGAGCCATTTTCCATCTTACCATCGGAAACGCCAAGGTAAGTAACAATCTCACGGATGGCTTCAACGTACTTCATTGCTTCCTCACCGGAATGCATATCCGGATCAGAGACAATTTCGATTAGCGGTGTTCCGCAGCGGTTGAAGTTGATCAAGGAAATATCAGAAAGGTGAATCTGTTTTGCAGTATCCTCTTCCAAGTGAGCGTTATCGACGCCGACACGGATTGTCTTTCCGTTAGACTCAATTTCGACATAGCCATGCGTTCCAATCGGATGGAACTGCTGAGTGATCTGATAGCCTTTGGGAAGATCAGGATAGAAATAGTTCTTTCTATCGAAATACAATGTTCTTGCGATGTTCATATTGAGTGCAGAGCACACCTTGACACCGTAATTGACCGCCTCCTTGTTCACGACTGGCATCGTGCCTGGGAACGCAAAATCAAACGGGACTGTCATCGAGTTCGGTGCTTCACCAAAGGTGCAAGGAGCCGAGGAGAACATTTTGGATTTGGTCTTCAGTTCAACATGAATTTCAATGCCTATTACTGGTTCGAATTCCATAATTACTTCTCCTCCTTAGCGACAAGATTCTTAAGTCCTGTCAAATCTTCAATGTCTTTACCTAAAGCAAAGAGCTGTCCTTCTTCAAAAATTCTGCCTGTGATATTGACACCGACAGGAAGTCCATCCACTTTGCACATCGGCAAAGTGAGACTCGGATATCCGCCGAAGTTACCAATCGTGAGAATGTTATCGAGGAAATCCGGATGGACAGACCATGCAGTTGAAAGTTCATCGATCTTCTTTGGTACGGAGAAGCTAGCAGGAGAGATAAGGTAATCGATGGAATCGAAGAATTCATTCATCTTGTTGACAATGAGTCTTCTAGCCTTCTGTGCACGATTGAACATCTCTTCCTGATTCTCGCTCAAAAGAGAGAAGGATCCGATGACAAAACGTCTCTTGATAAGATTGGAGAAGCCTTTGCTTCTGCATTCTGTCATATATTCTTTGTATGTAGTAGGATTCATCGTTGCTGTCGGACCGAAGCGGACACCATCTAAGTTAGCATCATTGCTGGTCGCTTCTGCACAGGAGATGATCATATAGGTCGGATAAAGAGCATCGAGAAGTTCAGTCGGATAATCATATTCGACAACTTCATATCCACTCTTCTTCAATTTTTCAATCAAAGAAAGGAAAGATGCTTTGATCTCATCATCATTCATGGCATCAAGGACAGCTTTGAAATAACCGATTTTCTTCAAAGAACGATGGGAAAGGACGTAATCCTGATATTTTTCTTTTCTTCTGTATGAACTAGACATATCCTTGCTATCATGACCGGCAAGGCAGGAAAGAACATAGGCAGAATCCAAAACATCCTTTGTGAAATAGGCGATGGTATCAAGACTAGGAGCAAATGGGAAAAGACCAAAACGGGAAACTCTTCCCCAAGTCGGCTTGAATCCGACAAGTCCAGCGTGGGATGCTGGTTTTCTGACCGAGTCTCCTGTATCGCTTCCTAAAGCAAAAGGAGCAATGCCCTCTGCCAAAGCAGCGGCAGAACCGCAAGAGGATCCACCGACGATTCTTGTATGGTCATATGGATTGCAGGTGACACCTTTTCTTCCGGTTGTACCTGTTCCACCCATGGCAAGTTCATCCATTGTGGTATGAGCAATCATGATCATGCCAGCGCGTGAAAGCTTAGAAACAACTGTCGCATCATAAAGCGGGACATATCCGTTTAAGATATTCGAACTAGCAGAGGTTTCCACACCCTTTGTAGAATAGTTATCCTTGCAAAGATACGGAATGCCTTTCAGGTATTCATCTTCTTTGACTTCGGTAATCTTCTTAGCCGCCTCTCTAGCCTTATCAAAGCAGGTTGCCTCAAAAGCATTGCAGTCATCCTGTTCTACTAATGAGATTGCTTCTTCAGTCAATTCTAAAGCTGTGACTTCCTTCTTTACAAGAGCTTCATGAAGCTCTGATATCGTTTTATTCATCCACTTGATCATTTTTGTTACCTACAACTTTCGGTAAGCGAACCTGTGTTCCAAGTTTGCTATTGCAGTTCTTCAGTGCGTCAACAGCCTTTAAAGGCTTGCCAGGTTTATCCGCTCTAAGAATCTTCTGATGTTCACTATAAGGGAATGTCATCGGATCAGCACTGTCAACGCCAGGAATAGAGGCGAGGAAATCGACCTGTGCCAAAACCGTGGAGAACTCTTCATAAATCAGTTCTGCCTGTCCAGGATTGAGCTGAAACATCATGTTCTCAGCGCATTGTTCAATTACGTCTTTTGTAACCTTTATCATATTAATACCTCAAAACACTTTATTATAACGCAATATTTCATGATAAAAATGAAAATATTAGGATTGCGCTTTCTCTGCTTCCTCAATAAGAGGAAGAATCTCTTCTTCCGAGAAGACTTTGACATGGAGAGCATTCGCCTTATCGAGTTTGCTTCCAGCGGCTTCACCAGCTAAAACAAAGTCTGTGGCTTTTGATACACTCGAGGATGATTTTCCGCCTAAGGCTTCAATTCTCTTTGTCATCACATCTCTTGAGACAGAGATTGTTCCAGTGAGGACAAACTTTTTGCCTTTGAAATAGTTGTCCTTCGCTTCAACGATGGGATTGAGCAAGGCAAAGTTCAATCCATATCCTCTCAGCCTTTCAATCAAAGCAAGATTGTTGCTGTCCTGGAAATAGGAGATGATCTTCTCAGCGGTGATTTCACCGACATCCGAGAGAGAGGATAACTCATCCATCTTCGCTGCCATCAAATGATCCATATCGGTGAAATGATCAGCGAGGATGATAGCAGTCTTCTTTCCGACTAGCGGAATGGCAAGACCACAGAGAAGCATATAGAAGTCATTCTTCTTCGACTTTTCAATCGCCTTGAAAAGGGATTCGCAGGTCTTCTTTCCGATGCCATCCATCAGCATCAGGTCTTCCTCATGCGTATAGAGAGTGTAATAGTCTGAGACATCCTTCACCAATCCTTCATTGAACAAGGATTCAACAAGTTTCTCACCTAAACCATCAATATTCATTCCTTGCTTGGAAGCGAAGAATATGAGATTGTTGATCTTTCTTGACGGGCACTCATCATTGACACAATAGGTCTGGCCCTGAATCTTTTCTAATTTCTTATGGCAGTACGGGCACTCTTCTGGGAAAGAGTACGGCTTTACATTCTCTCCTCTTCTTTCCAAGATGACCTTTTCCACTTCCGGAATGACATCTCCGGCTTTATGAAGAGAGACATAGTCTCCGATACGAATATCCTTTCCTTTGATGAAGTCCTCATTGTTGAGTGTCGCTCTCGATATCAAACTTCCCGCGACACGAACAGGAGCCAAGATTGCAGTCGGGGCAACTCTTCCGGTTCTTCCGACTGAGATCTCGATGCCTTCGACCTTTGTGATCTGTTCTTCCGGTGGGAACTTATAGGCGATTTCCCACTTTGGAGTCTTCATCGTATAGCCGATCGTATCGTATAAAGTCATATCATTGACCTTGATGACCAAACCATCGATATCATAGTCAAGGGTCGGACGCTTCTCATGATATTCGTGCATATAGGCGATGACTTCATCGATACCATGAACAAGTCTTCTTTCCGGGTTGGTTCTGAATCCTAAAGAGGAAGCGAAGACTAAGGCATCGGAATGTTTCTTATATCCTAATTCCAAAGCATCGGGAACATAGTACCACCAGGCATCAAGCTTACGCTTTGCTGTCACTCGTGAGTCTAGATTCTTCAAGGAACCGGATGCCGCATTTCTTGCGTTGGCAAAAAGCGGTTCTCCACTCTTCTCCCTCTGCTTGTTCAGCATTTCAAAGGATTTTTTCGGCATATAGACTTCACCGCGTATCTCGATATCGCGTTTATCAGCAATATGAAGAGGAACAGACGGTATGGTCATGACATTGTCTGTGACATCCTCGCCGACTGTACCATCCCCACGTGTAGAAGCCGAGACAAGATCTCCGTTTTCGTAGACAAGGGAACAGGATAGACCGTCGATTTTGACTTCACACATATATTCGATTGTCTTTAGCCCTGTCGCTTTTCTAATGCTTTCATCAAAGGAATAGAGTTCCTCTTCGTTGAAGACATCAGCGATGGAGAGCATATATTTCTTATGCGTGATTTTTTTGAAGGAATCAAGCACCCCACCACCGACACGGCTTGTTGGGGAAAGGCGGTCTTTCAGATCCGGTCTTTTGTTTTCTAAAAGCTGTAATTCCTCCATCAAGGTATCATATTCAGCGTCCGAGACAGTAGGCTGACTCAGAACATAGTATTCGTAGTTGTACTTATTGAGGAGATCCGTCAGTTCCTTGACTCTTTCTTTTTCTTTATCGATGACTTCCATCATTCGTCCTCCTTCATCTTTCTAAACGCTTTGAAGCCCGGAACCATAATCTTTGTCCCATAGGGATCATTGAACTTAACAGCAATCTTGCCATCTTGACGAACCTCGATGACCTTACCGACGCCAAAGCTTGTATGGATTACTCTATCTCCTACAACATAGGTGTCTTTTTGATTGTCCGTTGTCGCTTTCTTTTTCAATAACGAATTTGCATTCCCAATGTTGTCAAACAAAGATGGACGATGTGCTCCTTTATAGGCGTTATAGTCGTTATGCGGCTTTTCATACGGATTCTTCGTAACAGGTTTATCATTAGGAACAGCATCGAAGATATCGGATAAGAACTGTGACTCAGTATATTCCATGCCGGTTCTGAAATTCTTTCCTCCGAATGTGGAAAGATACAGTTTTGTCTTTGCACGTGTCATGCAGACATACATAAGTCTTCTC
This sequence comes from Alistipes onderdonkii, assembly GCA_963589675.1. Lineage (GTDB taxonomy): Bacteria > Bacillota_I > Bacilli_A > RFN20 > CAG-288 > Enterosoma. The sequence goes on along the minus strand of CAVALL010000029.1, from coordinate 8,284 downwards.
TCTTCCTCTATTGCGCTTCTTCTGCCGTCCTTAAGAGCGTGTGTTGTCGGGAAGATCATTTGATTGAGTCCGGTGATGAAGACATATGGGAACTCAAGTCCTTTGGAGACATGGCCTGTCATCAAAGATACCTTGGGTTTATCTTCCATGGTATCCTGATCAGACTGTAAGGCGACCTCAAGCAAGAAGTCCTCTAATGACGGAGTCTTTGCATTACCATCCTCATCCAAGGTATCCTGTTTGAAGAACTGTGAAATCGTTCTCTGCAATTCCAATACGTTGTCCGACTTTGAGACAGAGGATGCAGCTGTATAAGAGAGCTTCTCCTGAAGTTTTTTGTCTTCATTATGGACATAAGACAAGAATCCAGTCTCGTTATAGTAAGACTCAATCGCGGATAGGATTTCTTCCCCTGTCTTTGCCGTTTTGAGTGCCGATGTGAAATTATCAAAAGCGGAATAGAAGACCGTTAAAGCATTGATGCTTTTCCTATTCAAAGGAAGTACATCCTGATTGTCTTTGAATATCTTGATAAGAGGAATCTCTTCGCCTAAAGTAGAACGCAGTTCATCCGCTTTCTGAAGAGTCACTTCACCGACGCCCTTTGTCGGTGCAGAGAGAACTCTTTTGAAGGAGAAATCATCAGGATTGATCGCTAAACGCAGATATGCGATAGCATCCTTGATTTCAGCACGTTCATAGAATTTCAAGCCGCCATAGATCTCATAAGGAATACGGAATAGAGTAAGCTGTTTTTCAAGTGAGTTGGATAAGTAGTTGGATCGATAGATGATTGCTATATCTTGGTAAGGAACATCCTGCTGTTCATTCAGTTTTCGAATTTCATATGCCACCCTATACGCTTCGTTTTCATTGTCGCGTGAACGGATGAACTGAACTTTCTCGCCTGGCTTTCCGCTTGCAGCGACAAGATTCTTCTCCATTCTGTCAGAGTTATGATTGATAAGGCGGTTTGCAGCATCCAAGATAGCTTGAGTGGAACGGTAATTCTCATCGAGAATGACTGTCTCTAAACCAGGAAAATCATTTTTCAATCGGTCTTTGATGATGTCATTCTTTGCTCCTCTCCATGTGTAGATGGTCTGATCCGGATCTCCGACAACGGTCAATGAAGCAGTAGAAGACATGAACTCTTTCACTAAGGCATACTGAAGATAGTTGGTATCTTGGAACTCATCGACAAGGAAGACATCATACTTTCTTTTCCATTTTTCCTTGATATCTGGATTATTCTCCATGATATAGAAGGTAAGCATAAGAAGGTCATCAAAATCCAAGAGATTCTGAAGTCTCAGTTTCTTCTGATAGGTTGTATAGACACTCATCAGTTCATCAAAGGTATAGATGGAATCCAGTGAAATGTCGCTTTTTGACACTTCATTCGGAAAGACACCATCGGTCTTCAAAGAGGAGATCTTATGAGTGATAGCCTGAATGAATTCCTTGCTTGTCCCCTTGGTCATCTTGCTGAAGATATCCTTGTAGATAGAGGATGTCTCATCCTCTCCGGCTATCTGGAAGTTTGTCGCATATCCATTGACACATCCGATTTCTTTTCTTAAGAAACGATAGCAGAATCCGTGGAATGTGCAGATGAGAGGCTTCCCATTCTGCTCAAAGTTCTCTTTTGCAAGCAGACTTTCGACACGGGTAGCCATTTCATTTGCGGCTTTGTTTGTGAATGTGATGGCAAGCATCCTTCTAGGATGTGTGCCGGTGAGAATCTGATAAGCAAGACGGTAAGTCAAAGTTCTCGTCTTTCCGGTTCCTGCACCGGCGATGATTCTCAGATATTGACTTTTCGAAGAGGCGGCAAGGTATTGATTATGATTCAGTTCTTTTTGTAAATCCATATAGTTAAATTCTCTCGTTGAAAATTATACCAAATAAAAGCCCCTTTTTCTTTCTATGAAAGAAATATCTTCTCTTTCTTTTCATCTAGATGACAAAAGGACAAAAGATATTCGTATCACTTCACATTTAGGAGAAAACATATAGGTTTTCAAAAGCCTATAAAAAGAAAAAAGTTTGACACAATTATTGCATCAAACTTATATTTTCTAATGGCTGGGATACTTGGATTCGAACCAAGGCATCACGGTTTCAGAGACCGTTGTCTTACCGCTTGACTATATCCCAAGGGCAAGATAATAGTATAAGGATGACACCCTAGTTTGTCAAATACTTTTTTACGACTTTAACCACTATTCAAGGCTATATCATTTCTTTTAGCGATATGTCACTGCTTTTATATATCGTTCTACATCGATGATTTTTTGCTCATGATGTTATATCCCTTACAAGCATTTCCTGACGAATGAAGTCAATAAATCTCACTGATTTGATAAGAACCAAAGTAGGACAAGTCACCATTATCAAGTTTTACCTTATATTTAGGAATGAAATTGTTTTTGAGTAAATAATCCTCATCTGAAATAACTCCTTCAATTATTCCATGTTTTAAAACTAACGGATTAGTAGGATCAATAATCATGATTCTTTGACCAATAGCATACATTAGATCATCAACGAACCTTAAAACATATTTTCTCCCTTTTATGCTGATCTGAACGAAATCACTATTTACATTGACTACCCTTGGTTGAAAGATGTTTCGATATTTTGTTTCTTCATCGTCTGAAAAGGGAATTAGATTTTTCTTCCAGGTTTTGCAATATTTGTACGGCTTGTCATCTGATGAATCAAAAACAACTATTTTGCAAAATTCGTTGTCGCATTCGTTTATGAGTAAACAATATTCAGGCAAACCGAAATTGCCAAAATTTGGCAAATTGCAAGTTCAGACTTAAGATCATAGTATTTCATGAATTACGTTCTCCGTCCGGATAATATTTATAATCGTCACCACCTACACTTCTATAAGCGAGTTTTCCAAACATGGAATGAGCCCACTTCAAAGGCCTTTTTTCTTCTTCATTGGCGACGATCCCTTCTGAAATCAGTGGGAAGGCTACGAAGGGACCAGTCGCCAAACCTACCTAAGTAAGCCTTCCCGCTGATTTCACTTAAGTTTGGCTATATCATTGTAGCAAAAAAGTGGAGAGATGTTGCCTTTTAAACAACACTATTCTCCACTAACCAAGCGACTTTAACAACTATTCAAAGCTGAGTGCTCTATCCCACCCTATGCAAACAGTCTTATTTGTCATAACATTCCCCGTTGATGATCTTCATGGAGCGATAAACCTGTTCGATGACTAATAGCATTGCCATGTAATGCGTATAGGTCATTTCACCTAAGGAAAAAGAAAAATCTGCTCTTTTTCTTAGTTTGTCATCCAATCCATAAGAGGAACCGACTAAGAAGACAAGATTGCCTTTTGTCTTTGTGACAGACTCAATCTTCTCTGCAAATTCCTTAGTGGATATGTTTTTGGAATGAATATCGACCAAAAAGAGATATTCGTCATCCTTTATCTGTTTTAGGATTCGATCTGCTTCCATAGAGAGAGCTTTTGCAATCTGTCCTTCTGTAGGTACAGAAGGAAGAGATTCCTCTTGTACAGTGACAAGTGATATTTTTCCATAGCGTGATAATCTTTTCAGATACTCATCCTGACCATCCTTAATATATTTTTCCCGGCACTTTCCAGGAACGAGAAATCGTATGTTCATCTTCCACCCTTTGTCTCATTCTTCTCAGATGCAGCTTTAACAGAAATTTCTGGGATATAACCTAGTTGTCTCAAAAACACATCATTCAATGTCTTCAATGCTAAATCCGGTGTATTGCATTCATCAGAAAGATGAGCAAGTACAATCTCTTTCGTTTCCGGACCGACAAAGGAAGAAAGATAATATCCACAATCCAAATTGGAAAGGTGTCCCATATCGGAAATGATTCTACGGATGAGATAATCTGGTCTTTTCGATTCATAAAGCATTTTCGGATCATGGTTGGATTCAAAAAGATAATAATTGAGATTGTTCAGATAAGGAAAATTCTTCTCCGGAACAAATCCTGTATCCGTGACATATGCTAATGTTTCCTCACCATCACTGATAACAAAGCCTAATGTATTCTTAGCATCATGACTGAGTGGAAGAGGCGTGATGGTGAAAACAGAAATCTGAATGGATTGAAAGGGATGAAGCAGCTTGTCACCTGAGATTACCCCCTGCAATTTAGGTAAGGACGGGTTACCGCTGTACACCTTATCTTTATCAGCCGATGCAATGTGACTAGCATGATCGCTATGGTCATGTGTGACAAGGACTGCTTCTACATCGGAAAAGGAGTATCCGTAACTCTCTAAAGCAGATACTACACGTTTCTTTGCAATTCCAAAATCAATCTGGATGCAATGTCCATGTGAAAAAATCAGAGTGCAGTTTCCCTTGCTGCCGCTAGATATGACATCGTATTGCATGGTTAGACTCCAAATGGTGTATTGTCATCATTAAACCTGTCATCGGCACGGATTGCAAAATGACAATGCGGTTTATCAAAGACGAATTTAACAGTGCCTAAAGAACCTTCTCTGTTCTTGGAAAGCATCAGATCAACAGAGGAAATCGGGTTATTGTCATCCTGATTGCCATCATCCTGAGATGAATTTCCATCCTCTTTCTTATCATCGCCGAAATAGTCAGGACGATAGAGGAAGAAGACCATATCAGCATCAGCTTCCAAAGCACCAGAGTCTCTTAAGTCGGTTAGAATCGGTTTATGATCAGCACCACGTTTTGCAGAGTCACGGGAGAGCTGACTTAACGCGATAATCGGTATTTCCAGTTCATTAGCAAGTTTCTTCAAACTACGTGAGATTTCAGCAACTTGGTTCGTCTTGGATTCACCTGCTGACTTTTTGCTAGGTTCGATCAAACCGATATAGTCAATTGCAACTAAGGAAGCCTGAATATTCTGTCCTTTGATCAATTTTCGGCATTTTGCAGCAATATCCATGACTGTCGTTCCTGGATTCTCATCGACATAGAAAGGCAACTCAGCCAATGTATTCATACCCTGCTGAAGCTTAGCGACTTTAGCGCTCTCTTCCTGAGATTTGACATTGACAACAAGATGACTCGGTGTTGAATCCTGAGCAAAATCCATCTTGTTGATTTCTTCTGCGGTCAAGTCACTTGCTAATTCAAGAAGTCTCATCTCAATAGAAGAAGCCTTCATTTCCAACGAGAAGAAGATGACAGGCTTTTTCTCTTTGGCGACATTGTAAAGCAGATTCAAAGTGAAAGCTGTCTTACCGACGGCAGGACGGGCACCGATGATGATAAGCTGTCCTGGATTCCATCCATGTGTAAGCTTATCCAGCGCTTCATATCCGGTTCTCGCACCGGTGATACCGGAAGGATCGATGTTTTCTTCACGGAATCTCTTACTCTGCTTCACCCATTTTTCGACAAGTTCTGGAGAGATTTCAGATAGTTTGCTTGCTTCTTTGACAGATCTCTCTTTCGCGATTTCATTGATTTCTGTCTCAGCGCGTCCAATATATTCACTGACATCCTCGATAGGCTGTGTCTGTGCCACATCGACGACATCTTTGCACTTTGCTAGGAACTTCTTCAAAAGGGCTTTGTCTTTGATTCGTCTGATATAGGCTTCAATCGACGCGATACGGGCTGTATTGCTAACGATAGCATTCAGATATCCTATGCCGCCGATTGTATCAAAGGTCTTATCATTTTGAAGAGTCTCGACAAGAAGTGCAAAATCGGGTGACTCGCCTTTTGAGTTGATTTCTAACATCGCCTGGTAAACTAACTTGTTTCTAGGGTCAGTAAAATCATCGACAGTGAGATGCTGAACAGCTGTCAGCATCTGATTGCCATCACTGTCTACGATGATGTTTCCGAGGATGGTCACCTCATTGAGTTCAAGCGAAGAATTTTCGTCTGACATCGTTTACTTCTTTTCCTTTAATGTGACACGGATTCTTAGTTCACCGACAATGCCTTTATAGAGATCAACTTTCAGTGTTGTCAGACCAAAGCCGTTAACGATGACATCTTTGTCGATCAGCTGTCCTTTAGAAAGCTTGATTCCATAATTCTTCTCTAAGGCTTCGGATGCTTTCTTGAAGGAGATGGTACCGATCATGTCCCCATTTCTTCCAGCAGATGCTTCAAAAGGAAGAGTGATTGTCTTCAATTTCTCTGCCAACTCTCTTGCTTCCGCTTTCTTCTGCTCATCAAGAACACGTTCTTGTTCCAATTCGATGGCATACTGCTTCTTTGCTTCATCGGTATAGAGAACAGCATATCCGTTTGGAATGAGGTAGTTTGCACCATATCCATCCGAAACTTCGATGATTTCGCCTCTCTTACCGACTTTTCTTAATTCTTTCTTCATTAATACTTTCATAATAATACCTCCTTGGTTTTTTGTTTCTACTTTGCCTGCATGTTGATTCTAGCGTCATCAAGATAATCATTCAGGACTTCTTTCAGTTCCTTCAAGACATCAGGAACAGTTGATTCTGGGAAATCAGCAGCCGCAGCAACAAATCTTCCACCGCCGCGTTTTCCGTCGCCGATCTTCTCCATCAGGATTCCGACATTGACAGATCCATTGCTTCTAGCAGCAATCTTGATGTTGTGATCTCCGATTCTACCGATACAGAAGGATGCCTGAACGCCATCGACTGAGACCGCTTCATCAGCTACTCGGCTCAATGTGACACCATCAACCTGTTCATCATCCGGAGCGGTCATAACCATGACACCCGGTTTCAGACATTGCTGAGTGGCAAGGATTTCAATCTTCTGGGTGAATTCTTCCAAGCCTTCTCTTAGGAAATCGACAACTTTCATCGTATCCGCATTCCAGTTCTTCAGCTGTGCACATGCTTCAAAGGTAGAGTTCGTAGAGTGCTCGCGGAAGAAATGGGTATCAAGTGAGATACCGGCGAGCAAGAATGTGGCTGTTCTCTCATCGACGAAGATGTCATTCGGATAATAGACGATAAAGGATGTAAGGATTTCACTGGCGGATGATGCGGAAGTATCCACATCTTCGAAAACAGTGTCGTTGACAATGTTCGTGCCGGGACGATGGTGATCGATGATAGCGATATTGTCGAATTTTCTGACATATTCGGAGAAGATGGAAATGGTAGGATTGCTATGGTCAACCATGACAAGCAATGTCTTATCATTGATAAAGGAATCCATCTCCTTCATGGTGACAAACATTTCATCAGCTTCTTCTTTTGTGAATGAGACATCGACTGCATGACGGCATTTTGCTTCGACAAATCTGTCTTCATAGCAGATTTTTGCATCAACCTTTGCGTTCTGACAAAGTTCATAGACGGCTAATGCAGAAGCAAACGCATCGAAATCGGCTGTCATATGTCCCATGATGATGACATTCTGATACTTCTTCAGCATCGTGAAGAAGGTGTTGGCAAGCATTCTTGTCTTGACACGGTTTCTACTAGGCATCAAGTCAGTCTTTCCACCGAAGAAGGCAATCGGTTGTCCGTGATTATCAACAGCTACCTGGTCACCGCCTCTGCTTAAGGCAGCATCCAATGCAGATGATGCCATGGAAGCTAATCTACCATAATCCGGGAATCCTAAGCCGATACCCATAGAGATCGTAAATCCTCTAGGATGTGCTTTGGCAACATCCGATACCAAAGAGAACTTACTGGCATAGACTTTATCGTAATTCTCTTTTGTCATGACAAAGAGATATCTGTCTTCTGTTATCTTTCTAAGTAAAGCATTATGATCCGTTCCAAACTTATTAATGCGGTCATTGACATCCTTATGCATCTCCATAAATTCGGAATCATCACCGATATTCATCTGAATATCAGCGTAGTTATCGATAAGAATATAACCGACGACAGGTGACTGCTTCTGATTGTAGTTATAGATGTTTGCAAAGTCGGTGATATCCTTGAAGATGAATAGTCTTGCTTCTTCAATCAATTCGACTTCATAGGTTTTGTGGTTGTCGATGACTCTTGGATGCTCATTGCTGGATTTATGAGCGGCATCCTTCAATCTCTCCAACGCAGGGAATTTGTTGAATATATTGCTATCAACAATCATTGGGAACCGTTCACTCATGAAATCGTTCACCCAGATGACATTGTTATTATAATCACAGACGGCTAAACCAAGTTCCCCGAAATTATAGGCTTGATTGATGTCGTTACCGATGATGGATGCGGCTTTCAAATCGCTGTTTGTCTTGTTTTTTCGGAAAGCGGAATTGTAGGCGATGATAAACAAAGTGTCGATAAAGAGATACCCGCCAAGCAAACCA
>CAVALL010000028.1:11538-21118 GCA_963589675.1 Alistipes onderdonkii | reverse complement strand
ATATTTAATTAAAGCAACATAGTTTTTAAAAGAAGGCCTATATTACCATCAAGCGTTTTCGATGAAGGCGCAGCGTTCTAGGACAACAACATCTAAAATAAGGACACTTTCAAAAAAGTCTCCATGGATAATCCACAGAGACTAATCGCAAGACTCAAACTAGTAACTGAATTCAGTGATCGTAACAGAGTCACGAATCTTCTGAACCTCGGAATAAAGAAGAACCTTCTTCTCTTTCAGTTGTTCATAGATTTTCATCACAAGTTCTTTGTTTTTCATAAGCATCTCTTTTGCAAGGAACATATACCTCTCCAATTCAGCGCGCGCGACGTACTGCTCAGCCATTTTAAGAGATTCAGACGTCTCATCCTCGTTTCCAATAAGACCCATTCCATAGATCCCGTTTTCATTGATTCCATCCCTCAAAGTACTCAGTGCTTTGCCTAGATCATTTTGGCATCCGCTCCCGCACCTACCATCGTAGAATAATTCCGTAGCGGCCTTACCGCCTAGGCAAAAAAGTACAACTTCTGGTCTTCGTTGAAAGTTATTTGTCGAAGTTACACCATAAGTAAACCCAGTAAAATCAAGAGTCCTATTTTTAGCATTGTCATAGACTTTGATATATCCAACACTTCCTTTCTTCATGATTTCAGCAATGGCGGCGTGTCCCGCCTCATGCATTGCGAGTTCATTGATCTTCTCTTCGCTGAATTTTTCGTTTTCATCATGAACCTCTTCAAAATAGGCCTTCATGATATCTTCAATATCGATATACTGTTTTCTTCTTGCTACAGAATAGATTGCACTCTTATTCAACAGCGACTGTAAATCAGCGCAGGAAGAATAACCAATCAGCCGATAAACATCATCATAGTTAAGATCTTTGCTGACCTGTTTATCTTTCAGGTAATATTCGATAATCTTTCTAGCATCCTTTTCAGTTGGAGGAAGAAGCTGAAGATAAATATCAAATCTTCCCTTTCTGACAAGTGAATCAGGGAACTTATCATCATGATTTGCAGTAGCAATGACAAGAACATCTTTATCATTCACACTATCAATTCCAGCTTGAATGGCAATAAACAACTCATCATCAACATTCTTATCATTGCTTTCACTGAATTTATCCATATCATCGATAAAGATGATTGCCGTGTTTTCTTTACCGGCCTCCAAGAAAACGTTCTCGATTGTTTTGATTGTTTCTTTCTTTGTTTCATTCTTTCTGAGAGTGAAGGCTTTCAGACCAGACTCCTGAATGAACGCTTTCGCTAACGTTGTTTTTCCCATACCAGGTTGGCCAACAAGCAAGACGCCTTTCGGGAGTCTAGCACCCATCTTTCTATACATATCCTTATTCTTCAACATATCAACAATCTGAAGTAAAATCCGCTTCTGTTCTTCATAACCAATTACTGTATCAAATACGCTCATTTTATTTCCCCCCTTCCGTGGTTTACATGATGATTATAAGAAAACTCAAGAAAGAAAAACGGAAAGAAAACTTCCGATTTTCGAATGACACTTTTGAGAAAATTACATTCAATGTTTTATTAAGAAATAATACAGGACATAGCAGTAGCTGAAAGCGCTTTTGTAACGCCTTTTTCCGGTTATTTTTCCTCTAGATTGACATATTCATAATAATCAACATACACTTTTCATATAAGGCAGCAACACATTGTAAAGGGGGGGTTTATGAAACATTTATTCACTAAATTATCATTTCTTCTTATCACACTACTCACTTCATGTGACAATACATACGTTCCAAAAGGGACGTTTACGAACTTGTCAGAAATCGCATATCTCTTCACTCAAGATGAACTTATCAACATCGCTTACAGGAACAACCACAATAAAGTCTATGATGCTGATGGAAATAGAATGGCTATTGATGAAAGCATACTCGTTGCTGTTGAGCCGTTGGATTCAAAGACAGAACTGACTATCAGGAAGGACTATTACAATTCGATTAAGGATGAAATACCGTTAGAAGAGTTTACTCATCCAAACGACCCATTTAGCGATGTGAAAATTTCAGATTATTGCGGTTACTATCATGGATGTTATGTTCTAAGGTTTGACGATATATTACTTCATCGAGCAGTAATAGGGCAAGAAACCATTGCGAATTTAACCTTCTATTATCCGTATGATGGCGGAACTAAACTTGTCGGATGGAAGAAAAACTAAAGGAGGTAAACGCTATGTCTAAATTGTTATTAAGTATTATCGCTGCCCTAAGCATCCTACCATGTATGAGTTTTAGTGAAGGTGTCCCCGTTTCAAAGGTTAGCACCTTACCCAATCACAGCAACCAAAGACTTCAAAGCAAAATCGCTTCGTATGATTACTCTGAGTGTGATTCGTTATTGGTTACTTTGAACGAGAATGTCAGAAATGCTAAAAGCAGTGTCTTTGCTAACTTTGCAGAAAGCAAAGTAACCGATTTGACAACAAGCCTCAAAGATTACAGCTGCAAGAAAGTATACTCCGTTGATATTTCAGGAATGTCATACGAAGACATAAACAGAGCTGTCTCAGACTTGGAATCAAAAGAAGAGGTATACTGTGTAGAACCTAATGAGAAAATATCCGTCTCAAGTGAACCGAATGATACTAGGTATGTTTCCGGAGATCAATGGGGCTTGAATGGAACATATGGTATAAACGCTCCGAAAGCATGGAACATAAACACTGGCTCATCATCGGTCAGAGTCGGTGTGATTGACACCGGGATTGCGAAGCATACGGATCTGAATGCCAATCTTGTGGATGGCTATGATTTCGTTTCAGATACTGCAAACGGATATAATGATTTGAACGGACACGGCACTCATGTCGCCGGAATCATCGGAGCAGTAGGAAACAACAGCGTTGGAGTCTCCGGAGTGAATTGGAATGTTTCCCTAGTTCCTTTGCAAGCATCCGATGATGGATCCGATGGTATTTATGTTTCTGCCGCCATTAAAGCTATCAATTATGCCATAGGACTTTGGGGAACTGATAACCAAATCGATATTCTGAATTATAGTATTCGTGGATATGGTTATGACGTTGCAATTAGAGAAGCAGTAAGTAGCTATCCCGGTCTATTTGTTTGGACTGCTGGAAATCTATATTGTAATGTTGATGACTTTATATCAAGTTATGGTTCATTTGACTTGCCGAATATAATTTCAGTAGGTGCCATATCTGAAGACGGAAAAAGACCTGACTTTTCAGATTTTTCTTTAAATGGAACAAATGTGAACATTTATGCGCCTGGAGTCAATATCCTATCTACATTGCCCGGCAACAAATACGGATACAAAGACGGAACATCAATGGCTGCACCTTTTGTCACAGGAACTGCGGCTTTGCTATTGGCGGAAAATCCTGATTTAACAGCAAGTCAATTGAAGAACCTGATTCTAGACAACGCAAATTCAATAGAAATTACATATCCTAATGGCAGCAGCAAATCGCATACTGTCAAATCGTTGAATGCGTATGCAGCTTTGTCAGCCACGCATACACACAACTACACATACAAATATGTATCCAAGAACAACAAACAGCATCGCTCCTATTGCTCATGCGGGGAGTACAAGCTACAAGGGCACGTGATTTCTGGTTCGGAAAGTGGTTCTTCCAAAAAGACATGTGTGTTCTGCGGTGCATCCGTAACAACAGGATTTGTTCAGTATACAAAGATCAGAATCGCATCATTGCAAGACGATGATGTCACCTATTTCGGGCATGGAAGCTATATCCTCCCTAATGGAATTTATGTGATTTCGGATGAGGATATGGATGCAGTGTTGAGCGGTGAACTCACCTTACCTGAATAACGCATAAAGCATAAATAAAGGAGCTAATTATGAAACATTTATTCACTAAATTATCATTTCTTCTTATCACACTACTCACTTCATGTGACAATACATACGTTCCAAAAGGAACGTTTACTAACTTATCAGAAATCGCATATCTCTTCACTCAAAACGAGCTTGTCAATATTGCGTATATCAATAATTGGGATAAACTTTATGACGCTAACGGAGACAAAATACAAATTGATGAAAGTGTCCTCGTTGATGTAGAACCATTGGATTCAAAGACAGAATTGACTATCAGGAAAGACTATTACAATTCGATCAAAGATAAAACCCCATTAGAGGAATACATCCACCAAGAAAATCCATTCAGCGACGTAAAAATATCAAAATATTGCGGATATTACCACGGATATTATATCCTTAGATTTAACGATATCGGACATTATTTAACGGTTATAGGAACTGAAACAATAGCCAACCTCATGTTTGTTTATCCGTATGAAGGCGGAAACAAATTAGTTGGATGGAAGAAAAACTAAAGGAGGGTTGTTTATCCATCAACTTCTTCAGCTTTTGTGCCAGATAAGAAATCTGTCAGTTGCGAATCAAAATGAATGACAAGTTTAATGTTCTTGCCATATTTATGGTCTATGTCTTTTAGGATTCTCTCTTTTAACTCTGCTTCACTCTTGTCATTGCATAATTCATCTGGAATGACAAGATCGAATATCAGATTGACTGTTTCTCTTCCCGAGACGATTCTGAAATCATGCATATGGATATTCTTGCTGATATGATGAATCGACTGTTCTACTGCCTCTTTGTATTTTGTGGTATCAGGATCATCAATCAGAATCGGATCCATATGTACTGTTAGGTTGATCGATAACTTTTCCCACGCCTCATTTTCAATAAGATCACACAATTCATGTGAAAGCATAACATCTCTTTTTGCATCTACCTCAACATGAATCACGCCATAAACAACTTTACCGTAAGTATGCAAAGACAAATCATGTACGCCTAATACATCATTGTGATTCATAACTAAGTCAACCAACTTATCGATCAAGCTTTCATCTGGTTTCTCGCCAAGCAAGGTATTGATAGCCTCTTTCATAATTCCAATGCCAGATAGGATAACTAGAACACCAACGACAAGAACAAAGAAACAATCCACATCATATCCTGTGAACCAAGTGATCATAAGACCGATGATAACTAATGTTGTTGAAATGCAGTCATTGACGGCATCTTTCCCTAACGCCTTTAACTGCATGGATGATATCCATTTGCCAAACGTGAAATAAATATAGGCCTGAAGGAATTTAAATCCTATGGCTAAGGAAAGAAGAGTCAAGGAAACGATATACATAAGATAGGAGAGCTCTTTGCTTTGTGGTTTTCCTGTTGTCTGAATGGATTGAATAAAGACTACTAAATCACTGACTGATTGGTACAACATGATTGCGCCCAAGGCGATAATGACACAGGATATGACAAGAGAGATGATATACTCCATTCTCTGATGTCCATATGGGTGTTCCTTATCCGCCGGTTTAGCACTGACTTTGACGCCATAAATACTGAGCAGATTGTTTCCGAAATCGCTAAGGTTGTTAACAGAATCCGAGACAATTGAATAGAGTCCTAATATGAAACCGATGACAATCTTGGAGACAAAGATGATGAGGTTCGTAACCAGTCCGATTACAGAAGCAACAAATCCGACTCTTTCTCGGACTTTGACGCTTTCCTTTTCTTGATAATCTTTAACGAACAATTTCAATAATAGTTTATACATATGATTCACCTTGACTAGTTTTATTATATCCGTTTTCAAAAACGGAAAACAATATACATATATGGCAATTTTCAGGACACGAAGTTCTTGTTTCTTACCACATACATACAATTGTAAGGTATAATATTCAAGATGAATAAACAACTCAGAAAAACTTTTCTCTTGGCTAACCAGGAGCTATCAATCCTTTGTGAAAACTGTCTTGATGACATCGCTTTTCTTATTTCATACAGTTCCGTATTCCAAATAAAGGAAAGCTACGACAGTGATGACGAACAGTTCAACGCAATCAGTTCCATTCACGATGTTGTTTCCCCTCTTATCACATCCGCTGTTCCTCATTCTGAACCATTCAGAATAGCATTACGAAATTCAGGTGTGATTGAAGAGCAGCTATTGGATGACATCGATCAAATACTTACCTATAAAGAAGAATGCAGCCGTTCATCCTCACTGCTTTTACCGGAAACCGATGATGATGTCATAGAACTCAGAGATGAATTCTTTAGAAAGGTTCTCTTTATCATGAGAACCCGCTTCATCATCAAGGACATCGAAGATGGAATAGAGGAGTATGGAGTCGAGGCCTATCAGGTACATGTAGAGGACCGTTTCAATCCACTTCCATCACCACTCGATGATATCGATAGTTTACCAATAGACATTGTCAAAATTCAGATGTTCCATCTTCTCTCCTTCTCTGTCAATGACTTCGAAGATGAAATTGACAACCAGAAAAGTTTGACTGCATTATGTATCGCATTCGAGAAATATAAAGGAGAAAACTAGAATGATCAACGAAAAAGAACTTCCGAACTTAGGTACTCCAGAAGAAGCAGAAGCAAAGATGAAACAGGGTTATCTCGCCTTCCTTGATACAATCAGCAAATTCGTTACACTTTGTGACATTTATTCCAACCCGAACAATGATGGCAAGAACCTGAATGACGTCTATCCGAATAAAGCCAGCCAATCACTTGCATCAGCAGATAATAACAATAAGACAGCTCCTAAGACATTCTTAAGCGACTATATGGCAAACAAATCAAAACTTAAAAAAGCATCCCCGGAAGAGTTCTATACAATCATCGCTTCCTATGCCGTCTATGAACTTGAATTTGTCAAAGAGATCAAAGAAACAGTTGGAGACTATCTCGACATCATCGAAAAGAAGAGAGATGAAAGAGATCTTTCCGACTATGAAAAGTGCTGTGACAGACTTGCCACAAGAGATGCCTTCATAGACTTGAAGAATGATATCGACAACGACAACCGTCAGATCATTCAGGACAAAGAACTACTGACAAATGTCAACAATCCGAAGTTTGATCCAAACGCCGTTCAGTCTATCTAAAAGAAGATAGTATAACATTGCGGAGGTGATCCATCGTGATCACCTCTTTTCTTATCTTCATGATGTTATCAACCATATGCTGATAGGTATTGATATCAATTTTGGATAAAAGTTCCGGAATATCATAAAGAGAATCTACAGCAAAACCAATCTTATGAGAAATGACAAAGTCGCTGATAGATCCTTTCTTCCATACAATGACCGGTTTTGCACTTGCAAGATAAAGTCCGAATTTGTGCGATGTATTGATTCTTAGGTATTTTCCGATGCTAGAGGAGCATGTCTTTGCACTCTTTCCATCCCATACAAGACCGAATTTTCCATCCATCTCATGGCAAAGAGTCTCAGGGTCATATTCACCCATATACTCACCTTTGTATTCATCCGTGAATCCTTTCCCATATAATCGAAATCCTTGCGAAACAAGGACATCCGGAAGTTCTTTGATGAATTCCGATTTCTTTAGATTTCCAGCAAAGCATAGAAGAGCATCTCTATGTTCGTTGACAGTAGTATCTTTAAGATGATAATCCCAGTAATCATGATTGACGATTTTGACTTTCTTCGACACATGAAGCTGTTCATGTAAGACTATATCCATCTGTTTGCTTGGTGTGATCAGACAATACGCCATATCAAGACAAGAGGAGTCGGTCATATTCATCAGCGGATTCTGAAAACGGACTCCATCCAAATCATGAACGAAGAAGACCACTTTCACCTTTTTGGATACGGCATAGGATACAATCTTTGAGTAGCCTTGGAATTTGATGGCAAAAGGAAAATCCATGAGAAGGAAATCATTCTCATGGCACTTGTCATCGATCGCTTTCAGAATGGTATCGACATATCCGCCAAGAAGACTCATGTTGGATGCGAAGTACTTGACCTTCTCGTCATTGACTGTGACAATATCCTCGACAAGAGGAATGAAGTTCATTTCATGATAAAGCAAGAGAAGATCCTCTCTTGACTTATTCAACGCGTTATATCCAATACCCGTCACATAGAAATCAGGAATATAGAATACCATTTCACTCTTCCTTCGTATCCAAATAGAAGTTCTTGCAGGAGTTATACACCTTCTTCAAAGACGGATAGAGTTTACAATAGACTTTATGGTAAAGTTCATCATAGGTCTTATGATTCTTCATATCCGGTTGAATGATTTCAGTGCGTTTTACCATATTTTCAACGGCTTCTTCCGGCGAAGAATAAACACCTAAGGATAAGAAACCAGACATGGCACCACCTAAAGAAGAGGCTTCTACAGTAAACGAACGATAGCAAGGATAACCAAAGACATCAGCGATGATATGTGCAAAGATATCGGAGGCGCTTCCGCCACCGGAGAGGACGATGAACTTCGGCTTCTTATGTGTCTTCTTCAATATCTCATCCATTCCTTCACGAAGAGCAAAGGCAATGCCCTCATAGATAGAGCGATAGAGATGGAAACGAGTATGGACACCAGAGAATCCGATAATGGATCCTTTTGCATTCGGTCTCTTAAGACCAGGTCCCCAATAAGGCTGTAAAACCAAACCATCACATCCAGCTGGAACCTCCTGAATCTTGCGGTTGAGATACTCCTCTGGAGAGATACCTAACTTTTGGCTTTCAATGATATCGTTGGCACCAAAGTTATCCAAATACCAACGTGTCATCCATAATCCACGGTAAATCTGAATCTCCATATCAAAGGCGTTCGGATAAGGAGCAATATAGGATGGCAAGAATGTCTCCGGTTCCATATATTTAGAGGAGACAACATCGATCGTACATGCTGTTCCTAAAGAGACAGCAGCATAGGATTCATCAACGCATCCATCACCGAATGTCTCACAGGCTTTATCAGAACCTGTCGCAAAGAGTTTTGTACCCTTTGGAATAAAAGACATCCTAGCAAACTCTTCACTGACTTCACCGATAACATCACCAACCTTCACAATCTCAGGAAGTGCGTCATATGGTATAGAAAATATATCCTGTTTTGGATGTTTTTTCGAGAACCATTTTCCATGCTTGAAATCGAAAGGATAATGGCCGGCACAGTCACCAGCTGAAACGACAAGGTTTCCTGTGACATAGTAATTGAAATAGGTAGGAAGAGGAACAAAGTACTTCATCTTCGCCCAGTTTTCCTTCTCGTTCTTCATCAGCCAATAGGTGATAGTTCTTTCTGCATTGTATTTGACAGTATCATTCATTCCGATGATGCGGAAGAGTGCTTTCTCATACCACTTCAGATAGGACATATGAGGATCTCTTGTGACTCTTTGATCGAGCCATAATACGGCAGGACGGATCGGATTCTTGTCTTTGTCGAGGATTAAAGACGAATCACGGAAACAGACCATGACCATTCCGGATATATTCTGAAGATAGTTAGGATCCTTATCATAGATCTCTTTGGTCGCTTTGCAGAGTTCCTGCATATAGAACTCTGGGTATTGTTCCACATAGCCTTTTTCAACAGAAAAATAGGCTTCCTTATACTTCTGCTGTGAGAAAGCCAATACATTTCCCTTTTCATCAATGATTGATGCACGCAAAGACTGTGTTCCAATATCTACTACCAAAAGATAACTGTTC
>CAVALL010000028.1:0-11507 GCA_963589675.1 Alistipes onderdonkii | reverse complement strand
CATTTGTATAATCCTCAATCAATTATATAACCAAATCGGGTTGATTTGTCGATAATTGTCATATAGAACATGAGATTTTATGAATTTTCTTTTGTTATTCGCTATTTTACATGGAAGAAATTGGTATAATAATTTGCTATGGATTGGTTAAACATTATACTTGTCGCTATCTCTATGTCGGTGGATTGTATGACAATCGGTGCAACCGATGGCATACAGGAACCGAACATGAAGAAAAGAAAGATATTCTTTATCGCATTCATCTTCGGTTTCTTCCAGGGCTTGATGCCTGTGATCGGATACTTTGTCGGATACTATTTCCGTGAGAAACTAGAGGCCTATATTCCTTGGATTGCCTTTACCTTATTATGCCTACTAGGCATCAAGAACATATTCGAATGGGTAAAGGAGAGAATCAAGGAAAAGAAGGAAAAAGAGAATCCGTCTGATGAAGCAAAGACAGAGGAGAAAAAGAAACTCACTGTCCCTGGAATCCTTGTCCAAGGCATTGCAACAAGCATCGACGCTCTTTCCATCGGATTCGTCTATCTCAATTACAGCATTCCGAATGCAATGATTGTATTCTCAATCATCGCCGTTGTCACATTCGCTCTTTCCCTCCTTACTATCTTCTTAGGCAAGAAAGTCGGAAAGTGGTTAGAGGAATGGTCTGGACTTATCGCCGGTATTGTCTTTATCGGTATCGGTCTTAAGATATTATTAGAAAGCATCTTATCTCCTTCTTCCTCTGCTTCCGATGTTCAATTGCTCTTCTCAACCCTATCTTCTCTACACTTCTAAGCCTTAATCAAGAGAGACCTCGTATGGTTTCTCTTTTTTCGTTTGAAAATCGTACAAATGATTGCTTTTTGTTGAAGTTATTCCTTTATATTGCTAACATTTATTTAGATTGTCGCAACGATTGTGACAAATTAATTTGAAAGGAATCAGGTTATGTCAATCAAAAATCAAAAAAGAAAACAAACACTGAAGAAATTATGGAAGAAGCCCTGGTTTAAATTCATCATTTACTTTTTAGGTCTTTTATTAGCCATCGCATTCTGTTTCATTCCTACCTATGAAGGGAAATGGTACAGCACAGTTCTTTCCTTCTTAAGAGATAAGCTTTCTTTCTCCGTCTTTATCGGTATGATCGTCTCTCTCATCTATAGTCTGATTGTATCCTACAGTCAGAAGAAAGAAGAGGAATCCTATAAAACGGAGTTCGATCAAAGAAAAATCATCCGCAAATACGATGGACATAAGAGAGTTGAAGTCAAACAGGATAAGAACTACTACAACAATGTAGGAAGCTTCATGGAACTTCATCACTTGAATCAAATAGGAAAAGAGAAACTTCATCCAGAAGAGAAAGACATCTATTCATCCGAATACAAGAAACAACTGAAAGAGATTGAATACTTCTCACAAGAGAATCCATATCTATTGATTCCTTCTCTTGACCTATATTGCAATGTCAATCAAAACACAGTCTTAAAATCAATTGATCATACGGAGATACACGAACTTCCAAAGTTTGTTGTACAAAGCAGTCTTGCTCTATTACAGGCACACAAGCATTCCAAGAAATCCAACTCAGAGACCATAAGATTAGATAACTGCTACTTCAATGGAGACAATGAACTCACACTTGAAACCTCTAGATCCACTTACTATCACATGCTTGTCACAAATCGTTGTATGGATTACAAGCTCACAGATGGTATGACAATCCGTGACATCTACGAGTATCATTCCTTCATCAGTCCTCTTTCTATCTCTAAGTTAGGAAATCAGATTGGTGTCAACGGCCTTATCATCACCAAAGACAATTACCTGCTTATTGAACACCGTTCTTTGCAGAAGACAACTTGGAAGGACAAATTTGCTCAGCCTATCTCATTAGCATTGAAATTCGATGATATCTTCTCCAAAGAAGAACAGGAACGCATCAATATCAGATTGACAAACGATAATATTGAAAAGAAATTATTGGCAGTCATCAAGAAAACAATCAAAAACAATTTCAGTATGATAGAAGGCATTGACTATGAGAAATTAGAGTTCAAGAAGATATTCATGGGTCTAGCAAGAGACCTTCTAGAAGGCGGAAAACCAAACCTATACTTCATCGTAAAAAGCAATGATACTGCAGCAGAACTCACGAAGAAGATTCAAAGATATTCATCCTATACCAGTGCTGATCCAACCTGTGAGGAAAGAGTACCATTAAAAGAAGGAAAGCTTGATAACCAGTTCTACTTTGTTCCATATTCAGATATCAAACTCACCTTTGATTATGAATTCACGATGAAGAGAGGAACGACAATCGTGTTGAAGAGACAGTTTGCGCCACGCTATCCAAAAGGCGAAAAGAATACAGATGCAATCACCTATTTAAAGAAGGGATTAAAGAAAGAATGTGGACAGGCCCTATTGTGTTCCCTCTCTTATCTTGAAATCCTTGCTCCAAACGTCTTAACAAAGGAGGAATCATTATGAGTATCCTTTCATTTGGAGAAATGCTGAAAAGAAATACAATTCCTGACATCGACGATCCATCTTTGATCGACTTTAAGAGGAACGATTACGAGAAATGCTATGGGGGATCAGAAGCGAATGTCCTGATGGCACTTTCCAAACTCGGTGAATCCACCCACTATGTCACTGCCTTACCTAGTGGAGAAGACGGAGATAACATCGTAAAGTTATTAAACGATTACCATGTCAACACAGACAATATCAAAAGAACTGGTAGCAAACTAGGTCAATATTTCCTTCTTCCAAAAGCAAGGAAGAGAGCAGATGCTATGATCTATGATAGAGACTTTTCTTCTGTCACTGAGATGAAAAGAGATGAGCTTGATTTTGATGAAATTTTCAAAGGCATCAATCTATTCCATATATCTGGAATATCATTTTCATTAAAAGGAAATATGACAGATACATCTTTTGCTTTCCTAGAAGAAGCGAAGAAAAGGAATATTCCGGTAAGTTTTGATTTCAATTACCGTGTCAGACTTTGGGAAGGAAGAGAAAAGGAGGCTGCTCCTCTTTTCAAAAAGATACTTCCTTACTGTTCTATCATCCTAGCAAGCCAAAAGGATATGGAGACATTCCTAAACTATAAAGGAAACGCAGATGAGATGGCAGAGCAGTATTTCCGTGACTATCCGGAAACCGAATTCCTCATTCTAAGAGACAGGAAACAGATTCGAAACAATCTTCACTTTGTCGCCTGCTCCATCCATACAAAAGGCTCTCATGTACATCTGAAACATCCTATCTATTTCAACGCCATAGAACGTGTTGGAGGCGGTGATAGTTTTGATGCTGGAATCTTGTATGCGCTTATTCATCGTTATTCCTTGATTGATACCATATACTATGGTGTTTCCGCCTTCATACTGAAGCATCAGATGAAGGGAGATATTTTCCAAGGAGATGCCAGAATGGTAAAAGACTATATTGATAACGAATTACAAAGAAGGAAAAAGATCTGCTTAAGCATATCCTCTCTCGATCCATCCTTTTCAAAACTAAAAGATGAATTGGATGAGATTGCTGATATCGACATCAAGCCTGTTGATGTCGATGACTTAAAAGGCTATGACATATTCATCGGCAAAAAGATGAGTGTGAAAGCATTAGATACAGCTGACAAGCTTAAAATCGTCTTCGCATATAAAACCGGAGTGGATGATTTCCCTCTGGAGAAATTGAAAGAGATGAACGTAATTGTCACCAATTCTCATGCTGATAGCAATATCATTGCAGAATACGCATTCGGATTATCCATCTCCTTAGTCAATAAGATCACAGAATCTGATAGAAAGCTTCGACAAGGCATCTGGTACGACAAGGAGAATCTCTATTGGGAAAGTCTGTTCAGAAAGAAAGTCGGCCTTTTAGGATATGGACATATCGGACAAGACATTCATAAGATTCTTTTGAACAATCATATCGAGACTTATACGATTGATAGGCATCACGAATACAAAGACATCAATCTAGTCAAAGATTTTGATGAACTAGTCTCTGTCTGTGATGTAATCATCTGTTCTTTACCAAAGACAAGTGAAACCACATTCCTTTTCGACAAGAACGTTTTCGAGAAGATGAAAGGCAAATACATCATCAATGTCGGAAGAAGCAACTGCATCAATCAGAAAGACCTCTATTACGCACTCCGTGATCATAAGCTTTCTGGTGCCGCTATCGATACCTGGGACAAAAAGCCATCCACAATGGATGAGCTTCTCCTTCCTTCTATCTATCCGCTTCATACATTAGAGAATATCTTAGTCTCTCCTCATCAGGCGATGAAGGTAATCGACGGACATCACCGTTATGTCATGGATGTTCTAGAGAATGTCCAAAGATATCTATCCGGACATGAGCTTGAGAATATTGTTGACTTAACAAAAGGATACTAAATACAAATCATTTGTAGCATATACCTCTCTAGTTAAACACTAGGGAGGTGTTTTAAATAGACTGATAAACTGATGCTTTTGATATCAGATAGTTTCCATAGTTGTTTGTAAAGGGGGAAGCACAAATGCGCTGATATCCTTTATGAAAGTCAGCATACACGATAATCGAAACAAGTCTATCTTTTCTAGTGAGAAATCTTCTATAATTTAGGTATGAAAAAGAAGTTATCAATTTCATTCCTTGCTTTGACATTACTATCCGGATGTGGTCAGAGCGTTGAAACAAACACCTATCGATGTTATCTAGGGAAAATGATGGTCTCTTCTTTTTCGATGCCAGAGGAAGACATCAACGAGAAGAAAATACAAAAAGAAAATATCAGTGGTGAATATTACGCGAACATGTATTTTCTCTCCTCCCAGGATGATGTGAACAAATTCTATTCCAATCAAGATTTTTCAATCTCAGCTACTGAAAAAGAAACAAACAGAAAACTGAAAGAGACAATGATGCTCGTCTATTTCATCATGGATATCCCAAAAGGATACAAAGCCTATAAAAGAGACAACATTCAAGGTGAACTTGTTGATCAGGGTCTTACCCTTTTGACTGATAATTTCTATTACTACGCTAGTAAGCCTACTATCTTTTACTGCATGTTAGATCTCAAAAAGGATGATTCCATTACAGAACAAGGAATCTATTCCTTCTATTATCAGACATCAAGAAAGTATAAAGATCTACTAAGCGTAGATTCCATTCGAATCATCTACAACATCGAATCCGATTAAGATTTTCGGTACGCGTCTTCTAGACTCTGTACAAGATATAACAAGTCACTTAAATATTCCTTCGTCTTTGTAAGCAGGAATTCTAGTTTTTGATCTGAAATACGAAGTCTTAATTTTACACTCAATGGTCTTAATAGTTCATCTAACTTCTTAAATAATTGAGGCTTCTTACAGTACTCATCACTCATTGTGATCGTATAGAATCCAAGGCCTTCGACAAAGCGGGACACATAGATGGAATTAAGATAGTTCTCAATCTTCTTTTTGATGAGAAGTGCATTGACTTCACTAGGATAGGGGCCATAAACATCTCTGATTTTCTCAGCAAAGTCTTTTATCTTTTCATCGGTATCGCAATCCGATAATTCTCGATACATAGAAATACGTTGTTCTTTTGTCGTGTACTCTTCAGGGATATGGGCATCCAATGAGAAGGACAATTCAAAGTCATGTTTTTTCGTATCATAAAGAGCAGAAGTCTGAAGTGTCTTCTCTTTCATGACTTCTTCTAATAGTTCCATATAGGCTTCATAACCGAGTGAATCAACAAAACCAGCCTGCTCACTTCCTAGAATATCACCAGCACCGCGGATATTAAGATCCTGCATTGCAATCTTATATCCGGAACCTAGTTCCGTGAATTCTTTCAGTGCCTTCAAACGCTTTCTTGCTTCTTCTGTCAGATTCTTTGAATCTTTGAAGAAGAAGTATGCATAGGCAAGCCTATCGCTTCTTCCGACTCTTCCTTTGATCTGATATAGCTGTGCCAAACCAAAATGATCCGCATCTTCTACAATGATTGTATTCACATTCGGAATATCCAAGCCTGATTCAATGATAGAGGTGCAGACAAGGATCTGAGTATCATTGCGATAGAATTCATCCATGACATCTTCGATCTCATCCTGTGTCATCCTTGCATGGACGACAGCGACTTTTGCATTCTTGAATTTCTTCGCTAGTCTTTCTGCTACCTTATCAATGGATGCAATCTTATTATGGAGATAATAGACTTGTCCATGTCTATCCAATTCTTTTCCAATGACTTCATATATCAATTCATTATCCTGTTTTGCAACATAGGTCTTAACAGGCATACGATTGACAGGTGCCTGAGATAGTAAAGACATGCTTCTCGCACCAAGAAGTGACATCTGCATCGTTCTTGGAATCGGTGTCGCTGTCAAAGTGAGGCAATCTACATTCTTTGCTTTCTCTTTTATCTTCTCTTTATGAGCAACACCAAATTTCTGCTCCTCATCTATGATGAGAAGTCCTAGGTCTTTGAAATGAATGGAATCAGAAAGAAGAGAGTGGGTTCCAATCACAAAATCAACACTTCCATCCTCTAATCCCTTCTTGATCTCTTCCTGTTTTGCTTTGCTTACAAATCGATTATAGACTTCAATACGAGGAGAGAATTCCTTGAATCGATTGATAGCAACCTTATAATGCTGTTCCGATAAGATTGTAGTAGGACAAAGAAGGATAACCTGTTTATGAGCTAGTATTGCAGCGAAGGCAGCATTGAAGGCAACCTCAGTCTTACCAAATCCGACATCACCAGCAACAAGTCTATCCATCGGATGAGCAGACTCCATATCTTCCCTGATATCATGGATAGCAGAAAGCTGTCCTTCTGTATAAGGATAAGAGAATGTAGACATGAATTCCTTCTCTAGTTCCTCTTCATGTGGGAAGGCAAAGCCTGGTTTAGTCTGTCTTTCAGAATAAAGAGCCAATAATTGATCCGCTAAATAAGAGATTCTGCTTCGGATCTTAGACTTCTTTCTTGCCCAAGTAGAGCCACCCATCCTATCTAGACTAGGTGCATACCCTTCTCTAGAAGCATATTTTCGGATCATCTTATACTGAGCCAAAGGCAAGAAGAACACTTGCTCATTGGCATACTGAATCTTCAAGTATTCTAGTCCATCGATTGTCTCAACACCTAGGTATCTACCAACACCATGAATCTCATGGACAACATAATCGCCTTCCTTCAATTCCTCATATCTTCGAATGAGTTTTGCCTCTTTATATCGAGATAAAAAACGAGACCTTTGAGAAGAGACGCCGTATATCTCTTTAGCAGAAAGATAGACATGCTTATGCTCTGGAATCTCATAACCATGGGTAAGCCTTCCTTCCAAGAACATGATCTGAGAATGTTTTGGATACACCGTATAGACTAATTGTCTTTCCGAAAGATAGTTCTCATAATTCGTGAGGTTTGGTTCTGGAAGAACAAGTCTGATCTTGTATCCTTCTTTTAGGTATTCACGGATCAAGACATCGCTTTGAATATAGCTAGGAGCATGGAAGGAACAATCTCTTAATTGAAATCCAGCATCACTGTTTCTAACTGATACATAAGAAGAGAAATCCGGTTTCTCCTTTACATAAACAGATTCACCAAAGATTGAGTTTCCGTCTTTCACATTCTTTTTGAAGTAATCTTCCTCTTTATCGATTGCATCCTGATAAGAGGACATGGATTCCGAATAATCAAAGATGAATTTCTCATAATCAGAAAGATAGGAAAGAATGGAACTCGTCTCCTGTTTATAAAGAGGATAGAAACGACTATCAATCTCTTCCAAGAATCCTTGTTTGACTGTTTCAGATAGATGTGTCAATCTCTCTTTTAAGTCATCATAGGAAAGTCTATCCACTGTCTTTTCTGCAGTGGAAAACAGTTCTTGAATCTTCTTGTTTCCTTCTTCTATCTCTGTTTTAGAAAGAAGGCGTAAGGAACCAGGATGAATCAGAATATCCCTAATATGTTCAAAGGATCTTTCATCTTCGATCTTGAAAAATCGGATATCATCCACTTCATCACCAAAGAATTCGATACGAACCGGATTCGGATAGGATGCATCATAGATGTCTAGGATACCTCCACGCACTGAGAACTGGTTGATCTGAGTGATATGATCAACAGGAAGATATCCTAAACGAGAAATTCTATCTAATAGTTCCTTTCTCGACATCATGTCACCAAGCTTGATAGGGAATAGAGAATTCTCATATTCTTTTTGAGGCATGATAGAAAGAGAAGCAGAGGACATATGTGCAACAAGGATAGAAGGTTTATTCGAATGGATGGAGCTGATCGCCATCAGTCTCTCCTCATTCATTTCAGGTGAGACACCAATAGCAGAGGTGCGGAATATCTCATCATATGGGAAGATATATGTTTCATTCTCTTCTAAATAATCACCTAAAAACTGAATGAAGTTCTCAGCTTCATATATAGTTGGAAACAAGAAAAACATCTTTCTTTTATTTTCCAAATACGAAAGAGCAGTAAGCAAAGCTAGTGCCTCAACGGATGAGACGCTTGTTTCTTTGTTTTCCGATAGATTCTCTAATTCTTTCTCCCCAGCAAGATAGGAAAAAAGAGACATTTTCTCAAATGACATTATTTGTTATATAGACTCATCGCCTTTTCGAAATTATCGTTCTTCAAAGCACATTCCAAAGCTTCACAAGCCTTGGAAATGCCATCTTTCCAAGCCTCATAGACAGCTTTATCCTTCGGAGCGGACAAGACAAAATCAGGTGTTGATCCAACAGTCGGCTTTCCAATACCGATACGGATTCTCTTGAATTCATCTGTTCCTAATTGGGAGATGATGCTCTTTAATCCATTATGACCACCGGCACTGCCTTTGAACTTAAGGCGGATATGACCCGGTTCAGTATCCATATCGTCGACAAGGACAATGATGTCAGAGACATCAACCTTGTAGAAGTTCTTTGCCATAATAAGAGCATCTCCGGATAAGTTCACATAGGTAAGAGGCTTCATCAGAAGCACATCTTCACCAAATGCTTTTCCTTTACCAATCAAGGATTTGAAGTCTTTCTTCTTGATCTCAATGTTGAAATCAGAAGCAAACAGATCCAAAGCCTGGAATCCAGAATTATGTCTTGTGTCGGTATAGATATCACCGACATTGCCAATGCCTAAAATAATCTTCATTTAGAACACCTCTATTATTTTCTATTATTGATTTCTTTCATCTTCTGATCATAGAATTGAGTTGGAAATCCAGCAACGCCTTCATAACTGACGACAAGGCAAGCCGCTCTCCCTTTGTCATTCAGGATATTGAAGTAATATGCGTACTTATCTTTTCTCGCTTTTGAGACCTTGTTGAATACAACAACCATATTTGTCGTCACCTGTGTCTGAGTAGAAGCACTGCTTGTACCTGCTGTATTCACAACGACTATTTTATCCTCATATACATAATTCATAGATTTGATTTTGTTCTTCTTCGTATTGTGAATCGTAATCAAAGGAAGAATCAGGTAAATGAAGAAGAAGAGATAGGTAAACATAGTGATGATAATAGCAACACATGCCCAATCCAAAGCACTATTCATACTTGTCTTAATCGGAACAAAGAGAAGGAAGTAAGAGAGAACCATACAGAGTAGAAACACATAGAAACTTACTGGAGAAGAATAGTAGACACCCTTTATATAAGGCCACGGCTTTACACATCTATCATCTGAGTATGTGTATAAAGGTGTTCCTTCATCAAGTCTGTTTGTATTCTGTACTTCAGGTATCGGTAAGGGATTAGAAGCACTTATTTTCTTCTGATTCTTCATCTTCAGGACACTGAAGATAACAAAGAGGATACCTAAGATAACGAAGAGGAATGCGAATAGAAGAAAGCCAAATGCAGATATCGTATAGATAGCCTCTTCCTTTCTTGATTCTCCTAAAGTTCCAAAGAGAACGAATGAACCAATCGCCAAAGCAAAAGAGACCAAAGTGAGAATGCCAAGTACAATCGATGTGATTCTGTATTTGATCTTATTTTGTGTATTCATTTTTATAGTACTCCATAAATGACATCAATGCTCTTCCGCGATGAGAGACAGAGTCTTTTTCTTCAGCTGTCGCTTGACCAAAGGTCTTATTCAAATCATCTGAGAAGAATATTGGATCATATCCAAATCCAGAAATAGGATGATAATCCATCTCTTCTGTAATATGTCCTTCATTCTTTCCAAAGAACACTTTCTCAATGTTTCTACTCTTATCGATGAAAGCCATAGCGGTATAGAAAGCTGCCTTTCTATTTTCCTTATCCTTCATCCTATCCAATATGGCAAGATTCTTCTCCTCATAGGAGTGCCCTTCCATGAATCTTGCTGAATGAACTCCAGGGAAGCCATCCAAGGCCTCAATAGCAAGACCTGAATCATCACTCAAGACAGGATATGAGCACTTTTCTGCAATATCTTCCGCCTTGATCTTGGCATTTCCTTCAAATGTAGGACTATCTTCTTCATGTGTAACAGAAAGTCCTAAATCGGATAAAGAAAGAATCTCCACATCCATTCCAACGAGCATTTCCTTCACTTCTCTCACTTTATTGACATTAGATGTCGCAAATACAATGATGTTTTTCATAACCATTATTTTATAACAAATATAGTGGAGAAAAAAGGAAATGCATTCTATCATAATGATAGTAACGAGGTGAAAACATGAGAAAGACAGAAGAAGAAGAAGAAATCAGCAAAAGAAGAGAGAAGACAATCTCAAGCAAGGAAGTATACAAAGGAAAGATATTGGACGTCTATTGTGATGATGTGCAATTACCTAGCGGACGAGTCTCAAAAAGAGAAGTCATCAGACACTGCCATGCAGCAGCTGTCTTAGCCTTCAATGATAAGAATGAAGTCATTCTCGAAGACCAGTATCGCTATCCCTATGATGACATCATCACAGAGATTCCTGCTGGAAAAGGAGATGAAGGAGAGACCGGTGAAGAGACTGCATTAAGAGAATTAGAGGAAGAGACTGGATACAAAGCCAGATATTTAGAAGAGTTAGGACTCTTCTATCCTTCTGTCGGATATACAGATGAAGCAATTCATCTCTATTTAGCAAAAGATCTGAAAAAGACACATCAGCATCTAGATGAAGGAGAAGAACTTGAATACTACTTCATTCCATTTGAAAAATTATGTGAGATGATCAGAAACAAAGAGATTGCTGACGGAAAGACTGTTGCAGCAGTCTGCTACTATCTACTAAGAAAAGAGAAATAAACTCTTAGTTTCTCAAGCATCCTATTGGGACGATAAAGACACCGTCCTGTCTTTTGTATGCGTGTTCTCCAACAACGATAAGGACCATCATAAAGTCTGGCTTATACATTTTCGTATCATCGATTTTATCGGATAACGATTTTTCGTTTAGTGGAGAATAGTGTTGGTTAAAAGGCAACATTTCTCCACTTTTTTGCT
>CAVALL010000027.1:0-21276 GCA_963589675.1 Alistipes onderdonkii | reverse complement strand
GTGCGCTTTTTTCGGCGCATGTAAGATAATATCATCCCGCCCCTTTCCGTGTCAATATAATTTTTAATTTTTTAAAAATATTTTTTTGATGTTTCTTTGTATATTGATTGTTAATAAAAGTATTTTTCTAACAATTATTTATTGTTTATCTATTTGTTAATGAAAAAGCGCTCTGAGCTTATCGCCCAGAGCGTTATTGGAATAAAATGGATTTATTATCGATTTAAATGTGTAAAGAATAGAAGAGAGGATCCTGATAGCCCATTGCAGGGTCATAGCCATTGTCAAAGGCCATCTTTTCATGATCTTTGCTTAAGGCGAGCTGCTGACGGGAAGAATCAATTTCGGACATATAATGATATCCAAGACCACAGCCTCTTTCACCAGCCAAAGAATAATAACGATAGGCCAGTTCAAGATTTCTATCATCAACGACTTTCTGACGGAAGCAATCGCCGATATACATCAAAGCCCAGACATATCCTTTTCTTGCAGAGGCGATGATCATTTCATGGCCCTTGCGAACATCATAATAAGGAACATCCTTATCGGTGAATAAGACACCTAAGCGGAACAAAGCAGTAGCGGAACCATTGTCAATAGCCATTCTATAATATTTCTCGGCAAGTTCATAATCAGTCTGAACCAAAGAATTGTCTCCTTCATAAAGATAGCCGACCAAAACGGCAGAACGGACAGAACCATGTTCAGCAGAATCCTTGAGCATTTCGATTGCATCAAGCTTATCCTGTCTCGTAGAAGCCAAAGCATCTAAGACACGAATGGCTTTGATTGTAGCCTGTTCAGCATCGATGACATCAAGCAAAGTCGGATCATCGGTCTCAAAGATACGGTTTTCAGAAGAGACGATCGGAGCAGGAGCCACTTCGACGACTTTCTTTTCCTCGAGAGGTTTCTCTTCAACAACGGGATTGACTTCCTCTTTCACTTCTGTAGCAGGAGAAAGGACCGGTGCAGCAGAAGGAGTTCCGCTGATCTGATGAGAGCGGATTTCATCAGCCTTCTTCTTAGCCTCTTCATCGCCTTCCTGTGCGGCAAGATCATAATAATCAAGAGCCTTGTTCTTATCAATGGCCTTTGTTCCAAGACCATAATTATAATAATCGCCCATCATTCTATGATCGAGGCTATCGCAGGAATCCTTTTCGAAGATATCCATAGCAACATCGTAATACTGTTTGCTAGTCGGGACATCCGAATCAAGGCCGAGAAGTCCTTCCCTTAAGATTCTTCCGATTGTGAAATAGGATTTTCCTTTGGTTTCACCATTTCTTGCGGACTTGTTGATGAGAACCAAAGCTTTCTTATAATCTTTTTTGTTTTTTGTTTCCATCAAGTCCAAACCAGCCTGAAGTTTTTTATCAATTTTGTAAGCCATGCACAACTCCCCCTTGGTAGTTTTAGATTATTATAAGATGCTATTCAACGAGTTGCAACGAAAATACAAGCGTTTTTCGCCCAAACCATAGGAAAATCAGTGTGTCGGCATCGTTGTTCCCCTTCAAAATATAGAAACGTTCTTTTCTCTATCTTTTCACGAGACACTGGAAATGATTTTCACTTCATCCTATCAGGCACGATTCTTTCTCTTCACGAAAAGAATAATACCCGTTTTCCGTCATAATGAAGGAATCCAGAAGTATGATATTTGCCAATTTCAGTTTTTCTTTCAGGCACAAAACCGAATAGCGGTCCGCTTCACTTGGTTCCTTGTTTCCGGAAGGGTGATTATGACAGATGATGACTCCTTTGGCAAAGGATGAAATCGCATGATGAAGTATTGTCATTAGAGGTAATGATATTTCATTTGTAGAGACACCTTTGAAGACTTCTTTTCTGATGATTTTTCTCTCAGCACCTAAATACAGCACCAGAAGCTTCTCTTCCCTCATGCCGACAAAAATATTGCGTGCCATCAAATACACGTCTTCGGAGTTCTTCACTTTCTCATCTTGTTCAAATGGGAGTCTTTTCATGATTTCGCGAATCGCAAGAAGACGGTATTTCTTTGCCTTACCGATGCCTTTTGTCGATTCTAGATACTCATCCGTCTGAAACAGTCCTACCATCCCGCCTCTTTCAAATAAAAGACGGGATGATAATTCCATGACATTCTCTTCTTTCGTCCCAGTTTCAAGAATCAAGGCGACGAGCTCGGTGTCGGACAACGATTCCACACCGTTCATATCCGCCTTTTCCCTAGGCATCTTGTCCAAATAGCAGAAGTAGCCTGTTTCCTTCACTCCCATGAGAAAGAGAAACCTCCGGGAAGAGTTGTCTTTCCTTTGTCCGAAAAGAAGAGCTTATAGCAGATGACTGTCACAATGCCAATGGCAAGAATAGCCATGATTGCTGTCAAAGTGATCGCTTCTCCGCCGACAGTTGTCTTCTCGTCGTATTCACTAAGCTGTGTCATATAAAAAACCTCCTTCACATACATATGTAGGCGAAGGAGGCGATTTGTCACAAAGAAATCTTATTTTTTCAGATAGTTGTTCAGTTCATCAAGATACTTCTGATACTTTTCTTTCTCCTGATTGACCTTTTCTGGCTTTGCTTTGGAAAGAAAGTTGGGATTAGAGAGCATCTTTTCCGATCTCTGAATCTCATTCTTCAAAAATTCGATTCTCTTCGTGATTCTCTCACTCGTATCATTATCTTCGCTATCGATGATAGACAAAGCAAAGGACGGGAAGAAGATAGAATCATCTCTCTTAGTATCCGTAAGTTCAATTTCAGAGGCAAAGGAGAATCTCTTCAAATAGGGATAAACCATGCTATAGGCTTCCTTATTTCCGACAAGCATCAATTTCACAGGAGCATTCGGGGCAAGTCCTAACTGAGCCTTATGATTTCTGATCTCTTTGATGGCACGTCTTAAAGAGAGGGCAACATCGAGATGTGCATTATCATAGTCGAATCCATAATCGGAAGGATAGGCTTCCTCATAGACGGATTTCAAATGTCCTGGCAAATAGGAGTAGATTTCCTCTGAAATGAAAGGAGCAAACGGGAATAAAGCAATCAAAACCTTCTTTAAGATTGAGTAGAGAACCTGGAGTGTGACTTCTTTTGTCTTTTCATCATTGCTCTGAAGTGCAACTTTCGTATATTCGAGGTATTCGGAGCAGAATTCATCATACACAAAGGAATAGATGTAATCAGCAGCTTGACCTAATTCATACTTGTCCATATTGGTGCGGACAGAATTCAAGAGATTATCGCACTCTTTCAAAATCCATTCATCCAAATAGGAAAGTTCCGCCTTTTCAAACTTGCGCTCTTTGAAATCATCAGGGAGCATAGAAAGGATGTAACGGGAAGCATTCCAGATCTTATTGAGGAAATTATGGGCGTTTTCAACCTTGTTGAAGGAGAAATTGATATCAAGGCCCGGTGTTCCACCGGTAGCTAAGGCAAAGCGGAGAGAATCCGTACCATACTTCTTGATGACATCGAAAGGATCGATTCCGTTACCAAGAGACTTGGACATCTTTCTTCCCTGGCTATCGCGGACAAGTCCATGGATATAAACCTTCTTGAAAGGCATCTCTCCTGTGAAATGGACACCTTCAAAGGCCATTCTTTCCACCCAGAAGAAGATGATATCGTAGGCAGTGACCATGACATCAAGAGGATAATAGCGTTTGTATAACGGATCATTCTCATTGGGCCAGCCTAAGAAGGCAAACGGAGCAAGAGCGGAAGAGAACCAGGTATCCAAGACATCATTATCCTGGGTATATTCCTCCTCAGGAAGCTTTTCGACAGAGCAAACGACCTCGCCAGTCTTTTTATTGGTATAGACAGGGATACGATGTCCCCACCAAAGTTGACGGGAAATACACCAATCCTGAGTGTTCTCCAACCACTGATAGAAGATATCACTGAAACGAGAAGGGAAGAAATCGGTTCTCTTGTCGCTCTTTTGAATCTCCATGACGGCATTGGCAAGCGGCTTCATCGAGACAAACCACTGCTTGGAAAGCATCGGTTCGACAACAGCCTTGCTTCTCTCAGAATGTCCGACATTGTGGACGATATCCTCGATTTTGATCAAGTCACCCTGTTCTTCAATCTGCTTGACAAGTTTCTTTCTGCACTCGTAACGATCTAAGCCCACAAAATCCTTCGGGCAATTCTCATTCATCGTTGCGTCATCATTCATTGTCTTGACAAAGGCCAAATCATGTCTTTTCGCAATCATGAAGTCATTAGGGTCATGAGCAGGAGTGCATTTCATGACACCGGTTCCGAACTCGATATCGACATAACGGTCCGCAATCAAAGGAAGCAATTCGCCATTGGCAGGATTGATGACCTTCTTGCCTTCTAGATACTTATATCTTTCATCATCCGGATTGAAGCAGACAGCCTGATCACCGAACATCGTCTCCGGTCTTGTCGTAGCCACTTCCAAATAGGTGGAATGATCTTCCAACCAATACTTGAAGTAATAGAAATGACCATTATCCTGAGAATAAGAGACTTCAATATCGCTTAAGGCAGTCTTGAGAACAGGATCCCAGTTGATGATTCTTTCACCACGGTAAATCAATCCCTGATCATAAAGGGTCTTGAACACTTTGTTGACAGCGTCGCACATGCCATCATCAAGAGTAAATCTCTCCTTGGAATAGTCCATGGAAAGACCAAGCGCACGCCACTGCTTGGAGATGTAGTCTCCATGCTCTTCCTTCCACTTCCATGCTTCCTTTAAGAAAGCTTCTCTTCCAAGCTGATATTTGTCTTTTCCTTCTTCGCGAAGCTTGGCTTCGACTTTGGCCTGGGTGGCAATACCGGCATGATCCATGTCGGCCAAGAAAAGAACATCATAGCCGGAGAGTTTCTTATAACGGGCGATGATGTCAAGAATCGTCGTATTGGTCGCATGTCCGATGTGAAGGATACCGGTGACATTCGGTGGCGGAACGATCATGGAGAAAGGCTTCTTATCGAGATTTTCCTTTCTCATCGCCTCAAAATAGCCGTTATCTTCCCAAAACTTCTCTTTTCCATCTTCCACTTTTGTGTGGTCATAGGCTTTTAGCATTTCATTCATAGAAAAAGTCCCTCCCAAATAATGAATATTCGTGAAGGGACGCAATTTTCATTGCGCGGTACCACCCCTCTTCGGTTTCGCCGCTCTCAGTTATCGACATGCTCGAGGACGACAGAGTAACGCTTTCCTGGTCCGCTTCCACCATCCGGACTCTCTATTCAGTCGTTTACGCACTCCCTTCCCGTCATAGCGCTAGAATTATAATCGTTCTTTTCCTGAAATACAAGAAAAAGGGGGATTAAACCCCCTTGACCGTCTTGATGATATCATCTCTTAAAGCTTGGTAAGCAGATTCCTTTTTCAATCCGACTTCGAAGAATGTCGTCGGAGCTATTTTTTCCTCCTGAAGCTTGAGATAGTGCTTTTCGGATGCCGTCATCTTATCCGTTTTGGTGAAGACAAAGGAGTAAGGTATCGACAAAGAATCAAGATACTGGGCAAACTCATCATCGGCAGGAAGAAGAAGCCTTCTCGCATCGATGAGAATATAGACTTTCTTCAAAGCCTTGTTGTCAACAAGAAAGTCTTCCATCAGCTTCGCAAAGTGATCTCTTGCAAATGTCGCATAGCCATAACCAGGGACATCGACAAGATAGAACTTACTATCGACTGCGGAGTAATTGACCATGTTGGTTAAACCCGCAGTCTTAGAAGTCTTCATGAAGTTCTTTCTTCTCACAAGCTGATTGATCAATGTGCTTTTTCCGACATTGCTTCGCCCGATGAATGTGACAATAGGCTTATCGTAAAGGAACTGTTTCTTATCAACAGCAGAACGTATGAATTCTACATTCTGAAAGTCATTCTTAGACATATCAGTCCGTCACCTTAGAAGTCTTCTTGCTTTTCTTTTCGACAGTCTTGGAAACAGGAGAAGTCCTCTTATAGATTTCATCCTTCATCTTGGTGATATCCTCAAAGAAGACACCAGAGAAAAGATCCGTGACCTTGCTGACTTCAACGATATCAACAGCATCCGTGATCTCTTTCGGAAGCTCTTCTCTATCCTTATGATTTTCCTTCGGGATGAATACGGTCTTAATATGCTCTCTCGAGGCGGCATTGGTCTTTTCTCTCAAACCACCGATTGGCATCGAATTGCCTCTTAAATCAACTTCACCAGTCATGGCAACATCATTGCGGATTCTGACATTGCAAATAGCGGAAATGATGCAAAGGACCGTAGCGACACCAGCGCTAGGACCATCTTTAGGCGTAGCAGACTCAGGGAAGTGAATATGAATATCATTGTTGGAGAAGAATTCAGGATTGATGCCTAAAGAGGGGCCGATGCTCTTGACATAGCTTAAGGCGGTCTCACAGGCTTCCTTCATGACATCACCTAAATTACCAGTCAGGATAAGAGAGCCCTTGCCAGGGAACGTATTCACCTCAATCTTGAGGACCTCACCACCTGCCTGAGTATAGGCTAAACCATTGATAATACCAACCTGAGAATCATTGAGATTCGATTCGTGGGTAAAGATTTCAGCGCCGAGGTACTTTCTAACAACCTCTTTATCAACAACAAGATGACTCTTGGAGCAATCTCTAAGATAATCAACAGCGAACTTACGGTCAATGGTTCCAATCTTTCTTCTCAGTTCACGGACACCGGCTTCCATTGTGTAAAATTCGATGATGTAATCGATGGCTTCATCTGTCCATTCCATCATGCCAGGCTTGATTCCGTTTGCCTTTTCCTCGAGTGAAATAAGGTGGCTCTTGGCGATGGAAACCTTTTCAAACTTCGTATAAGTATTCAGCTCGATCATCTCAAGTCTGTCCATAAGCGGACCAGGAATCTTAGAGATATCGTTGGCAGTGCAGATGAAGAGGACATTGCTGAGATCGAAAGGCTCATCGAGATAATTATCCATGAAAATGGAATTCTGCTCAGGATCAAGCACTTCCAAAAGTGCGCTGGCAGGATCGCCTTTATATCCACCACCATCGATCTTATCGATTTCATCCAGGAGGAATACAGGGTTATTGGTACCAACCTTATTCATACCAGAGATGATCTTACCAGGCATGGCACCAATATAGGTCTTTCTATGGCCACGGATTTCGGCTTCATCCGAGATGCCGCCTAAAGCGACCTTGACAAACTTTCTTCCCAAAGCCTGGGCAATGGAAATACCTAAGGATGTCTTACCGACACCAGGTGCACCATAGAAGCAAAGAATCGGAGCCTTCAATGACTTGGTAAGCTGTTTGACAGCAAGATACTGCAAGATACGGTCTTTCTGCTTCTCTAGACCCTCATGGTTCTCATCGAGAATCTTCTTGACGGAATCCAAGTCTTCATTGTCCTTAGAAGAGACTTTCCAAGGCAAATCAGCCAATAATTCAACATAATTATTGATGATGCCAACTTCCTGGCTTCCAGCAGGCATAGACTTCAAGCGAGCCATTTCTGAATGAATACGCTTGCGGACGTTTTCTGGATAAAGTTCCGGGTTTTCGTCAACCTTCTTCTCAATATTATCCATCGCGTCTCCGCCATCGAATTCCTTCAGCTGGTTCTTGACGACTTTCATCTTCTCACGAAGGACATATTCTCTCTGATTCTTATCAATAGAATCGGAGACCTGTTTTTGAATATCATATTCGATCTTGCTGTCGAGATTGAAACGGTCCAAATCAGAAATGCAGAGGCGGAACTTTTCAATCGGATCCTTCTCTTCAAGGACGAGCTGCTTTGTATGATTTGTGGTTCCTAAGAATGTGACGATATGATAAGGAACATTCAAAATATCCGGAACAGTCTGAGAGAAATCGACAAGTTCAGGAAGCTGAGGATATTTCTTTCTCAAAGCTGTATAGGAAGAGGTGAACTTTCCAAGCATCTCATAAATCTTCCCATCCTCTCTCTGATAGACAGGACGAGGATTGACAGTAGCCATAACCGTTCCAGAGACAGAATCCACGTTGAAATCAAGAAGATCAACAGCGGATTTACCCATGACGACGGCTTTGAGACCCTGAGGAACGGCAGTGATCTCCATAACGCGGCAAAGGCAGCCGACAACTCTGACTCCAGGAAGGATAAGATTGTCGAAATCGCCATAGACATCATCCGAATTGGACAAAGAGACAACAAACTCGTCTCCAGCATTCAAACGGGAAAGAAGATGCATATCATAGTTGTTTCTTGCGATGATAGTCATCTCAATATCAGGCATGCCAACAGCACGATTGTTAGGCAATACCGGTAATCTTCTAGGGGAATAAGTATCCATAAATTGTTCCTCCTTTCAAGGAATGCAACGAATAGCATTGATATTATAATGAAAAATTTAGCAATTTCAACTGACAAGTGCTAAATTTTGTTTTCAATACGAAAAAGGGAGTGCTTATTTACACTCCCTTAAGTTGTCACACAGTGGAATTATTCAGCTTTTTCAGCGACAGGTTCGTTGAGCTCCAAGACCTTGGCCTGGACCTTGCCAGTAAGGATAGAAGCGAAGACCTGATTGATGTAGCCCTGAATCTGATTGTTGATCTGTTCTTCAGGAAGCTTAATGCTCTTAAGATAGTTGGAATAATTGGTGTAGAATTCATTGAGAGGAGATCCAATCTGATCTTCAATCTCTTTCTGTGTCGGAGAAGGAATCTTTTCGGCCTCTGCTAAAGCATTGTAGATAAGTTGAGACTTGATTTCGTTCTCAACACCGGTCTTGATATTGTTCTCATAGGCAGTCTTGTCAGTCTTGGTGAGAGTAAGGTACTCGTCAAGGGTGAGACCCTGTCTATTGATGTTCTCTTCATCAGAATGGATTCTATCCTGAACGAAGATATCGACATAATCAGGAGCAATGATGAATTCAGAAGCATCTCTGACCTGAAGGAGATAAGAATTAATCTTGGCATTCTTGAAATTCTCTTCAGCGGAATGAGTCAAATCATCTTTGATCTTGGACTTGAGTTCAGCCAAATCCTTGCTGACATACTTGCCAGTCAATGTAGTGGCGAATTCATCGTTGATTTCAGGAACTTCCTTGACCTTGACAGAGTTCAAAGTGACCTTGAAGACAACTGCCTTACCGGATAAAGGAGCCGGATAATTCTCAGGCATGGTAAGGGAGACATCGAATTTGTCACCGGCCTTATGGGAGACGCACTGATCTTCGAAACCAGGAACGAAACGGCCGCTTCCTAATTCAAGGTCAAAGCCTTTTCCATCGCCGCCATCAAACGGCTTGCCATCCATATAACCGACAAAATCGATATTGCAGGTATCGCCAAGAGCAGCTTCCTTGTCGCTTTCGACAAGTTCGGCATTGTCTTCGGCAAGATGATTCAACTGATGATCGACATCAGCATCACTGACTTCCTTCAACTTGGCATCACACTTCAAACCGGTGTAGGCGCCGAGCTTGCTGACGACAGGATTGAGCAACCAATCAATTCTGAAATTGGCTTCCTTGTCATCGAATTTCTCGATGGCGACATCAGGATGCTTTCTTCCAGAGATTTTTCCATTGGCGAATTCCTTGAATTCAGGAACATTCTCCAAATTCTTGTCAACCATCTTAAGAAGGCTGTTGACAGTCTCCTCATAGACCTTTTCATTGGATAAATAACGGACAGCCTGATCCTTCGGTGCCTTTCCTTTTCTGAAACCAGGGACAGTGACATTGGCAACAAGTTTGTTGACTGCTTTGTCGGTTGCGAGTCTGATCTCATCAGAATCGAATGACACGTTGGCAGTCAAATGTCCATTTTCATTCTTAAAAGTTTGCTTCATTTTATACATTCTCCTATATACGCATACTAAGCTATCTAATTATAGTAGCCATGAAACACCATTTCAAGCATTATCAAGGCGATTTAGCTTGAAAAATGGCTAAACTAAGCTCAAAAAGTATCGGATAGACCAGATTAGAGAAGAAACTCCCTTCGATTTGTTCGCTGTGAAAAAGACAAAGGATTGAATCATAGCTAAAGCGAGTTCTTCTCTTGTTAATTTTTCTTCTATTGGTGACAAAGACAACGATTTGAAGTAAGGACTTATGATTAGAAAGAGTACGAATCATTTCCAAATCGGAAACCGGCTTTAAATCATCTCCCTTAAGAATCGCGGTCAAATCGTAAATGCCATCCATTTTTAGTGAACCTTCTTCAGATGCCAGATGTCGCGGTTGTATTCACCGATTGTTCTATCGGAGGAGAACCAACCGGAGTTAGCAATGTTGACCAAGCACTTTTCACCCCAAGCATCACGATCAAGATATTCAGACTCAATCCTCTTAGAGGCCTGAAGATACGAATCAAAGTCCTTGAGAACCATGAATTCATCATTGCGGTAAAGGATTTCATCGAAGATCATTCTGAACTGCTCATGATCCTTCGAGAAGGTCCCGTCGATAAGGGAATCGAGAACTTCCTTGACACGCGGATCGCTGTTATAGATATCAAACGGGTTGTATGTTCCACGATACTTGAGTTCCTTGACTTCCGTTTCCTTCATGCCGAATATGACAATGTTGTCTTTTCCGACGAAATTGCTGATTTCAACATTGGCACCATCAAGAGTTCCCAAGGTGATTGCACCATTCATCATGAACTTCATGTTGCTTGTACCGCTAGCTTCTTTTCCAGCCAAGGAGATCTGCTCGGAAATATCAGAGGCAGGAATGATGATTTCAGCTTTGGAGACATCATAGTTCTCCAAGAAAGCGATCTTGATGTACTTGTTGACCGCCGGATCATTTTCAATCGTCTTGCTGACAGCAAGAATGAGTTCGATGATCTTCTTGGCATAGAGGTAGCTAGGAGCGGCCTTAGCACCAAAGATATAGGTATGAGGATAAATCTTTAAGGAAGGATTTGCTTTGAGTTTCAAATAGAGGTGAATGATGCGGAAGACATTGAGAAGCTGTCTCTTATAGGCATGAAGTCTCTTGATCTGAGTATCAAAGATGGAATCAGGAGAGACCTCTATTCCAGAGGCATCCTTGATGAGAGACAAGGCGCGAAGCTTGTTCTCATATTTGATCTGATTCAATTCTCTGTAGACATCAACATGATTATGATCCGCATAAGGAAGAAGTTTCTTCAAGTCCTCAGGATTTGTGATGAAATCATCACCGATTTTGGAAGAGATGAAATGGGAGAGCTTCGGGTTGGCGACAAGAAGGAAACGACGATGAGAGATGCCGTTTGTCTTGTTGTTGAACTTGTTCGGATAATAGGCATAGAGATCCTTGAAGGTCTGAGCCTTGAGAATCTCAGTATGAAGATTGGCAACGCCGTTGACCGAAACAGCAACATGAATCGCTAACTGACACATATTGACATTGCCATTGGAGATGACAAGGGAATTCTGAATGGCACTCTCTGTGAGATTGTCTTCACGCATCTTAGCCAAAGTGCGTCTGTTGATTTCTTCGATGATCATATAGACACGAGGAGCAACGCTTGCAATATAGCGGCAAGGCCACTTTTCAAGGGCTTCCGGCATGACGGTGTGATTGGTGAAGGCAAAGCACTTTGAGACGATGCGATAGGCGTCATCCCATCCATAGCCATTCTCATCCATGAGGATTCTCATCATTTCAGGGATGGACATGATCGGATGAGTGTCGTTGAGCTGGAAGACATAATGCTCATAAAGATGATCAAGCGTTCCAAAGAGTTCCTTTTCACGATTGATGGCAAACTGGATGCCAGAAGAGACAAGGAAGTACTGCTGACGTAGGCGAAGAAGTTTGCCGTCTTCTGTCGAATCATCCGGATAAAGACCGTGAGTGATGTCGCGGATGAACTTCAGGTATCCATTGAAATCAGTTGTGGAAGGAAGTGTTTCCTCACAGGGTTCTGCATACCAAAGTCTAAGCGTATTGACGACATTGTTGTTATATCCGATAAGCGGTACATCATATGGTACAGCTCTTACAGCATAAGCATTTGTTGTTCTCCAACGGACTTC
The DNA here is from genome assembly GCA_963589675.1 of Alistipes onderdonkii. GTDB lineage: Bacteria > Bacillota_I > Bacilli_A > RFN20 > CAG-288 > Enterosoma. The sequence goes on along the minus strand of CAVALL010000027.1, from coordinate 9,256 downwards.
ACCGGTCTTTTCATCGCGGTAAGTCTCCGGATTTCCGTAGAAACGGACAATGACAGAGTCATTCGGCTTTCTGATTTCCCATGGGAATCCTTCTTGAAGCCAGGTATCGGGGAATTCCATTTGTCTTCCGTCACGGATTCTCTGATGGAAGAAGCCGTACTCATAGCGGATGCAGTTTCCGTGACCAGGCAATCCTAAGGATGCGATAGAATCCATGAAGCAGGCAGCAAGTCTTCCTAAGCCACCATTTCCTAAGCCGGCATCCGGTTCTTTTGTCTTGAGGATATCATAATCGATACCCATTTCAGACAAAGCATCCTGAACATCAGTCAAGACATCGAGATTGAAAAGATTTGTGGAAAGAAGACGTCCGATCAAGAATTCCATGGAAAAATAAATGAGCTGTTTTTCCTTCTTTTCAATGACTTCCTCTTTGCACTGCTTGCCCAGAAGATTAGCATATCCTCTCACCATTGTGGCGAGAACATCATAAAGTTCGTTTTCGTCAAGATCTTTTGGATCACGGGAATATTTTTCAATGCAGCGATCCGTGAAAGCTTTCTTGAATTCCTTTTTGAAATCAGCGCTTTTCTTAAATTCAAACATTTTGATTTAACCATGCAGGACAATTTAAAATTGATAGGTTACGGTCATAGCCTCTTTTGTCCGCTCTTTCTCTTTCTGACCGAATATTAGATCGACTTTGTCGGTTCGACAGCTACTGTGTTTTTGCCATCCTTGGCTAAAGACGGAAATTTTTCATCTTTTTCTTTCCTATAGAGTAGGTAGACTGCACCATAGGATGGAATCTTTAACGTGATCTTGTATTTTTGATGATGGATTCCGCCGTTTCCATGAGTGACAAGCGGATTACCATTATACTGATCCCAGCCGCCATAAATGGCCTTATCTGTATTCAGTATCTCTTCATAGACTCCCTCATATGGGACACCGATATCATAATCCCAATAGAAGTTAGGTGTCATATTGAAGATGAAGATCATGCATTCTTCATCGCTCTCTCTTTTGAATACATAGACAGACTGATCACTGTTATCCGCCATAATCCAACCGAATGTATTCGGATTGAATTCTTCCTTGAACATACAGGAATGGCTTCGATAGATGAAATTAAGATCCTTGATGAGTCGATTGACACCCTTATGCTTCGGGTAATCAAGAACATTGAAAGGAAGAGTCTCGTATTCCTTCCATTCATCAAAGGATGCGATTTCATTGCCCATGAAGTTCAGTTTCTTTCCAGGATGAGCATACTGATAGGCATAAAGATTACGGACATTGGCGAACTTGTTGTCATAATTACCCCACATCTTATTGAGGATTGTCCCCTTCATATGGACGACCTCATCATGACTGAGCGGGAGAATGAAGTTCTCGCTATAGAAGTAGGCCATAGAGAAAGTCAGCTGGTTATGACAGTATTTTCTGTAAATAGGATCTTTTCCGTAATATTTCAACGTGTCATTCATCCAGCCAAGATCCCATTTGAAGTCGAATCCAAGCCCTTCCTCATACATGCCTTTGGTGACATGTCCATAGGCGGAGGAATCCTCAGCGATCATCATGACGCCGGGTAAAAGAGAATGGACATAACCGTTGGCTCTCTTTACGAATTCAACCGCACCGGAATTGATTCCCTTATCGGAATTTCCATCCCAATAGATGATATTGCTTACAGCATCAAAGCGGAAACCATCGACATGGAATTTATCCGCCATATAGAAGAGAGAGGAAATCAAGAAGGAACGGACTGGGTCTTTTCCCAAATCAAAGTTCTTGGTTCCCCATTCGGAGAATTCATGTTCATTGTTGTATTCATAGACACAGGAACCATCGAATCTTTCTAAGCCAAACGGATCCAATGCGAAGTGCACAGGGACAAAGTCCATGATGACTCCGATGTTGTTCTCATGCATTTTCTCGACGAATTTGGCAAAGTCGAATGCCGTGCCATAACGATGATCAATCGCATAATAGCCAAGGGTCTGATAACCCCAGGAGGCATCATTTGGATAGAAGGTGATAGGCAACGCTTCCACGTGGGTATAACCCATCTCTTTCAAGTATGGAATCAATAAGTCAGCCATCTCGGAGTAAGTGTAGTAACTATTGTCTTCCTTCCTTTTCCAGCTTCCCATATGGAACTCATAGATAGAGACCGGCTTATCAAAGTTGCGGTCTCTTTTGGAAGAGAAAGGATCATCCTCTACATGAATCTTATCGATGTCTAAGATGACGGAACAATAGTTGTCATCCCCTTCATCAGAGAATGCAAAAGGATCCTGTTTGTCCTTCCAGTAGCCATCGATGCCTAAGATATGGAATTTGTATCTCTGTCCTTCTTTTGAATCCGGAACAAAGAGTTCATAAAGCCCGCGATAGTCAACTTTGTTCATCTTGCCTTTTATGTGATCCCAACCATTGAAATCACCGATAAGATCAACTTCTCTTGCTAATGGGGCGTAGACACGAAACAGATAGCCAACTTTACCATTCACTATCTTTTTATGGGCACCAAAAAAGTCATATGCACGAGGACATTGACCATTGAGGTATTGTTCGAAAACCTGCGGATGTTCCATAAACATGGCCTCCTAGGGAGAATTATAACACAGATGACAATACTTGGAAATATCTTATTGTTCTTGTAAAGACAAAGTAAGAACATTACAATAAGTAAGTCAAATGTTAAGGAGAAAACTTATGTCAACATTTAAGATTATGTGTGTAAACGCTGGTTCTTCTTCCCTCAAGTTCAAGCTTTATGAAATGGATGATAGCGCCAGTCAGGAAACAAAACTGAGAGATAAAGCCAAGCATCTCACTGTCCTCACTTCCGGTATCGTAGAAAGAATCGGACACGAGGATGGTATCTTCACCATCAAGAAGCCTGGCGGATTCAAGCATACCGATGTCCTTCCTGTCAAAAACCATGATGAGGCTGTCAAGCTCCTTCTCAATGGTTTGATCGAATATGGAATCATCAAAGACTTAGATGAGATCAATGGTGTCGGTAACCGTGTTGTCCAGGGCGGAAAATACTTCTCCGACTCTGCGCTCTTCGATGACGACACCTACAAGAAGATCGAAGAGCTCGTCCCTCTCGATCCTCTTCACGCAGAAGCTCATCTCACCTGTTTCAACGCCTTCAAGAAAGCACTTCCTAAAGTCAGAGAAGTCGCAGTCTTCGATACCGCTTTCCATCAGACCATGAAGCCGGAAGAATACATGTATGCTGTCCCTTATGAATATTATGAAAAGTATTCCGTCAGAAAATACGGCGCACACGGAACAAGTCACAAATACCTTTCCGAAGTTGTCGATGAAGAGTATCTTGCTGATAAAGAGCATAAGAATGTCATCACACTCCACATCGGATCCGGTGCCTCCGTCTCTGCTGTCAAAGACGGAAAATGCATCGCCACTAGCATGGGTCTTACTCCTTTAGCCGGTGTCATGATGGGTACAAGAACCGGAGACATCGATCCTTCCGTCATGCCTTACCTTTGCACCTGCACAGGAAAGGACGCTCAGGAAATCTATGATATTTTCAATCATAAGTCCGGTTTATTAGGCATTTCCGGAATTTCCAACGATACAAGAGATGTCGAAGATGCTTACAACAAGGGTGACGAGAAGTCTCATCTTGCCATCGACATGTACACAACCAAGATTGCTGAATATATCATGATGTATTATGGCAAATTAGGTTCCTGTGACATGATCGTCTGCTCTGCCGGTGTCTTTGAGAACGCTCCTCTTTACCGTAAGCTCACTTTTGACAAAGTCAGCGAAGCCTTAGGCATCAAGATCGACGAGAACTTAAATGAGGTCACACGTTTAGGAAAGGAAGGAATCATTTCCGCACCCGATAGCAAGATTCCAGTCCTTGTCCTTCCTACCGATGAAGAATTGATGATCGCTCTTGATACGGCTAGACTTCTCAAACTCTAAAGCGTAATTTAGAACAGATTCGATTTCCGTCTGTAATATCTATTGGAGGTATAAATTATGAAACATCAAACACTATGGACGCTTTCAGGTTTATGCCTCCTTTTTTGTTCTCTTTCTTCCTGTGGAGAAAAGACGGAGACACGTGTCTCTCTCTCAAGAAAAGAGGACATCGATTCAACGGTGATGATACACTCCGTCAAAGAACTACAGGACATCACAAGATATGATTCCTGTCTTTTATATGTCTCTTTGGAAGGATGTCATTATTGTGCAAGCACAAAAGAGGTCTTGAAATCCTATATCAAGGAAACTAGTGCTCTCATCTACGAGGTGGACCGATCCGTCTATGCATCTGCCTATGATGAGAAGACAAATTCGGAGGGAAAATATGCGTTCCTCTATCCGAAGCTGAATGGTTTTCCAGGATTCCTTTTCTACCAGAACGGAAAACTTTCCGATACTTATCTGAATTCATTGAGTTCAAGAGATGACTTAGATGAGATGTTAAAAGACAAAGCATACTTAACAAATAGGTACATTCTCAATGACGTCGAATATTCAACAAGGGAAGATAGTTATTCCTTTATCCTCTCCGAACAGGATGAGGTCTGTAAAAGCGAAATCACACTTGGTTTTACAACTACTGCATTGGATGGCAAGATCGGCGCTAATACAAAATGCAACGTGCTATTCACCTGGCGAAGATGTTCAGACTGCAAAAACTATAACACTCTAGTCTTAACGCCATTCTTGGAAAAGAACAGCGATGCAAAACTGTATTATTATGAGACAGATGGTTATATGCAACTGAAAAGAGAAGAAGGAACAATCGGAGAACATGTGAGTTCTCTTTGGTCCGATTTCTGCAAGAAATACCATCTGACTGATTTCATGGTAATGGATGCATATGGAAACGAAGCAGGCTATGTGCCTTCCATGCTTTCTTTTGAAAATGGAGATTACCGTTTTTCTGTCTTCAGCAATCAGAACGGAGTGGAAAGAAACAGTGATGGAACGCTGTCTTACACAAACACCTATTATCCCGAACTGAAAAACATCAAATCAAAAACAAAAGTAGACGAAGGAGATAGCACATCCTCAACTTATCAAAAAGCGCTCAAAGAGCTGAACGAATCCGTTCAGAAAGAAGATATCACTCTTAATACGAAGTATTTAGAGGAGATTTTCCATGCGTAAGTCATTTCTTTTCTTGCTTTTGCCTCTTCTTCTTGTTTCCTGTAGAAAAGATAACAAGGATAAGATTCCCCTCTTCCATAGCGATTCAACGAAAGAGATGATCAACAACAGTGAGGAATATCTAGTCAACAAACTTTATGAAAGCGACTTTGATTCGATGATTGAAAGAAAGATGAGTTTTCCTCTCTTTGTTTATGCAGCTGGATGCGGAAGTTGTGACAATTTTAGCATTGTCATGAAAGATTACATCAGACAGACCAAGGTTATATTCCCGTATATTACCTTGTCTGTCTTCAATCTCAGCAAGACTTCCACTCCTTCTCTGTCTGATTCTGCTCTCTTATTTTATGAAAACGGAAAACTGATCAAGACTTATGATGATATTCTTGACCGTGTCTTTACTACCTCCGATTTAATCAAAATCATGAATGAATACACGTATGATACCGGTGTAGATTATCTTTCAACCAGTTACACGTATTCCAATTCTACCGTTCCTTTCCGTTCTTATCATTTTACCGATTCTATTTTCACGGAAGCTAATGCGGATACACCGCATGATAATTTCAAGACCGAGGATGGCTTATATCTATTCCTGTCAAATCATTCCTTCTCTTATTCTTCCCTCTATGATGAAGTGAAGAATACATCATATAAAGCCGTTATCAATGTATCCAGTGATATCGATAACAAAAAGACAGAACTAGAAAACAAAATAGGCTGTGCTATCGAATATTCGTATCAAAGAGTGACATATAAAAACGGACTCTGCATCAATACAGAATCCGTTTCATTGTCTTAACTAAAGAGCATCAACCTCAGCGAGGATCTTCGGAAGCTCATCAAGTGACTGAATGTGACATCCGGCAGCAAAGTCGTGTCCACCGCCACCAAACTTGACAGCAACTGGTGAAACATGGATTTTTGCTGAACGCAAGGACACACGGTAATGATGATTCGCTTCATCCCAGGTTACAGACATTGCAGCCTTGACGCCTTTCATGTCACGGAAAACATTGATATGAAGATTTCCTTGATCAACAGTCATATTGAGTCTAGCCATCATATCTTTATCAAAGACATAATAGGCCGTTCCTTTTTCCGTGATGGCATAATGATTCAGGCATTCTTTGAGAATATCAAGCCTTCTCTGGTCGAGAGAATACATATCGAAGATAAGGGTATTGATATCGACACCATAATCAGCTAAATCACCTGCGATACGTAATGTAGCACCATCGGTATCCTGATAAGTGAACTTACCTGTGTCTCCGACAATACCGCAATATAGAGCAGTTGCAACATCCTTGTCGACCTTATATTTCTTAGAACGGGATAAGACAAACAAGGCAACGATTTCAGCTGCGGCAGGACGAGTATCATGAATGATAAGAAGATCACCATATCCTTCTCCTTCGGAAGGAAGAGGATGATGATCGATTTTTATCACTTTCTCGGCCATCGAGATATGGTCAGCAGCGATTCTAGAACGATTTGAGACATCGACAACGATGGCAAGATGCTTTTTCTGAAAGAAGGTCTCATCCAAGTCTTCAGGATAAGGGAACAAATCGGGCATCAAGTCAGGATGTCTGTCTCCGACATAATGAACTTCCTTATCCGGATAATTGAGACGAATCCAGCGATAAAGTCCCATCTGGGCACCTAACGCATCAAAATCCGGTGATTTATGACGATATATGACAATCGTTGAATATTCTTTGATATCTTTCTCTAACGCTTTAAACTGAAGATGAAATTGTTTCAGTTCCTGATTGGTAATCATATCGATACCTCCTTCATTACCTTTAAACTATATCTCATTTTAACAAGAGATGCCTAGAGTTTTTTGTTTTTTCAGTTCTTTCTAACGCTTTCATAAAAATGTTCTTGAATTAAGAATGGAGTTGCGTTATTATTATTAGGCTTTGCAGAAAGCGATGGGGCTGTAGCTCAGTTGGATAGAGCATCTGCCTTCTAAGCAGAGGGCCGAGTGTTCGAGTCACTCCAGCCTCACCATCTTGATCAATCACCTGTGAGACTTCTCACAGGTTTTTTCATTCACTGATTTTAGCTAAATCGCTAAGTGTACAGATACCCAATAGTCTTTCTTCCTTCTTTCCGTTCTGAGTGACGAATAGACAGGTGATGTTCTTCTTATGCGGAGAACGGTCCTTCAAATAGGAAAAGACTTTATCCGCCGTTGTCCTCTTCGATACGAAAAGGAATGATTCATTCAGATGAGAGCCCGTTCCACTGACTAGATCATAGTCTGCTACAATAGAATTCTCATTATAGAAGATGCCTTGCAAGATTCCATCAAATATCGTGGATCGGGAAAACACACCGATCACAACGCCTTTTTCATCCAGGATTGGAAAATGGGATAAACCGAGCAGGTTCATCTTTTTCATAACAGAGGATACCTTATCTTTTTTCTTGCAGGATTCAATATCCTTAGTAGCAATATCATAGACGGTAGTCGGATGTTTCAGCTTTGATAGCAGTTTCTCCCCTTTTGAAATGAATTCCTCCGTTGGAACACAGGTATCATTTTCATGAGAGAGAAGATTTCTTAAGTCCGATGCGGACCTTAGGTAGGAATAATTATCGTAATCCGAAAGCAAGGGGTGAGATTTATCATTATAGATTTGATTCAAGGCACGTGAAAAAGAGACATAGCCATCGCTCTCTATGTTAGTAAGAGCAATGACCTCTCTTTCTAGTTCCTTGAAGAGATAAAGAAACCTTTCAACCCTGTTTTCGCTCATTTACAAAGAATCCTCAAGAGTTGAGTTCTTGATGATGGCATTTACAGTGCTGTCGAGATAGTCGACATGAAGATCTTCAATTGTTCCGCTATCCATATGCTTTGCAATTTCAGGATCAAAAGGGATTTCATCAAAGACCGGTATGCCATGGTCTTTTCCGATGCGATCATTCACCTTGCCATATAAATCGATACGTTCGTTGCAATGTGGGCATTTGACATAAGCCATATTCTCCACAAGGGAGAGAAGTGGTACAGATAACATCTCAGCCATCTTTGCACTCTTTTCAACAATCTGTGTGACAAGTGACTGTGGAGATGCGACTAATACGGCAGAAGAAAGACGAATCTTCTGGAAGACAGTCAAAGCGATGTCTCCTGTTCCAGGTGCCATATCGATGATGAGATAATCAACATCCCAGACGACTTCGGTATAGAACTGTTCGATGAGAGTAGAAATCATAGCACCTCTCCAGACGATAGGATCATCAGGATGGTCCAACAAAAGATTGGAGGACATGATTTCGATGCCGCCCTTGCTCTTGACCGGTTCGATGTAAGTAGACTCAGAATAGACCGGTCCTTTTACACCGAAGGCAAAAGGAACACTAGGTCCTGTGATATCGGCATCCAAGATGCCTACTTTGTATCCGCGTCTTGCAAGTTCGGTTGCGATATAGCAGGACGTAAAGGATTTGCCAACACCGCCTTTGCCGCTTAAGACTGCAACAGCATGGCCGATTCTGCTTTTCTCATTCGGATGAGTCTTAGGTATGAAGTTGGCTTTTGGTTCAGCCTTTCCTTTCACTTCATTTTCAGTAGCCGGATTCTGATTGATTTCGTTTTCATTCATAATGTTTTTTCTTCTTTCTTTAGTTTCAATTATATCACGATTGATGCTTAATCTTAGGAAGGAGTCTCATTTCCTGTTTTCAAAGTCTTGAAGCAGCGTCGTAGCAAGAGTGAAATAGACATGGTCAAGTCTGGATGCACCAAGCTTTGTGCCTCCAAAGATACGGACAATGTAGATTCCAATATCACGGATGTCTTTCCTTTCCAAAAGATTCCTTGTCTTCTTCATGGAAGAGATGGGTTCCTTGTCCTCACTGGCTTCCGAAACATACACGCCAAAATGGTTCTTATAGCGTAGCACCTTCAATAAATGGTTTGCTTTCGGATAACTTGAAACCAGTTTTTCATTGATGAGTTCTAAGTCTTTTTCATCTTCGATTTCATAGAGGTAACCAATGAACTTGGAACGTTTTTCCTCATAGACAAGTGATTTCAGTTCTTTCATATGATATAGTTATAAAT
>CAVALL010000026.1:16293-21597 GCA_963589675.1 Alistipes onderdonkii | reverse complement strand
TGCTTATTTATTCATCCTCTTTTTTGCTTATTAAATTTTTCTTTCTCATTCACTTTTCAATTGAATTTGAAAGCAAAACAAATAAAATAGAAACCGCAAAAGCGATGACGAGGAAGAGTAGTCATAGATATTCTCATAGAGAGTCCTGGACGGTGGAAGCAGGACAGATAAGGATGATGAACATGGCCTCTGAGCTGGTAAAGTGAAGTTAGTAGCTTTCCCCGGGTATGCCCGTCACAGCAAATGAGTTTAGACGATTGAACTCTCTAAGGTTTTACAGGTGACTGTAAGACGAATTAAGGTGGTAACACGGTTAGTCCCGTCCTTAAGCACGACTGTTTGTGTAAAGGACGGGACTTTTTTCTTTTTCGGAGGTTATATGGAATCAGAAATCAGAATCGAACATCTATCGAAAAGCTTTGACTCTCACCTAGTCTTAGATGACATATCTCTCGATGTGAAGAAGGGGGATGTCTATGGTGTATTAGGTCTTTCAGGTGCCGGTAAATCCACTCTTGTCCGATGTATCAACTCTTTAGAGACATTTGAGTCAGGCAATATCTATTTCAAGGATCGGCTGCTTTGTTCTCCTACCCAAAGGGTTTCCAGAGAGGATAAGAGAAAGATTGGAATGATCTTCCAGTCATTCAATCTGTTGGATCAGAAGACCTGTCTTGAGAATGTCATGATTGGTCTTGAGATACATAAGGTTGATAGAAAGAAGAGAAAAGAGATAGCAATGGAAGCCTTAAGAAGAGTTTCCTTGGAAGAGAAGTATAACGCTTATCCTTCTGAACTATCCGGAGGACAGAAGCAAAGAGTCAGTATCGCTAGATGTCTAGCCTTGAAACCAGAAGTCATACTCAGCGATGAGGCGACTAGTGCATTAGATAGCGAGAACACCAAATCCATTCTCTCCTTACTATCCTCATTGAATAAGACTGAGGGTATCACGATCATCATGATATCCCATCAGCTCAATACCATCGAAGCCATCTGCAACAAGGTCTGTATCCTTGATAAGGCTAAGATTGTTGAAAATGGTCCTATCGATGATGTCTTCCTTTCTCCGAAAGCGGAGATAACAAAACAGCTTCTCTATTCTAGCAAGATTCATACCAATCTTGATGATAAGAGAATGCTTAGAATCCTCTTTGACGGGAATGCCGATGAACCGATCCTATCGGAAATTGTCTTAAACTGCAATGTCCTTGTCAATCTCGTCTATGCCGATACGAAGGTGAAGGATGGAAAAGTCTATGGTCAGGCAGTCATCAAAAGACCTGTCGATGAGAAGGAATGTCATAAAGTCCTTCAGTTCCTCTCCATCAAAGGCATTCAGTGCGAGGAGGTAGAACTATGATTGAGAACATCGATATTGTTAAAGCGATATATGAGACATTGTTGATGAGTGTCATATCTCTCATCTTAGCCTATCTTGTCGGTCTTCCTCTTGGTGTCTTACTCAAAGTCACATCGAGAACTGGATTAAGGCCGAATCGAATCGTCAATCTGATCTTAGGTGCGATTGTTAACTTCTTACGTAGTATTCCATGCCTTATCATCACAGTCATCCTCTTACCTTTGACTCGTCTATTATTAGGAAAGGGAACAGGTGCCTGGTATACGATGGTCATTCCACTGTTCTTCTCATCATTTGCTTATGTAGCTAGAATTGTAGAACAGTCCCTAACGGATGTTGAAGTAGGTAAGATTGAAGCCATCAAATCCATGGGGGCAAGTGACTTCACCATCGTTAGGAAAGTATTACTGCCAGAGGCGAGAAGTTCTCTTCTATTAGGTGTCTGTGTCACATTTGTCAACATCATCGGATATACAAGCTTTGCTTACAACATCGGAGCAGGCGGTCTTATCTCTCAGATTTATTCCTACTATATGGGACATTCCAAGACCTTTGAGACAAGTCCAGTGTTCTGGTTGCTCATCATACTAGTCGTTGTCATCGTCGAAGTCATTCAGGAAGTCGGTCTGTATCTTGCAAAGAAACTAGATAAAAGGAGAAAATCATCATGAAAAAGAGTATATTTGTTCTTCCGTTATTCGTTCTGTCCTTAGTATCCTGCAAAGAGGATACATCCAAGGTAATCACCATTGCCTGTTCCCAGAAGCCGCATGCTGAGATCTTAAATGGAGTATGCAAAGAAGATCTGAAAGCGAAGGGATACGATCTTCAGGTCACCGTATTAGACTGGAGCATCACAAATGATGCTACAGAAAGCGGAGAATACGATGGAAACTATTTCCAGCATCGTCCTTACCTTCAGAATTATGATGGCAATCAGACAACCTACTCCACTGATTACACCTACACCAAGTTATTCCCGGCTGTCACCGTTCACTTTGAACCACTTCGTATCTATGAAGGAAAGAAGAAAGCAAGTGAATTCGAATCCATCAAGACAACTGCTACCTATTGCATCTGCAATGATGTATCCAATGAGATCAGAGCACTTGATCTACTGAAAGATGCTGGAGTCATCACTTCCTATGAATTAGATAGTGAAGGAGTTCCGACAAACCTTCCTAGCAATATCACACCTCTTAATGAATCCGAACTTGCTTTAGCAGTTGCGGATTATGACTATGGTGTCCTTCCTGTAAACAGTGCACTCACTGGTGGATTAGAAGCCAATGAATCCCTTCCTACTGAGAATGATACCGTCAAAGACAAGAACGCCAATGTCCTTGCACTCAGCGTATCCAAATACAAGAATGACAAAGAATATAAGACCAAGATGGATGCACTCTGTGAATCCTTATTGAGCGATAAAGTAGCTGACTTCATCAAGACAACCTATAAAGGAGTCATCGTCAGCTACCAAGTAGACTTGAGATAATCGTACAAAGTCAAAAGCAGATAACTAAGACAAATGTTATCTGCTTTTTATTTAACAATTTATTGACAATTTAGAAGATTTGAGATTTTTAGAGCGGTTACATACAATTTATTGATAATCAACTTCAAAGTTACTTCAATCTCTACTTCAATGTCACTTCAATGTCTCTTTGAAGTAACTTCAAAGCCTCTACCTCAGCTTGATCTTATCCTTGTTTGAACTGTATTCGATCTTGTTTCCATTCTTCGATTGAAGAAGGAACTCTTGTTCGACTAGATTGGATATGACACCTTTTCTGAAATAGGTTGAATCCGATACATTCAAATGTTCTGCGATTTCTTTGATGCTTCGTGGACTTGTATAGCAATAGGACAACACTGAAATATCAAAGCGAGTCGTATCCTTGATAGGTGCAAGCAATAGGATGCTTTCATTATCTACATTGACACCATCAGCATAGGTCCGATCTGGCAAGACGATGGAGAACTGATTGTTCTTAGAATAGATAAAGGGTTTGTGGCTTTCATCTTCCTCTTTGTAGTCATCCATAATCTTTTCAAATCCTGTCCCTTTTGCTTCCATCGCATGACAGAGGACAAAGATAGCAGATATCAATTCATTTCTTCTTTTTGATGCAAAGGCAGCTAAGTCATACGTTCTTTCTAATTCTTCTTTTCCGTATGGTGTTCCAGGAGAGGAGATGACAAGTCTATCCTTGAACATATTCACATAGATTGCACTTCCATCGATATAGTAGTCTTTATGTGCAATGGAATTGATGATTGCTTCAAATAGACTTCTTTTTGGATAGGCATCCTTATCCACTCGATAAGTATCTTTCTTAATGAATCCATGATTCATTCTGAAATCAACGCTATCGAAAAGAAACTTATAGCAATCGATAGCATTTCCTTTGAATTCATTGCTCGATAATATGACATCATCGCCTCTTGTCAGTCCCTCATAGAGGGAGAAGACGACATGTAAGTCTTTTCCGTCATAATCATCACGGAACAGATTCGATCCCTTATACAGTCTCTTCTTCTCGTCATAGAATCCAATCGATTCCAAATCCTTTATCTTCAATTCCTTGCCGACATTGTCGGAATAGAATTTTCTCAACTTCGTGAAATCATCAAAGTCAAAGATGACATCTGTGATATCCCTGTCATATTTGGGATTGATGCTGTACTTTGCCATTTTCATGATTTCTTCTACTGTCGCATAGTTGGTATATCCGTCTCTTCTGACATAGATAAGTGGAGCGCCCTGCATTTTCAGAATGACCGGTTTGATAGAAGACTCTAAGACATGAAAGACAAGAATATATCTCTTCTTTCCATTGGTCTGATATTCCATTGTTTTCGAATCGATCTCAGGCAATGTATCAAAATGCTCTTTTATCTGATTGTAAAAGAAGAGTTTCTCTTTATCTAGTTCATCAAGAGCAAAGCCAATCAGTTTATTTGTCTTGTCTTCTACTCCGACTACAAAACAGCCACCTTTTGCATTGGCAAAGCCAGCTATCGTCTTTAACCAGCCTAAGACATTCTCTCTATCTAGTCTGGCTTTCGATTCGAATCTTCCGTTTTCCACATTGAACTCATTGAAAATATCCGTTAGCAGCATAATATCACCTCTCTAAAAGTCTACTTCAATGTCACTTCAATGTCAACTTCAATGTCACTTCAATGTCACATTGAAGTACTTCAAAGTCTTCATTCTTATTATGTCTCTTTCCTACTAACCATAATGATTTTTCTTTCTTTCACTTCGGAGTGTCTTATAATGTTGATGGAGAACAACTATGAAAGCAAACAAGATTTTAATGTTGATTCAAACAATCGGGATGTATCTTAGCCAAATAACGGTATTGGTTGCCTTTATCATACTCGATATAACCATCAATACCGAAAAAGTCAATGCGATTGCTGATCATCTAGGTGATGCTTATTTAATCTGTATGGGTGTTCTATTACTGATCTCTCTCATCAATATCATTGTTCCCCTATTCTATCTACAGAAACCAGCGGTCAATATCAACCGATTTGCAATGAACATCAAGATCAGTCAGATATTGTGGTATATCGTAAACTATATCCTCTCTCTTCTTGTCTTCTTAGGTATGATGAATCCGTTAGTATGGTTTGCAGCTCCTATCTATCTAGTATTAGCTGTCTTAATTACCTATCTATACATGTTATCGACATCAATGCCTCTCTTCTTATCTTATATCCGTAGAATGAAATGGAGAAAGTCTGCTAGCACTGTCCTGAGTGTACTAGCATGCATCTCTTTATTCTTCTTCGTCTTTGATGTCTTTGGATCCATATACCTCTATCTGAAAGACAAAGACGAAGAACAAGAAAGACAAAAAGAAGACAAAAATAAAGAGTTACAGGACTACGAAAGAACCCATTAGAGCAGATTCAGACATCTCAGAAGC